>CALALQ010000141.1 GCA_937925595.1 uncultured Demequina sp. | reverse complement strand
ACGGCGAGCGAAGCGAGCCGCGCGCAGCCGGCCGGCGGCCGAAGGCCGCCCTTGATGTCGTAGAGGTCTTCGTCACTGACTTAGGACCGTCACCGCGCCGTGCGACAACGGCGCCGGTGTGCATGACCTAGAAGATGGTCTTGTAGTAGCTCGTGTAGCGCACGTCACGCACCCCGAGCCCCTTGAGTGTCTTGGTGGTCTGCGTCCACATGCTTTCGCCGGCGTTGTTCTTCACGACGCTGAGGTGCTTCTGAGTGCCAATCGACTTCCTGACGTGTTGGCTGATCCAGATGTTGTTTGGCGTGGATCCGAGATCACTCAGCCCCACGGCGACGTAAACCGACCAGCCGATCCAGATCAAGTCCTGCTTCGTCTGCTCATCACCGCGTTTGCCGCTCTTCACTACGTGCACCTCTCCTTGGCCGATGCCAGCCCCGAAGTCGAGCGACGTCCCGTGCGGCTTCAGGACTTCGTTGATCTTCAGGACGTATGCCTTGAATTCCATCGCAGCACAGACAGCACGCGAAGCAGCGTTGGGGCCAGTGAAGAATGCGAGCGCTCCGTCTCCGTTGAAGCTCCGGAAGTGTCCGTCGCGGTTCTCGACGCAATAGATCAGGGACTGGAGAAAAGCCTTGTGAGCTTTGGCGCTGACAAACACGGTCGAGTCCTGCATCACCTTGCGCGAGCTGCGCATGTCGACGTACAGCACGACAGCATGCTTGATGCGCTTGATCGTGTTGCCGAACGTCAAGTCCGCGCGCTTCGGTACTCCCGTTGTGTCCTGGCGTGAGTAGGACTCCGAGAGCAGAGAGGTGATCGTCTTCAGGTTGTCGGCGTGGCTCACCAGCGAGGCGTAGCTGTTCGATTCACATCGCGATTCCTAACGGCCTCCCTGCAACGCGTCAAGAGCGCCCACGGTAGTAGCCGTACTTCCGAAGGTCCGCTACACCTTCCTTGACCCGTTCTTCGGCGGAAGTCATGGGCGCGTGGAACATCCGACTGACGAGCTGGCAGACCTGGACGTCGCCGAGTCCCTTCATCGCGACCTCGCCCGGACCTTGCAGGTCCCATGCGAGCGGTTGCTCGTGTTCCTTGCCATCCGGACCGCTGTAGCGGACGGGCGTCAAGACGTCCGTCAGTTCGCGCCCACCCCACTCGTGAGCCGGAAACGTGATCGAGGCAAAGACCATGCCCTCGATGTCGTCGAGCAGACCAGCGCTCGTGCATCGGTTCGCTACAGCGACTGGGCGGCCGAACACGGAACAACCGAACAGCAGCGGCGTTCCGACGTATCCGATCACGACGGACCCGGAGGCCAGTCCCATATGCGGCCGGAAACTGAGCGCGTCATTCTCTGCCATCCACCGGGCCGCTTGGACAGCGTCGACGAACGGATCTTCGGACCCGAACTCCTTGGAGAACACGACCATGATCTCGTCTCCGATGTATTTGTCGACGATTGCTGCACGACCCGTTAGAGCCTCGGCGGTGACCCACGCGAAGAAGTTGTTGACGTAGGCAAGGGTTTCGACGGCTGAAAGCTCGGTGCTGCGGGCGGTGAAGTCGCTTATGTCCGCGTAGAGGATCGTGGCGTCGATCTCTACGCCCTTGACGGGGAAGGGCGCACCCCATCCATCGTCCAAGATGCCGTCGACAGTCAAGGGTCGACTGATTAGGAAGTCTTCAAGGGTTCGCGGACGCATGATGCTCCGATTATCCAGTCCGTCCGTTTTGATGCATACCGTTGCGTGACGCGTGCCCGGCGACGACCCCAAGCTCCCAGACCCTGGCGGGTACGGCATAGATACGAAAGACTTTCTTGAGCGGGCGCTAATCGCTGCAACCGAGTGGACTCGCCACGGCGACGCCAAGGTGCTTGCCGTCCTCGTGCTCCTGGGACTCGGTAGCAAGGACATGATCGATCATGCCGGGCGGCTGTTCGCTCCGCACGAGCCCGCAGCTAGCACCTGCGACATCATCAACGTGACGGGGCACACCTGCGGTGGGCTTCTCGCCGCGTCCGCAGCCATTACGGCGGGCGCACTCGCTGGCATCACGGTCGTCTTGGTCATGCAGGCGCTCTTCCCGCGCCTGCGCATGCGCGGTCTCCTTCCCGGCAACCGAGAGACCGGTCCGATCAGTTCGCTGTTCTACTTCGGCGAAGTCTCGCGGTTCAATTCGCACGTGGCCTACCAGGCAGCCGTGAAGGCCAAAAAGCCGTACGAACTGCTGGACGACCTCGCTGGACAGGTCTACGAGGTGGCCAAGGTCGCTGCTGCTAAACACCGAGCGACGAGACGGGCCTACGTCGCCGTGTTTGTGTTCTTGGGCGCGTGGGCGGTTGCCCGCATCGCGCTTGCCATGACCTGAGTCCCTCGGTCGAGGCTCAGACGACCTCAGCGGCAACCTCGGCGAGATCGTCGATCACGAAGGTCGCACCCGCAGCGATTAGGCGCTCGCGTTTCCCGGGCTTATTGGCAAAGCCGATCGACGGAAGTCCTGCTCGTGATGCCGCCTCGATGTCGCTTGGCGAGTCGCCCAGCAGCAACCCGCCTTCGGCGGGCGATTCGAGAATGTCCAGCGCCCGGCAGACGAGATTTGGGTGCGGCTTCAGCAGCAACGGGTCCGCGCTCGTGCGACCGACGATGGCAGAGAGAGCAAGTTGACGGCGTCGCGCGTATGCCGTGACCGCCGCTTCGGAGTTATTGCTTACTGCAGCAACCGCGCGTCCAGTCCTGCGCCACGCTTCGATCAGTTGCTCGGCATGCGGGGTTGGGCTGGCGCTTGGCACCGCGTTCAACTCAGCGTCCCGCAGGCGAGCTTCAGTCTGTTCGGCAGCGCGGGCTCCGACTGTCCCGGCAAATCGCAGCACCTCGAACGGGTCAGCGCTGTCACGCACGCGCGGAGGCACCGTGGCGCCGTCGTCGGCCAGCGCTTGGGCGAGGTGACGCGCAATCGACTGGGCGGGATGGCCGGCAAAGATCGCGCAGATAGGACCGTCGAAGTCGAGCAGAAGTACGCGAGCGTGCCGGATTACCGCTGCGAACCGGGCAGGCGCGGGAGCACTCATGCGCGGCCGGGTAGCGCGACGGTCGACCAGATCGTCTCAAACCACGACTGGATTTGCTCGACGTACTGCGAGCCGGTCGAGGTGTCGTCGTCGCTGGTGGTGTGGTGGAACAGGGTGGCGTCTTTGCCCATGAGGTCGTAGATGTCGTGGGACTCGGCGTGGAGCTGGACCTGGCGACGGACGACGGGATAGAAGCCAAGGAACAGCTCTTCGCGGTTGAGGATGAACGCCTTGAACAACGGCGCGAGCTGGTGCACTCGGACCTCGACGGTGCCGTTGCCGACGAGGCCGAGTTCGTCGAGCTCGACGCGCTGGTGATCGCGAGGTGGCGGGCTTCGCTGCCGGAGAAGCTTCGGCACGGATCGCATCGGGCGCTGCGCCAGGTGCTGGCCGCGGCGGTGCGGTGGCGATGGATCGATCGCAACGTCGCGGTCGACGTCAAGAACCCGGGCCACCCGCGAACCGAGTTCACGCCGTTCGACACGTGGGCGGACGTCGAGCTGCTCGCCGAGGAGCTGGGGCCGCACGGGCCGTTCGTGATCTTCGCGGTCGGGACGGGTGTGCGGCCGGAGGAGGCGTTCGGCGCCGACTGGAACGACGTGGACCTGGAGGGCGGCGTGCTGCGCGTGCATCGCGCGTACGCCAAGGGCCGGCTGAAGACGTACACGAAGACCGAGCGCTCGCGGCGGCGCGTTCCGCTGCGCGCAAAGGTCGTCGACGCGCTCAAGGCGCTCCCGAACCGCAACGGCGTGCTGTTCCCGAGCAAGACGGGCGGCCGGATCGACATCAACAACTGGCGCTCGCGCGAATGGGCGCCAGCGCTCGAAGCGGCCGGGATCGAGCATCGGCGGATCTACGACATGCGGCACACGTTCGCAACGTGGAGCCTGGCGGCCGGGATGAGCATCTTCACGCTCTCGCGGCGGATGGGCACGAGCGTGCAGATGATCGACCAGACGTACGGCCATCTGGCGCGCGACGCCGACGAGTACGACCGCGGGCTGCTCGACGCCTACGACGAGGCCGAAGCACGCATCGGGCACGTAGCTGGCACGATCGCTCCTGCCGACGAGCCCGGCCGCGCGGCCGAGAAGTGAGGAATCGACGGCGTGGCGCGGCTCGGGCGGGAGTGGGCGGTGCGCGGTTCGAACGCGCGACCTCCTGCTTGTAAGGCAGGCGCTCTGACCAACTGAGCTAACCGCCCCCGGGGTTCGCCGGGCGGCGGACCAATGACGCAGGATAGACCTCGCGCCCGGGCGGGACTCGGTGCTTCCTCACCGGTCCGAAGTGTGGCCATTCAGGGGGCTGTCTACTGAGCGTCCTTCTGTGGTACTAACCCCGCAGGTGATACAGCGGTTGGTCCTCGCTGTCGTACTCGCGGGCCTGTGCGCGCTTCACGGCCTGCCGTTCGCCCCTGCCGCCGAAGCGGCGCCGCTCGCCGCGCGCGGCGCGGTACGGCTCGTGCACCCGAACGGCGGCCCGGTGGTCGGGTCGTGGCAGTCCTGGGCCAACCGCTCGCTCGTGCCGACCGTCACCGGCGCCGTCGTGCTGCGCACCACGGGCTGCCCCGGGCTGCCGAAGATGGCCGGCTGCGTCTACACGGACCAGCCGCGGATCATCTACCTCAAGCCCGACCTCAAGCAGCCGCGCGCCGTGATGCTGCACGAGCTCGGTCACGTGTTCGACCTCACGGTGTTCTCCAACAGCGACCGCGGCCAGTTCCGCCGGCTCATGAAGCGGCCGCGCGCCCAGTGGTGGAGCGGCTCGCGCCCGCTCGCGGAGTGGTTCGCCGAGGCCTACTCGTGGTGCGCGCGGCACACGCGGATCAAGTCGCTGCGCGGGCGCGCGATCTACGGCTACGACCCGACGCCCGACCAGCACCGGCGCACCTGCGCGCTGATCCGGACCGCCGCGCGTGAC
>CALALQ010000140.1 GCA_937925595.1 uncultured Demequina sp. | reverse complement strand
GCAGCAGTTGCTCGCGCCGGCGCCGCTGGCGGGGCTGGGCGGGCGGGCGCGGACCGGGGTGCCCGCGCCGGCGCTCCCCGGTCAGGCGATCGCGGCGTCGGCGACCGAGAGGGCGTCGTCGATGATGTCGAGGCCGCGGACGAGCTCGGCCTCGGTGATCACGAGCGGCGGCGCCACGTGGATCCGGTTGAAGTGCGTGAACGGCCACAGGCCGGCCTTCTTGCACGCAGCCGCGACCGCGGCCATGGGCGCGGCATCGGGGCCCGCCGCGTTGAACGGCACCAGCGGCTCGCGGGTCTCGCGGTTGCGCACCAGCTCGACGGCCCAGAACAGGCCCTTTCCACGCACCTCGCCGACGCTGGGGTGGCTTTCCGCCCAGGCCTCCAACGTGCGGCGCACCACTCGCTCGCCAAGGTCGCGGACGTGCTCGAGGATGCCATCGCGGCGGAACACCTCGAAGGTCGCCACACCCGCCGCACACGCGAGTGGGTGACCCGAATACGTCAGTCCACCAGGGAAGACGCGGTTGTCGAACTCCTTGGAGATGCGCTCGTTGATGATCACGCCACCCAGCGGCACGTAACCGGAGTTGACGCCCTTGGCGAAGGTGATGATGTCCGGAACCGCAGCGTCGGACTGCCATGCGAACCACTCGCCAACGCGACCAAAGCCCACCATGACCTCATCGGCGATCCATACGATGTCGTACTTGTCGCACAGGGCGCGCACGCCCTCGAGGTAGCCCGGCGGAGGCACCAGCACGCCGTTGGTGCCCACGATGGTCTCCATGAGGATCGCGCCGATCGTGGACGCGCCCTCGAGGATGATCGTCTGCTCGAGGTGGGCAAGAGCGCGCTCCGCCTCCTCCTCGGGAGTGCTTGCGTAGAACGCGGAGCGGTAAAGGTACGGGCCAAAGAAGTGGACGATGCTGGGGTCCGCAGGCTCGTTGGGCCAGCGGCGCGGGTCACCGGTCAGCGTGATGGCCGTGGTGGTGTTGCCGTGGTAACTGCGATACATCGACAGCACCTTGCGCTTGCCCGTGACGAGGCGCGCCATGCGCACCGCGTTCTCGTTGGCGTCGGCTCCACCGTTGGTGAAGAACACCTTGGCGAACGGCTCCCCCGCCACCTCGACGATGAGGCGAGCGAGTTCGCCGCGCACTTCGTTCGCGAGTGCCGGCTGGATGGTCGCGAGCGACCCCGCCTGGTCCTGGATGGACTTCACCAGGTCCGGATGCTGGTGACCCAGGTTGAGGTTCACGAGCTGCGAGGAGAAGTCGAGGTAGCGGTTGCCACCGTCGTCCCAGAACGTGGAGCCCTCTCCACCAACGACGTTGATGGGGTTCAGGGTCGCCTGCGCGCTCCAGGAGTGGAACACATAGCGGGGGTCGTTCGCGGTCATCAGATATGCGGTGCCTTTGGATCAGTGGTTGGAGGGGAAGCCGAGCTCGATCTGCGACTCGCTGGGGTCGGGCCAGCGAGAGGTGATCACCTTCGAGCGCGTGTAGAAGTGGATGGATTCAGGGCCGTAGATGTGCGAGTCGCCAAACAGCGAGTTCTTCCAGCCGCCGAACGAATAGGCGCCAATCGGCACGGGGATGGGCACGTTGATGCCGACCATGCCCACCTCGATGTCCTGCTCGAAGGCGCGTGCCGTGCCGCCGTCACGCGTGAAGATCGCGGTGCCGTTGGCGTAGGGGTTCGAGTTGATGATCGAGACGGCCTCGTCGTACGACGCGGCCCGCACCACGGACAGGACGGGGCCGAAGATCTCGTCGTCGTAGACCTTCATGCCGGGGCGGACGTTGTCCACGAGGCTCGCGCCAAGGAAGTAGCCGTCGTTGTTGAACTCGCGAGTGGTGCCGTCGACGACCACCTGCGCGCCCTCGTCCTCTGCGCCCGTCACGTAGCTTGCGACGCGGTCGCGGTGCTCACGGGTGATGAGCGGGCCCATGTCCGTTGAGGAGTCCGTGCCGTCACCGATGCGCAGCTTCTGTGCGCGCTCGGAGATCTTGGTGATGATCGCATCGGCCGTCGCGTCGCCCACGGCCACCAGCACGGAGATCGCCATGCAGCGCTCTCCTGCCGCTCCGTACGCCGCGCCCACCGCAGCGTCGGCCGCGGCATCGAGGTCAGCGTCGGGCATGACGATCATGTGGTTCTTGGCGCCGCCAAGGGCCTGGACGCGCTTGCCGTACTTGGCGGACGTCTCGTAGATGTAGCGAGCGATGGGGGTGGAGCCCACGAAGCTCACCGCGCCGATGCCGGGGTTCTCGAGGAGAGAGTCGACGGCGACCTTGTCGCCGTGGACCACGTTGAAGACGCCCTTGGGCAGGCCCGCCTCTTCCCACAGCGCGGCGATGAAGTTCGCGGCGCTCGGGTCCTTTTCGGAGGGCTTGAGGACCACGGCGTTGCCGCAGGCGAGAGCGGAAGCGCTCATCCACAGCGGCACCATGACCGGGAAGTTGAAGGGTGTGATAGCAGCCACGACGCCAACCGGCGCCTTGATCGTGTGGACGTTGACGCCGCCCGCGACTCCCGTCGAGTGCTCTCCCTTGAGGTGGTGCACCAGGCCCGCGGCGAACTCGACGTTCTCGATGCCGCGGCTCACCTCGCCCTTGGCGTCGGAAAGCACCTTGCCGTGCTCGCGCGTGACGATCGCGGCGAGTTCGTCCTGGCGCTCGACGAGCAGCTGTCGCATGCGGAAGAACACGTCGGCGCGGCGCACCAGGCCGGTGGCGGCCCACGCCTTCTGCGCCTCAGTGGCGACGTCGATCACGTGCTGCACGTCCTGAGTGGACGCGAAGGCAACCTCGCCAATCTTGTCCCCCGTTGCAGGGTTGAAGATCGCTCCGGTGGAGCTGGGCTCGCCGTAGGGCTCGCCGTTGACGTGGTGAAGCAGGGTCATGAGTTGTCCTTTGGAGTTACGTACACCTTGCGGAGGGTCTCGTGGACGGTCCAACGGGTCTGCTGACCCTCGTTGAGCCGCACCACGTCGCCCGGTCCTATCTCGATGCTGGGGTGGGGTGGTTCAGTGAAGTCGATGGTTGCGCGGCCGGTCAGGACCACGAAGATCTCGTCTGCCTCGGTGTCCGTCTCGACGCGAGGCGGGCATTCCCATACGCCCACCTCGAGGCCGTTCCATGTGCCGAGTTCGCCCTCCGCGTCCGTCGCGTAGAGCCCCTGGGGCATGTCGCTTGGCGTCTCGCTCATGAGTCGAATCCCAACTTCAGGGCGTCGAGCGTCTTGAGCAGGATGTTGCGCTTGCCTTGGCGGTGATCCGCCTGGTCCAGCGACCAGCGCACCGCGGCGATGCCGGCCGTGGCGATCGGCTCCGGCGGGAACGGCAGGGGGCGCTCGCGCACCATGCGCAGGCGGGTGCGCTCCGTGTCCTCGCCGTCCAAGAGGTCCAGCATGACGTTGGCGCCAAAGCGCGTCGCGCCCACGCCAAGGCCGGTGAAGCCCACCGCATAGGCGACGTCGCCGCCGCGCGCCGTGCCAAAGAAGGCGCAGAAGCGCGTGCATGTGTCGATCGCGCCGGCCCAGCGGTGCGTGAACGTCACACCCTCCAGCTGCGGGAACGTCGTGAAGAAGTGGCTTGCGAGCTTCTCGTACGACTCCGGGCGGTCCTCATAGCGCCTGCGCACCTTGCGACCAGGGTGGTAGATCGCGTCGTAGCCGCCAAACAGAATCCGGTTGTCAGCAGTGAGTCGGTAGTAGTGGAACTGGTTCGCGACGTCAGAGATGCCTTGGCGCCCCTCCCACCCGATCGCCGCGAGCTGCTTCGTGGTGAGCGGCTCGGTGATGAGCACGTAGTCGTACACCGGCACCGTCATGAGCGCATTGCGCTTGAGCAGCGACGGGAAGGCGTTGGTGCCCAAGGCGACCTTGCCGGCGGTGACCCGACCGCGGTCTGTCACCAACGTCGGGCCGTCTTCGATGGCGCGAACCGGTGTGAACTCGTAAATCTCGACGCCTAGATCGGTCGCGACGCGAGCGAGTTCGATTGCGAGCTTTCCGGGATGTACCAGGGCACATCCTTCATCGTCGACTTCGCCAGCGAGGTAGGTGGGCGAGTTGACCAGGGCGCGAGTGGCGTCGGCGTCGAGGGCGTCCTCACCCAGCCACTCGACCTGGTGAGGCTCCGTCGCGACGGTGAGCGTGCCCGTGCGCTCGAAGTCGACCTTCATGTCGTAGCGCTTGACCGTCGCCTGGATCTCGTCGAGGTTCTCGAGGCCGAGGCGGGTGAGCGTCTCCCTCTCCCCCGGCCAGCGCCGC
>CALALQ010000139.1 GCA_937925595.1 uncultured Demequina sp. | reverse complement strand
CACGCCGGCGACCAGGTCAGCGTCAAGCACCTCGAAGCCATCGACATCCTCCGCGGCACCGACCTGTCTTACGACGACCTGCTCACTGTGACCAAGGCTGTCCCCCGCCACGGATGGGACGACCGTGTCTGCGTCGAGCTGAACGGCCAGCCGGTGCTTCTGCCTACCGGCACCGTCCTCCCTGCCGCCGCATACGAGTACGAAGGCGAACTCCTCGGCACCGCCGAGCTGAACAAGAAGCTCCTCGACGAGGGCGACCTCAGCTTCCGTCGCCGCAACGACCCGATGCTGTACAACGCCGCCCGCATCAACGAGCTCAAAGAACTCCACCCCGGAGACCCCGGATACATCACGCCCATCATCCCCACAACCACCGGAGCAACCCTGTGACCATCCCCACCCCGTACGAAGACCTCCTCCGCGACGTGCTCGCAAACGGCACGTTCAAGGAAGACCGCACCGGCACCGGAACGTACTCCGTGTTCGGCCGCCAGATCCGCTACGACCTGTCCAAGGGGTTCCCCCTCATCACCACGAAGAAGGTCCACTTCCGCTCGATCGCGTACGAGCTGCTGTGGTTCCTCCGCGGTGACTCCAACGTGAAGTGGCTGCAGGACCGCGGCGTCACCATCTGGGACGAGTGGGCTGACGAGAACGGTGAGCTCGGCCCCGTCTACGGCGTCCAGTGGCGGAGCTGGCCGGCAACGGACGGGTCCACCATCGACCAGATCACCCGCCTCGTCGAGCAGCTCCGCACAAGCCCTGACTCCCGCCGCCACATCGTGTCCGCCTGGAACCCCGCCCTCGTCGACCAGATGGCCCTCCCGCCTTGCCACGCCCTGTTCCAGTTCTACGTCGCCGACGGCAAGCTCTCCTGCCAGCTGTACCAGCGGTCCGCGGACCTGTTCCTCGGCGTCCCGTTCAACATCGCCTCGTACGCACTGCTGACGATCATGCTCGCCGCGCACCTCGGCTACGAGGTCGGCGACTTCGTGTGGACCGGCGGGGACTGCCACATCTACTCCAACCACCTCGACCAGGTCCGCGAGCAGCTGTCCCGTGAACCGTACCCGTACCCGACCCTCAACCTCGCCCGAGTCCCGGAGTCGATCTTCGACTTCGAGTACGAGGACTTCTCCGTCGAGGGTTACCAGCACCACCCCGCCATCCGCGGCGCCGTCGCGGTCTGACAACGAAAGAAGGAACCACCAATGTCCAACCCGAATGCTCCCCGCGCACCGAAGGGCGCAGAAGGCGGCCACGGCGGCGAGTTCGTCGAGCAGAACGGCCAGAACCCGTCCGGTGCGGTCAGCGCCGCGCTCGCCGCAAACGCCGCCCAGTCCAAGCCGCTGCCCGACGTTCACTACGACGTGATGCTCGCCCACTACGGCGACTCCGTCATCGCCGAGCAGAGGGCGCTGGACTCCAAGGTCTACGCGTTCATCGCAGACGCCCGGGAATACGTCCCCGAGGCTGTCGGTGCCCGGTTCTACCCCGAGTACAACGACGAGACGGGGCGAGAGCAGAAGGTCTTCGACTGCTACATCGACAAGGACGGGCAGCCAATCAATGAGGACGGGAACGACCTCCCCGACCTCAACACGTTCGACGTCACCAGCGCATGGATGCCCGGATACGAAACCGACCAGACCAACGACTTCGGCGAGGAGATCAACGGGGTGCTCCACTTCGGCAAGGTCACCCTCCCCGACGAGAATGCGGTCCGACTCGAAGCGACCCTCGGTGCCAAGCTCCGCGGCCGCGACAACAGCGACCGGCTCCGCCCGTTCCTCATGGAGGCGTTCGCCGGCGGTGTCCCCGCCGAATACGCGGACCAGCTCGACGAGGCTCACTTCGCGATGGCGGAGGCGATGCTGCGGAAGGCCGCCGCCGAGCTCCGCGCCCACTTCAACGTGGACTTCGCCGCCAAGAACGCCTGACAGCCTCTCTGACGCACCAGAACGCCCCAGTCACGTGACTGGGGCGTTCTGCTGTTCAGGGGCGGCAGCCAGGCGCTCAGGCGGCGATACGGGCCCCCGAGCGGGCGCTGAGGGCCGCCAGGAGAGCCTGAGCGTCCTCCGGCGTGGCGTGAGCGGCAGTGACGTTCTCAGCCTTCACCGCGTCCACAAGCTCGCCACGCTGGATGCGGGTGGAACGGGGAGCGGAGATGCCCAGGCGGATCGAGTCGCCCTTCACGTCCATGACGACCAGTTCGATGTCATCGCCGATGAGCACACGCTCACCGACCTTCCGAGTCAGCACGAGCATTGTTCAGCCTTCCATGGCGCTAGGGGTGAGGACGCCGGTGATGACCCCGACCGTGTCGATCGGGTAGTTGCCGGCGCTGGCCTCCTGATAGGACAGGACCGGGACGTCCGCGTACGCGGCGAACATCCGGCGGACAGCGGGACGAAGCTGCGGTGCGCACACCAGCGCCGCGTCCCCCATCTGGGTTGCGTTTTCGAGGACCGCCTTCGTCGACGCGTGAATCGCGTCGAGCTGGTCGGGTTCGAGGATGATGTTCATGCCCTGGTCGGACGGGCGGAGCCCCTGCAGCAGGAGAGCTTCGACGGTCGGGTCGAACATCACCAGACGCAGACGGCCGTTTTCCACCAGGCGGGCGGGGATAGCCGCGCCGAGGGCACCGCGGGCCGCTTCGATGAGACCGTCCAGGTCGTTCGACTTCTTCGCCTGCAACGCGAGAGCCTCGTAGATGCGGGCCAGGTCGTTGATCGGGACACGCTCGGCCAGCAGGCCCTGGAGGACGCTCTGGACCTCCGGCAGGCTCAGCAGGCTCGGGGTGAGCTCCTCGACCGCGGACGGGCTGGACTTCTTCAGCTCCTCGTTCATCTCGCGGACCGCGTCGCTGCTGAGCAGGCGGGCCGCGTTCGACTTGATGGCGTGGGACAGGTGGGTGACGACGACCACCGAACGGCTCATGACCGTGGCGCCGGCCATCTCTGCGGCGTGCTGCATGTCCACCGGGATCCACTTGCCGGGCATCCCGTACACCGGGTCGACCGTCTGCGGGCCGGGAAGAGCGTCCAGGCCGTCACCGATGGCGAGGACCGCGCCGCGGGGGATGAGGCCACGGCCGACCTCCGCACCTGCGACCTTGATGCAGTACGTCGCCTGCGGGAGCGCGGACGAGTCGTGGGTGCGGACACGGGGGACCACGAACCCGAACTGCATCGCGATCTCCCGACGCAGCGCCTTCATGCGGGGCAGCAGGTCGCCGCCGGACTGGGCGACGTCCACCACGTCAGGGGACAGCACGATTTCCAGGGCCGACACCTTCGCCTGGGCGAGGATCTGCTCCGGGTCGTCCGGGTTCGGACCTGCGGGCGCTGCCGGGACTTCTGACAGCTCGAGGGCGGCGACCTCCGCGGCATGCTTGCGGGAACGGAGACCGGCGAAGATGAGGATGGCGCCGACAGCGAAGAACGCGAGGATGGGCATGCCGGGGATGAACCCCATGGCCACCGCCGCGCCGCCCGCGATGAGCAGCGCGATCGACGACTGGGACAGCTGCGTGGCCGCCGACTCACCCATCTCCTCCTCGGCGTTGGAGCGGGTGACGACCATGCCGGTCGCGATAGCCATGAGCAGGGCAGGGATCTGGGTGACCAGGCCATCACCGACCGTCAGCAGCGAGAACGTCTGGACTGCCTCACCGACCTCCATCCCGTGCTGGGTCATGCCCAGGGCGATGCCGGCGATGATGTTGATGACGATGATGACCAAACCCGCGATCGCGTCACCCTTCACGAACTTCGAGGCACCATCCATCGCACCGTAGAAGTCCGCCTCAGCGGCCACGTCGCTGCGGCGCTTACGGGCTTCCATGTCGGTGATGATGCCGGCGTTGAGGTCAGCGTCGATCGCCATCTGCTTGCCGGGCATGGCGTCGAGGGTGAAGCGGGCACCGACCTCGGCGACACGCTCCGCACCCTTCGTGACGACGACGAACTGGATGACGACGAGGATCAGGAAGACGACGATGCCGATGATGAGCGACCCGCCGACGACGATCTCACCGAACGCGCTGATGACCGCGCCGGCGTGAGCTTCCCCGAGGATGAGCTTGGTGGAAGCGAGGTTCAATCCCAGCCGGAACAGTGTCGCCACCAGCAGGAGGCTCGGGAACACCGAGAAGTCCAGCGGCTTTCGGATGAACATGGTCGTCAGCAGGATCACCAGCGCGAACAGCAGGTTCGTGATGATGAGCAGGTCCAGCAGCATCGCCGGGACAGGCACGATCAGCAGCAGGATGATGCCGACCACGCCGACCGGGACGGTCGCCTTCTTCAGGATGTTCTTCACGGGGTCCTTCTCTTCGGGATGGTGTGGACGCCGCGGGTGCGTCCGAGCCTCTTGAGCTGCGTCACGAACGCGAACACAAGGGCGACGTCGTCGTACATCTCCACCGGAATCTCGTGACCCAGCTCGCACTCTGCGTGGAGCTTCCGGGTCAGCGGGATGTCCTTGACGATGGGGACGTTGGATTCCTTCGCCTTCTCTCGTATGCGCGAGGCAATCTCATCGGCACCCTTCGCCACCACGACAGGGGCTGATTTGCCGGGCTCGTACTTGAGGGCGACCGCGTAATGGGTCGGGTTGACCAGGACGACTGAGGCGTCGGCGACGGCAGCCATCATGCGGTTCCGGCTCATCGCCATCTGCCTCGCTCGCCGCTGACTGCGGATGAGCGGGTCGCCTTCGGTGTTCTTGTGCTCGTCCTTGGCTTCCTTCTTCGTGGAGCGGGTGTGCTTGTGGTTGCGCTTGCGGACGACCATGACGTCGAACCCGGCGAGGACCAGGCCGACAGCGATCGCAGTCAGCAGCAGCGACATGACCCCGCCTGCGGCGGTCTCGAGGACGAACGAGATGGTGTGCGCACCGGACGCGGTCAGCACCGGCACGAGACCTGAGACGACGACGTAGAGGGCCAGGCCGATGGCGGCGGTCTTCATGAGCGCTTTCGCGCCCTCCCAGAGCGACTGCATGGAGAAGATGCGCTTGATGCCGTTGAGCACGTTGAACTGCTCGAACTTCGCCGGCACACCACGCAGGTGCACGCCGCCTTGCGCGATGGCAGCGGTCAGGGTCGTGATGCACACCGCCACGAGCATCGGCACGAGGATGTTCGGGAGGGTGCTGGCGCCGACGTCGAGGGCGGTGAGCGCGTCGTCGGTGTTGGGGTTTCGGATGATGCGGGCGACGTTGACGAACATGACGTTCCCGGCCTGCGCGCCCGCGTCGATGGCGGTCGCCATCATGATGGACGCAGCCCCGATGCCCAGCCATGCGGTGAAGTCCTGGCTGCGGCTGAGCTTGCCCTTCTTGCGGGCCTCTTTGATCTTCCGGTCGGAGGCTTTCTCTGACCGTTCACCGGAGTCTTCGCTGCTCACTGCGCACCTCCGATCAGCAGGCCGCCCATGTCCTCGGCGATGGCGCCGACGATGCGGGGGAGGGCGAGGATGATGGAACCGGCCAGCGTCAGTGTCAGCAGGATCTTGAGCGGGAAGCCCATCGCGAACGCGTTGAGGGCGGGGGCGACACGGGTCATGAGGCCCAGGCCCGCGTCAGCGAGGAACAGCACGATCATGATGGGGCCGGCGATCTGGACAGCGGACACCAGCATCTGCGAGGTCGCGTCGATGAGGAGGGTGACGGGGCCGGCCAGGTTGATGGACCCGGTGACCGGCAGCGCGTCGAAGGACCGGACGAACCCGGACAGCACAAGCTGGTAGCCGTCCGACACGAACAGGATGAGCAGCGCCGTCATCTGGAACAGCCGCCCGAACGGGGACGACTGCTGCCCGAGGTTCGGGTCGTACGCGGATGACATCTGGAAACCGCCGGACAGGTCGATGAGGTTGCCGGCTGCCTGGATGGCGGTGAAGCACAGCATGACGAGGAACCCGAGCAGCGCCCCGATGAGCACGTTCATGGTCAGGGCGAGGAAGAACTCACCGGTCCCCAGCGACTCGTACCCGGGGGTGACGCGGCTGGACACGACGATGGCAAGGCCCACGGCAAGCATCGCTTTGATGCGTGCCGGGAACGCGTTGTACGCGAACGGCGGGGCGATGAACAGGAATGCGGTGAACCGCACGGCTGCCAGCCCCGTCGCCTCAATCCAGGCGTAGTCGATGGGGATGTTCACGCTCACCCCGCGAGGAGGCCGGGGATGCGGGAGAACAGGTCGTTGGTGAAGGCGACCGACTCGGAGATCATCCAGTGGCCGCAGACGACGAGGGCCACGCACACGCCGATGGCTTTCGGGACGAAGGACAGGGTCACTTCCTGGACCTGGGTGATCGACTGCACGAGGGAGACACTGAAGCCGACGACGAGCGCGGTGATCAGCAGCGGGGCTGCGAGCTTGGCGGCAAGGCCGATGGCGGACATGCCGATGTCCATGAACGCTTCGGGGGTCATCCGGCACCTCCGTAGGACTGCACGAGGGTGCGGAGGATGAGACCCCAGCCGTCCACGAGGATGAACAGCAGGATCTTGAACGGGAGGGAGATCATCACCGGCGGGAGCATCATCATGCCCATCGACATGAGGCCGGCTGCGACGACGAGGTCGATGATGAGGAACGGGATGAAGATGACGAACCCGATGATGAACGCGGACTTGAGTTCGGACACCATGAACGCGGGGACGAGGGTCTGCATCGGCACGTCGGCGGGGGTGTCCGGGTTGGCGTAGTCAGCGAACCGGGTCATCATCGCGAGGTCTTCTTCGCGCGTGAACTGGAGCATCCACTCCCGAAGCGGCCCGGATGCGAGCTCGACGGCGGCGGTGAAGTCGATCTTGCCTTCGACGTACGGGGTGACGGCGAGGGTGTTCACGTCCACGAGAACCGGCCACATGATGAACATGGTCAGGAACAGTGCTAGACCGGCGATGACCTGATTCGGCGGGATGGACTGAAGGCTCAGGGCGTTTCGGGTCATGGCGAGGACCACGAAGATTTTCGTGAAGCTCGACATCATCAGCAGCAGCGCGGGCGCCACCGACAGTACGGTGATGCCCAGCAGCGTCAGGATGGACGATGAGGCTGTCCCGTCCTGCCCGTTGATGGCGACGGTGACACCGCCGACACCGGGGGCGGTCGGGTCCACTGGGGGAGTCGGGTCCACCGGTGCGGCGTACGCGCCTGTGGAGCCGAGCATGACGAACAGGGCCGCGACGGTGAACGCCACGGCGACCAGGCCCAGGATGCGACCTGGGCGGACGGCTGCGCGGTTCACGAGCGGGCGAAGACCTGGCGAGCGGCGGTGACCCAGGTGTCCAGGGACAGCAGGGACGGGCGGGCAGCGCCGAACGGGACGGCCTGCTTGCCTGCGAGGATGCTCGCGAAGCCGGTGGCGGGGGTGGTTGTCATGGTCCCGCTATGCGCGTGGTCCTCAGAAGTCGAGTCGGCGGCCTCAGCGACCGGCTCGTGCTGCGGCTCGGGAGCGGCCATCGTGTCCACGACGGAGACACCGGCTTCGGTGACGCCGAGGACGTACCGCTGGTCGGCGATGTCCACGACGACCACCTGGGCTTTCGCGCCGACGCCTTTGCGGCCGACGACGCGGATCAGTTCTTCGCGTCCTGTGGTGCCGCCGCGCTTGGCGAGGCGTCGCTGCAGGTAGAAGATCGCAGCGAACACCACGCCAAGCCCGACGAGCACGCGGACGACGAGCAGGAACTCGTCCATCAGACCTCGGACGTGTCGACGATGCGGGTGACCCGCACCGCGTAGTCCTGGTCCTGCACGACGATCTCGCCGTGGGCGACCAGCTTGCCGTTGACCTTGATGTCAGCGGGGGAGCCGGCGGAGCGGTCCAGTTCGATGACACGTCCCGGCTCGAGCGCGAGGATCTCGGCGACTGTCAGTCGGGTGTTGCCGATTTCGACGGTCATGTCCATCTGGACGCCGGCGATGCGCTTGAGCTTGGCGGCGCCGGGCTGGGCGGCACGGCTGATGCGGACAGCGATGCGGCCGATGACGCGGCTCTTCGCGCCGACGAGCTCGAACACCTGGGATGCCGGGTCAGTGAAGATGGCGGTGCCGTCCGTCACGGTCGCGTCGGCGACGCCTGCGACGCCGAGGGCGTTGCCTGCCGCGTCGAACGCGTCCTGGAGGCGCTCAGCCAGCGACGTGCCGTCCTCACCGTCAGCGAGAGCCTTCTCATCGACGATGACCACAGCGATGTCGGCGGAGGTGTCTCCGATGACCGAGACGACAGCGGCCTCACCGGCGTCGCCGGTGCTCTTGGCGGGGCGGGCCTTGGCGGGGGCGGCGGTGGGCAGGCTGTCCGCGAACGCGGCGGCGACGGCCGTCTCCTGGGCGGTGATGTTGGTCATGAGAGCTCCTCGGTCAGGGTGTCGGAAAGGTAGGTGGCGGTCACCGCGCAGGCCAGGCGGCTGCCGGACGCGCCCTGGGTAGCCGTGCCGATGATGTGGTCACCGATGGCGAGGTCCAGGGGCCGGTTGACGGCGTGGTTGAGCGAGATGATGTCGCCGACGGCCAGGTTCAGAACCTGGTCGGGGTCGATGGTCTGTGGGCGTACACGCAGGGACAGTTCGACGTCGATGGTCTCGACGTGCTGGCGCAGCGCGTCCGGGTCGACGATGTAGTTCAGCTCGTCGGCGCGGCTCAGGCGTTCCAGGAACCCGGCGGCGGGGATGGCGAAGGTGGCGGGCACGTTGTCCCGGTCACCGATCTTCATCTCGAAGCGAGCGACGACGACGGGGTCGGTGGCACCGGCGATCTGCGCGAAACTCGGGTTGTACTGGACGGTGTCGGAGCGGAACTTGTCCGGCAGCAGTCCGTTCAGGGCGGAGCGGAGCATGCCGATCGACTCGTCGACGAGCTGGCGCAGGAGGGCCTGTTCGAGGATGGTGAGCGCCCGGTCCGGGACGGGGATGTTGTCGGCGCCGCCGATCATCTTCGCGATCCAGAGGATGGCGACGTCGAGGGGGAACTCGAGGATGCCGCGGTCGTCCTCGCCCTGCGGACCGCAGACGATCATCGCGGTGTGGGAGGGGACCGACTCGATGTACTCGTCGTAGGTCTCCATCGTCACCTCGGAGACGGCGACGTGGACACGGGTGCGGGTTTTGCTGGTCAGCTGCACGGCCCACTGGCGGGCGAACGCGTCGAACGCGCTGTTGAGCGCGCGGGCGTTCTCCCGACTCAGCGACGCGGGGCGTCCGAAGTCGTAGAGCTCCAGCGTGGAAGCATCAGGGGTTACGTCTGTCACGCCTCCGTCTATGCGCGTGCCGGCAGAAAAGCGCACCGCTCAGTGACCGGAGCCTGAGGTCTTGTCCTCACCCTTGGCCGGGTTGACCTTGTCGATGTCCGGAAGCAGGGCGCGCACGCGCTCTTCCTCGTCGGAGAGGATGACGATGTCCACACGGCGGTTCTTCGCGAGGGATTTCGCGTCGGTGCCCTTGGTGATGGGGTGGGCGGACCCGAACCCGACCGACTTGATGAGGGTGTCCTTGATGCCTTCGCGCTCGACGAGGTGGCGGAGGACGCCGGTGGCGCGGGCGCTGGACAGCTCCCAGTTCGTCGGGTACAAACCACTCGGGTTCCGGTAGTCGGCATGGCCTTCAATGGAGAGGGCGCGGCCTTCCTTCTTGAGGACGGGGCCGACGGTCTTCAAGATGGCGACGGCCTTGCTGGACAGGTTCGTGCTGTTGGTCGCGAAGAACGTCTCCGAGGAGACGAGGCCGATGGTCAGGCCCCGCTCGTCGAGGGTGAAGGTCGCCACCCCGGGCAGCTTGTTGTCGTCGAGCACCTTCTCGAGCTGCTCGCGGAGCTCTGCGAGGTCTTCGTACTCTTCGATGGCCTTCTGCAGCTCCGCCTCTTCGACGGAGTCGCCTTCGAGGAACTCCTTGGGGACGACGATGCCTTCGACGGCGGTCAGCTCCTCAGACTGGTGCTGGCCGAAACCTTCGCCGAGGGAGTCTTTGAGCGCCTGGTACTTCTCGTCGCTGACGGTGGACATCGCGAACAGCACGATGAACATGCACATGAGGACGGTCACCATGTCCATGTAGGACGCCATCCACCGCTCGTCGGGCCCTTCGTGCCCTCCCTCGTGATGCGACTTCTTCCGCCGGCGACCGCTCATCAGCTCGCGCCCGCTCCGGACTCGTCCTTCTTGCCCTTGTCCTTGGCCTTCTTCGTCCCGGCCGGCAGCAGCGCCGTCAGGCGGTCACGGACGACGTGGGGCGGGTTGCCGGACTGGACGGACAGCATGCCCTCCATCTGCAGGGTCATGCGGGCCGTCTCGATCTCGGCGAGGCGGGTGAGGCGGGTGCCGATGGGCAGCCAGATGAAGTTGGCCGACAGCAGACCCCACAGGGTCGCCACGAACGCGGTCGCGATCATCGGGCCGAGCGTGTCGGGCTTGTCGAGCTTCTCGAGGACGTGGGTGAGGGAGACGACGGTGCCGATGATGCCGATGGTGGGCGCGTAACCACCCATGCCCATGAAGAACTTCGCTGACGTGCGGTGACCGGATTCGGTCGCGTCGATCTTGTCTTCCATGACGACGCGGATCTCTTCGGCGTCGTTGCCATCGGCGATGTCTTGGAGGGCGGTCTTGAGGAACTCGTCCTTCTCGTCGGCGACGAACTCTTCCAGGGCGAGGACACCCTGACGGCGGGCGACCTCGGCGAACCCGACGACCTTCTCGACGAGCTCGGCATCGGAGGGACCGCCGACGCCCTTGAAAGCTCGGGGGATGGACGAGAAGGCCCGGACGGCGTCCTTCACGGTGCCTGAGGCGATGCCGACGGCGATCGTCGCGCCGAACACCAGCGCCATCGGCGCGGGGATCAGCAGCGATTCGACGTGCGCGCCTTCCAGCGTGATCATCGCGTACAGCGAACCGAACGCGAGCAGGATTCCGAGAATCAGTGCGACATCCATCACAGGCCTCCTTCAAGGACGGCGGAGAGGGCTCGTGAGATGACGCGCGCACGGGCCTCTTCGATGAGGGCCAGCACGTCTTCGAGCGGCTCGAGGACCACGAGGTGGTCGCCGGTGACCATGTGGATGTTGGTGTCGGGGGTGGCTGTGATGCGTTCGATGAGGTCGCAGTTGACAGCAAGGCGCGTCTTGTTGAGGCGAGTGAGGGTAATCATGCGGGTATCCGCTCTTTCTGCATGCGTGGGGACGTGCCGGTCATATAGGTCTATTGGCTTTTCGCGGTTCATCCGTTAGGATTCGCCGCCGATTGGGTGGGTACAGGTGGTCCGGCGACAGAGGGCAGGGCCCCCGGATCTCTCCGAAGGCCCTGCAACCTCGTGTCAGAAGAAGCCTCTGACCTGGGTTTCCCGATCTATCAGCGCTTGAGTGACATCAGTTCCTGCAGCACCTCATCGGAGGTGGTGATGATGCGGGAGTTCGCCTGGAAGCCACGCTGGGCGACGATGAGGTTCGTGAACTCCTGCGACAGGTCCACGTTGCTCATCTCCAGCGCACCAGCCATCAGAGAGCCGGCGCCGTTGGTGCCAGCCTCCGACACCACCGGGTCACCGGAGTTCGTCGAGGCCTTGTACTGCGACGAGCCGACCTTCTCGAGGCCCTCCGGGTTGTCGAACGTGGCCAGCGCGATCTGCGCGAGCGTCTGCGTCGAACCGTTCGAGAACGTGCCGATGACCGCACCCGACGAGCTGATCTCGTAGCCGACGAGCTCGCCGGCCTTGTAGCCGTCCTGGCCGGTGACAGCGATGGTGGACAGGCCCGCGTAGCCGGTGACTGCCGACAGGTCCACGGTGATGCCGCCGACCGCGTTCAGCGACGACGGACCAGCCTGGACACCGTCGGTGAACGTCAGCGACGTGGTCGTCGTGCCGTCCGTGACGTCCCAGCCAGCGGCGGTACGGGTGAACGTGAGGGCGAGCTGGGCGGCCGCACCGTCCGCAGCGTAGACGGTCACGTCGCGCACGAGCGTGTCGCCGACAGCCGCACCCGAAGGCAGGTTGCCGCCGACCGTGGCGTTCTCCGTCGCCTTCGCGGGGGCGGTGCCGCCGGTGGGGAGGGTGATGTTGCCGACGCCGCCGCCGGTGTTGAGCGCACCGTTCACAGCGGTCCAGCCCTGCACGAACCCGCCACCTGCGGTGACGAGTCGTCCGGCGGAGTCGAAGTTGAACGAGCCGTTGCGGGTGTAGGAGTTCTCGTTGCCCTCACGGATGACGAAGAAGCCGTCACCGGAGATCATCAGGTCCGTGCCGACACCGGTCGTCTGAGCGGAACCCTGACTGAAGTTGGTGCGGATGGCAGCGACCTGCACACCGAGGCCGATCTGCGACGGGTTGGAGCCGCCGACGTCCTCACGGGGACCGGCGCCGTTGCGGACCAGCTGCGAGAGCGTGTCCTGGAACTGCACCGACGAGCCCTTGAAGCCGACAGTGTTGACGTTGGCGATGTTGTTGCCGGTGACGTCGAGCATCTTCTGATGCGCGGAGAGTCCGGAGATACCGGAGTACAGAGAACGAAGCATGAGCTTCCTTTCGGGGAGGGGTCAGGAGGTGGTGAGGCCGGAGACCGCGTCGAGGTTGACCTTGACGCCGTCGATGGTGACGGTCGGGACGCCAGCCTCGTAGGAGACGGCGGTGACAAGGCCGGAGTGCTCGACGCCGTCCTTGTCCTTGTAGGTGGCGTTCTCCCCGAGAAGGGACGCGGCGGTGGCACGCATCGAGAGACCGAACTGCTCACTGAACGTGTCGGAGATGTTCGTGAGGGACTCCATCATCGCGAGCTGCGTGGTCTGCGCCATCATCTCGTTGGTGTCCATCGGGGAGGACGGGTCCTGGTTCTGCAACTGCGTCACCAGGAGCTTGAGGAACATCTCGCTGTTCATCGCGTTCGACTTCTCCGTGGGCGCGCTGGCCCCGGGTGCCGTGAATGCGGTCGGTGAGACCGCGGCTACTGCTGTCATCGTGCTCTTTCGTTAGACGTACAAGTCGATGCCGTCGCCCGTGTTGGACTCAGGAACCGACGGCTCTGTGGTGGACTCGGGGCCGGCCGCAGCGTCATCGCCACGCTCGGTGCGGGAGGCCGGCTGCCCGCCGAAGCGGGAGTCGGCGCCGGAGGACTGCGACTGGGCGCTCTGCCCGTCAGCGGACAGCGACAGGCTTGCCGCCGGGGCGAGGGTCGTCAGCTCCCGGCGAAGCTCCGCCATCGCCGCTTTCAGCGCCTCACGGCCCGCGTCAGTCGAAGACACCAGTTCGAGAGCGATCGTGCCGCCGGAGATGGAAGCGCGGACGGTCACGGGGCCGAACTCGTCCGGGGCGACACGGACGACCATCGTGTGCTCGCCGTCACCGGCGGTGATGATGGCTGACACCGGGCCAGTCAGCTGATGAGCGACAGGTGCCGGGGGTGCAGCCGGGGTGACGGGTGCTGTGGCAGCCGGGGCGGCAGTCGGGGCGGTCTGGGCGACCGGGGCCACCGGAGCGGGGTTGCTGTCCGCGGTGACCGGGGCGGCCTGCTGGGCAGCGGCGACAGGGGCAGGTGCCCGCGTCGGGGCGGGAACATCCGCGGACGGGACCGTGCCGGTGGAGGCCACAGGCTGGGCGGCCTCCGCGTTCGCGGTCGGGGAGACGTGGGTGACCTCGATGGCAGGCTGCGCAGCAACAGGTGCCGCCTGAACGGCAGCAGGTGCCGCCTGAACGGCAACAGGTGCCGCCTGAACGGCAACAGGTGCCGCCTGAACGGCAACAGATTCTTTCACGGGAGCCGGGGCCTGAGTGGTCTGCTGCTGCATGAACTGGGCGCGGCCAT
>CALALQ010000138.1 GCA_937925595.1 uncultured Demequina sp. | reverse complement strand
CAGCCTGGTCATGGGCGCGTTCCCGGTCATCCTGGCCCTGGGCATGGTGTTGAAACTGTTCAGCCCGTTGCTGGCCGTCGCGGTCTGCCTGCCCCTGTTGGCGCTCCACGCCCTCGCGTTGTACACGTCCGAAAACAGCGCCGGCACCGTGATCAAGGTGCTGGGTCTTTCGGTCGTCCTGCCCGCGCTGATGAGCGGAATGTTCGGGCCCAGCCTGGAAATGACCAACCTGCGGTCGACGCTCCCGATGTTGGCGGGTGCAGTGTTCGTCATGACGTTCGTGGGGTCGGGCACCGCCAGCGGCAAGTCGGGAACCGCCATCCACTCCCTGCTCACCCGGTTCCAGCACGCCTTTGTCGTGACCGCTTCCGTCATGGCGGTGAACGTGGCCCTGGCCCTTTTGCCGCCCTCCCTTTCCTTCTTCCGGCCCATGGGCTGGCTCATGGTCGCCTGCGCCTACCCCCTGTACTACACCTGGGGGAACTTCCGGCAGCGTGCGGCCGAACTCGAAATGCAATCCAAGTTCAAGGCAGGTAGTCAATGAGTGCACACGCAACCCAAACCGGACCCCTGGCGCCGGCTCGACTTCAGCAGATCCGTGAGGCAGCCCGGGACAAATCTTCCCTTGTTCCACTGGCGCGTGCATTGGGTATCACAGGGCGCGCGGATCTTCCTTGTGCCCCCGCACCCAATCAGTGGATGTGCCTTTCTCTCAATGATCTGTCGACGCACATGATGGTGTTCGGTGCCACCGGTACCGGAAAAACCTCTTCGGTGTTGCGGCCCCTGGCCGTCAAACTCAAGACGCTACCTGAGAAGATCGGCGCCATCCTGTCCGATGGCAAGGGCGCCATGGTGGAAGACATGCGCTCGCTGCTGGATATCGTCATTGAACCAGGAACGAAGTTCGCTCCCTTCCAGGGCATGGACGCCGAAACGGTGGCCATGGCCTTCAACGAGGCGACCGAAGACGGGATCAAGGGCGAGGCCATCTGGACGGATGGTGCGGACAACTTCCATTTGTTTGCCCTGACGATTCTCCAGGCGTTGGTCCAGCACGAAAAGGTGGCCAAAGCCGAAGCGGAGGCGCACATCGAGTCATCTGCACACCTCATCGACATCATGCTGGTTGAGCGGGAGGAAGCACGGCGGCGAAATCTGGATACCAGTTTCATTCAAAGCCAGATCGACCTGTTAGCTGTTGCCGTTGACAAGTGGAAAGAGTTCATCGCGTCCACGCGCCAGTACACCTGGACTCCCTCTTGCTACTCCAAGATTGCAAACATCCTGGCCACCCCAGCATATGCGGGTAATGGTATCTATCGTGCGAATGATGACGCGCAGCAGCTGTTTGACTTTCTTGGGTACTCGCCCATCACGTTGCCAAGCGACACCCCAGAAGACATCAAGAAGAAGAAGGCTGCCCACCAGGCGCGGATCCGCGAGCGACCCGCCAGCATTTTCCCTGACCTGTTGGAGGAGGGGCGAGTTACCGCGCGTGCTATCGACTTCTTCCAGCACACCTGGCCCAACACCGACGAGAAGCAGCGGTCGTCGTTCCTGATCAACGTGAACCGCGACATCCTGTCGTTCCTGAAGTCCGACAAGTTGCGCGGTGGCATGTTGGATGGCGTTGACGTGGGTGAAACCGCATGGGCCGACACCGAAGAGGGCGTGGATGTGCTGCGCGTTGTTCACGGCGCATGGCTGGGCGTCAACTTGCCGGCAACCCAGTTCAAGAAGGCTGGCAAGATCATCGCCAAGCTGGTCAAGTCCAAGGTCTTCAAGGCCATCCAGATCCGCCAGGAAATCCATGGTGAGCATTGGCGCAAGGCTACGGGTCAGTGCGCGGTCATGGACATGGTCGACGAGTGCCAGGCGATGGTCTCGGACATGGAGATCGGCTTGGCGGGCATGGCCCGATCGATGGGGCTCTTCTACGTTTACGCCACTCAGACCTACGAGGGCCTGGACAGTGTCATGGATTCGGTCGATGCCAAGAACGGTTTCCTGAACAATTTCCGTTCGATCCTGGCCTTCGATTCTTCCGAGCAGACTGTCCGCTACCTCCAGGGACGTACCGGCAAGGTCAAGAAGCTGCGGGTAACGACCCAGACCCAGGGCTTCATGGATGTGAGTCGAGCGATCAACACGTTCTGGAACACCATCTACGGCGACCCGAACCATCCTGCGGTTCACGTCCTGCGAGACATGGACCGGCGAGGAGCCACGCGTTTCCAGGTGGTAGGTGAAGGTGTGCAGCCGTATCGCGGCCTGGCCAAGCGTACTCCGTTGAGCGAAATGCAAGACCAGAATTACCTGCCTGTGTACATCAGTGGCAAGTACGAGGAATGCCAGCTGTTGGAGGACTGGGAAGTCAATGACCAGCTGTCGGTACGCGGCACCGTCATCGCGCTGCTGAACCGCGCCGGACACAAGCGGATTGACTTCGCCCGGACTCAGTACATGTCGGTGGACGACGTCAAAGCCGCATTGAAAGCCCACCAGTCCAAGCAGCTCGACGCCACGGTGGCCGGCAAGGCCACGCCCAATCAAGAGCTTGAAGCCGTTAGCGCAACCGCCAATCCAACCCCAACCGCCTGATTTGGAGTCCCCATGTCCGCATTTACCGATTACGAGAAGAACGAACTGTCCCTGGGTCGGCGCTACCGCCAGTATGAAGGCGCGTACAACGCAGCCTTTGCGGCCGACCCCAACCCCAACCAGCGCACATTCAACGAGCTGGCTCCCCCCGACGACATCCAGTGGAAGCGACTGGAAGCCTACCGGGGCAATGACAAGACCGCCTACCAGGCCTACCGGTCCAACCCATCCGACCCCCTGAGCATGCCCACCGAAAAGGAAGCCGCGGCATGGAAGGCCAATCAGGCCGATATGTGGCGCGTGGAGCGCGAGCCTGCCTTTGACAAGCATGAGGCCACCAACAACAAGTGGCTGTCCATGACCCCACAGGCCCGCAACTCCGAGCAGGGCCAGAATTTCCTGGCCCATGTCGACCAGAAGTACGGGGCAGGCTACCAGGCCTATGCCGCCAAGGCCGGCTCAAACGCCGTGGACCGCAGCGACTACCTGCGCACCATGGCTGTGTTGGAAGTCGAAAGCATGCGGTCCCAAGCCCAGCAGAAGCAACGCGCACCGCAGGCACCCGCCCAAACGCAAGCCAATCCGGCTGCGTTCCAGCAGGCCACGCTTGCCCAGGCCTCGGCACAGCAAGCTCCCCAGCAAGCGACCGCCCAGCAGGCTCCAGCCGAGAACGCCCCCAAGACCCGGCTATCGCTGGCCAACTTCCAGGGCCCCACGAGTGAATACGTGGAGCAGCGGGGCGCCGAAATCGCCAAGGCGTCCGGCAGTGAGCGCACCCAGATCAAGCAGCAGGCCGAAGCCAAGGTGGGCGATGTTCAGGCGCAGGTGAAGGACGCCGAAGGCTACACCCGGCTACAGAACAACCTGGCCGAGCTGCGCGAAGCACGTGCCCGCGAAACGCTGTCCCAGGGCCAGTCTCGCAACCGGAGCCGCTCACAATGAAGACGGGAGCGAGGGCCCCAATCTTCACCGCGGCACTGTCCACTGCCTTGCTCCTGGCCGGCACCGCGCAGGCCAAGCTCCCGCGCGTGGACGGGATGTCCCGGGTCACCCATGCCCATGCCCAGCAGGCGCTGGATTGCTCGCGTCGATTGGGACGCGACCCTGGTCTGTTGATCGTGGCCGACATGCGCTTGCCGTCGTCCGCCCAGCGCTTGTGGGCGATCGACACCCGAACCAACGAGGTGGTACTGCGCACCGAAGTGGCACATGGTCGCGGATCGGATCCCGACCAGTCGGGTAGGGCGTCGGTTTTCTCCAACACCCCAGGGAGCCTGATGACATCCGTGGGGTTGTACTCGGTGGCCGAGTCCTACGTGAACACCAAGGATGGGTCCACCCGTCGCCGCCTGGACGGCTTGATGGTGGGCTTCAATGACAACGCCCGCGAGCGGGCCGTGGTGCTGCACCCGTCCAACTACGTGCGCACCGGCTGGGCAGGTCGGTCGGAAGGGTGTCCGGCCGTGTCTTACGCCGTCATGGACCAGCTCAACGCTTACGGGCTGGACAACGCGATCCTATGGATTGAGGGCGACGTGGAGGGTCTGTCGGAGGCCATCGCCGATTGCTCCGGAAGCAAGGCTCGCCACAGGTTCCGTTGGCCCTGGCAGCCCAAATTGCCCACCAAGCCGCAGTGGTCCCCGGACAGCACGGAAGCCTTCAACCCCTACTTCCAGGTCGAGGCCGAGAACTTCTGCCCCACGCCCGCCCTGATGGCCACGGTGTCCTGGTGGTCCCCGGCTCCTGTCTATGCCGAGGCCGTGGGCCAGCGCTGGAAACTGCGCTACTGACGCCGAAAGACAAGCCATTTATACGAGCGCAAACATGGCAGGGGCTGGACACACCAGCCCCTTTTCTCATCCTGAGGTAGATGAAGCCCGCTATCTATGACGCCTTCGGTCCACCTGGCAAGCACATCGACGCCTCTACCTTGGTCCGCCGCTGGGACCTGGGCATT
>CALALQ010000137.1 GCA_937925595.1 uncultured Demequina sp. | reverse complement strand
CGCGGCCGAACTGCCGGTGGTGCTGATCACCAAGGGTGACCTGTTCCACCAGGAACAGAAGGCACCCCCATGCAGGAGGCGTGCCAAGAGCCGTAAACGATTGAATTTTATGAATTGCTCCTTGAGGCGGCGCCGGGGCAAGGGGCGTTCATGTAGTCCGATGGAGCCGGATGTAGCCCAAAATTGCCCCGGTTTTGCCACGGTTTCGGGGGCGGCATGATCCAGATTGTTGGGTTTGACGGGGACGACACGCTGTGGCGCAGCCAGGAGTTCTACGACCAGGCGCAGATCGATTTCGAGGCGATCATCGCCCGCTACATCGACCTGGACTCCGCGGGGCTGCGCGCGCAGCTCCTGGCCACCGAGCGCGGCAACCTGGCCCAGTACGGCTACGGCGTGAAGGGCATGATCCTGTCGATGGTGGAAGCGGCCATCGACCTGACGGGTGGTCGGATCGAGGCCAAGGACATCCGCACGATCATGGACATGGGCAAGGACCTGCTGGTCCATCCCGTGGAGTTGTTGCCCGGGATTGCCGAGGCCGTCGAGCAGGTCGCCCAGCGCTTCCGCGTTGTCCTGATCACCAAGGGGGATCTGTTTCACCAAGAGCGGAAGGTGGCGCTGTGCGGATTGACCGCGTTCCAGCGCATCGAGATCGTGTCCGAGAAGGACGTGGCCACCTACCGCCGGCTGCTGGAAGAGTTCGAGGTCCAGCCCGATGAGTTCGCCATGGTGGGCAACTCCCTGAAATCGGATATCGCGCCTGTCATCGAGCTGGGCGGATGGGGGGTGTATATGCCGTATCACGCCACGTGGGAGCATGAGGTTCTGTACGACTTCGACGGTGCGGGCCGTGTCGTGGAAGTGGACGGCGCAGGTCGGATCAGCGAGGCTCTGGACAGGATGATGTCGGGGGCCTGATGTCCGAACGCATGCTCGATCTGTTGATCCGGCAATGGCCGGGGAAGACGCATTTGTCAGCAGAAGAGACGGCCAAGGTCTTGATGCAGCACCCGTACACGGTGCGCGAGCGGATGCGCAATGGGGATCTTCCCGGTGCTGTGAAGCGTGACGGCACGTGGAAAATGCCGCTTCCCGACTTGGCCGAACAGTTGGAGCCCACCCCCAAAGCACCGCAAATCCCACCGCCACCCGTCATCGTGGGCGGTGCCCGGCGGCGCAAGGCCGTCGTCATGAACTACCATCGCGACCGCTTCTGGGCGCAGGTGGCCCGGGCGCTGGGCGATATCGAGACTGCCGATGCGCTGAACCAGCGGGCCCAGGATCTCTATGACGAGCAGGTGCGTGCCTTCCTGCTGGAACGTGCGGAGCGCCGCAGGGCTGGCTTGATGGAAGTCGCCGCTCGGGTGCGTAGGCCTGAGTCCTGCGACGAAGAGCCTTCCGGCTTGTAGCCAGCCGACCTCACGGCGATGATCTCAAGTGCTGATACCGGGGGCTGGTATCAGGGGGTTGTTTCAGCATTCTTTGGTGCGTCTCAGTTGAAGCTGAGACGTCCGGAAGCGTCATGCGGCACTCTAAAATGCCACTCCATAGATATAGGGGACCGATGGGTTGAAGATCGAGGACATTTCCAGGGGGCAACGGCTGGTAGGGGTGGACCCCGCTGGGCCGGTGGAAGTGGTCGTCGCCACCCCTGCAGGCACGGACGCCATCAGCCTGGTCTACCGCACTCCAGCGGGGACCATCGCCGAGCGGATGCTGTTCCGGGACGACGAGTCCGCGCTGGCCGAGGCGACTGCGACCCGTCCTTGGTCCTTCGCCGCTAGCGGCGAGGCCTTCCAACTGGCCGCCGAAGCGCTGCGCATCCGCTTCGCCCACCTGTTCGACCCGATGATGGCCGTGCACACCTCGGACGTGGAGCCGCTGCCGCACCAGATCTCGGCGGTCTACGAGGCCATGCTGCCGCGCCAGCCCCTCAGGTTCGTTTTGGCCGACGACCCCGGTGCGGGCAAGACCATCATGGCGGGTTTGCTCATCCGTGAGCTGATCATGCGCTCGGACGCGCAGCGGATCCTGGTGGTGTCGCCGGGCTCGCTGTCCGGCCAGTGGCAGGACGAGTTGCGCGACAAGTTCGGCCTGGAGTTCACGCTGTTCAGCCGTGAGCAGCAGGAACTGTCCGCCAACGGCAACGCCTTCACCCAGACCGACCGCATGATCGCGCGGCTGGACCAGCTGGCGCGCAACGACGACCTGAAGGAGAAGCTGCGCGCATCGCACTGGGACTTGATCATCATCGACGAGGCGCACAAGTGCGCAGCCAGCTTCTCCGGTGGCGAGGTCAAGAAGACACAGCGCTACGAGCTGGCCGAACTGCTCGGCTCGATCTCGCGCCACTTCCTGCTGATGACGGCCACCCCGCACAACGGCAAGGAAGAGGACTTCCAGCTGTTCATGGCGCTGCTGGATGGTGACCGCTTCTACGGCAAGTTCCGCGAGGGCGCCACGCGCGTGGACGTGTCGGACCTGATGCGCCGCCTGGTGAAGGAGGAACTGCTCAAGTTCGACGGCACCAAGCTGTTCCCGCCGCGCCTGGCCTACACCGCCAACTACGATCTCTCGCCGGCCGAGGAGGCGCTGTATGCGCACGTCTCGGACTACGTGCGCAACGAGTGGAACCGGGCCGAGCAGCTGGATGGCAAGCAGCGCACCAGTATTGGATTTGCGCTGACGCAGTTGCAGCGCCGCCTGGCCTCCAGTCCCGCGGCCATCTACCAGTCGCTCATGCGTCGTCGCAAGCGTCTGGAAGAGCGGCTGGAGGAGACGAAGCTGATCGCCCGTGGCAACCGGGCCGGCGAAGAGCGCCCCATCTACGGCAAGGTGGTGGCCATTGATGTGCCGGACGATCTGGACGAGGCCGAGGACGAGCTGTCGCCGGAGGACTTCGAGAACGTTGCCGACCAGGCGGTGGAGCAAGCCAGTACCGCTGACACCATCGTCGAGATGGAGGCCGAGCTGTTTACCCTGCGCTCGCTGGAAGCCGAAGCCCGGGCGCTCTACGACAGCGGCAATGACCAGAAGTGGCGCCAGTTGTCGCAGATCCTGCAGGACAGCGAGTTGATGTTCGACGGCAACGGCAACCGTCGCAAGATCATCATCTTCACCGAACACCGCGACACCCTGGCCTATCTGGCCAGCAAGATCACCAGCCTGCTCGGCAGGCCGGAGGCCGTGGTCCAGATCCACGGTGGCACCAACCGCGACGAGCGCCGTCGCGTCCAGGAGGAGTTCCGCCAGAACAAGGACGTCCAGGTCCTGCTGGCCACCGACGCTGCAGGCGAGGGCGTCAACCTCCAGAACGCCAACCTGATGGTCAACTACGACCTGCCCTGGAACCCGAACCGGCTGGAACAGCGCTTCGGTCGCATCCACCGCATCGGCCAGCGCGAAATCTGCCACCTGTGGAACCTGGTGGCCGACAAGACCCGCGAGGGCGCCGTGTTCCAGCGCCTGTTCGAGAAGATCGAGATCGAACGCCAGGCCCTGGGTGGCCGCGTGTTCGATGTGCTGGGCGAGGCGTTCAACGGCAAGCCGCTGAAAGACCTGCTGTGGGACGCCATCCGCTACGGCGAGCGCGAGGACGTCCAGCGCGACCTGTTCAAGGTCATCGACAACAGCCTGGACTCCGCCAAGCTGATGGAAATCTTCCGGCGCAACGCGCTGGTGGACAACCACATGGGCCTGGACGCGCTGCACGCCATCAAGGAGGAGATGGACAAGGCCGAGGCGCGCAAGCTGCAACCGCACTTCATCCGCGCCTTCTTCCTGAAGGCCTTCGAGCAACTGGGCGGCGATGCCCGCCTGCGCGAGAAGGGCCGCTACGAACTGCCGCACGTCCCCGCAGCCATCCGCGAGCGCGACCGCCGGATCGGCCAGACCCGCCAGCCGGTGCTGCCGAAGTACGCGCGGGTGTGTTTCGAGAAGGGCGACATCCGGCAACTCCACAAGCCGATGGCCGATCTGATCCATCCAGCGCATCCGCTGATGGGTGCCGTCATCGACATGACCCTGGAGGCCTGCCTGCCCGCCTTGAAGCAGGGCAGTGTGCTGGTCGATCCCACAGACCTGGGCAGCGAACCGCATCTGCTGCTGATGGTGGATCACGAGGTTCGCGAGGGAACGGGTGCCGCCGAGCGCACGGTCTCGCGCGAGGTCCAGTTCCTGCGGATCACGCCGAATGGCGAGGCCACGTTTGCCGGCTGGGCACCGCACCTGGACCTGCGTCCGGCGAACGAGACGGAGACCGAACAGGCCAAGCCCCTGCTCGACGCAGCCTGGCTGGATCAGGGCCTCGAACAGCGTGCGCTGGAATGGGCCGGCGGGCAGCTGGTGCCCAAGCACCTGTCCGCCGTGCGCGACCGCCGTCTGCGTCACATCGACAAGGTCAGCCAGGCCGTGCATGAGCGGCTGACCCGCGAGATCAACTTCCTCTCCCATCGCGCCATCGCGCTGCAGGAGGAAGTGCGGGCCGGCAAGCAGCCGCGGGTCCAGCCGGAGAACCTGATCCGCCGTGCGGAAGAACTGACCGCACGCCGTGCCGCTCGCCTCCAGGAGCTGGAAGCACAACGCCACATCGTGCCGGCATCGCCCAGGATCGTAGGTGGTGCGTTGGTCGTGCCGGCTGGCTGGTTCCAGGCCGGTCAGACCACGGCCACGCCAGCGACGCACAGCGTCGATCCGCTGGCGCGCTCGCGCATCGAACAACTGGCGATGGACGCGGTGGCAGCAGCCGAGCGCGCGATGGGGTTCAGCCCCCGCGACGTATCGGCGGAGAAGTGCGGCTGGGACATCACCTCGGCGGTGCCGCCCGATGGCGCCACCCTGCCGGACGACCGCCTGATCGAAGTGAAGGGCCGCGCCAAGGGCGCCAGCACGATCACCTTGACCAAGAACGAAATTATCGCGGCGTTGAACAAGCCCGACCAGTTCTGGCTGGCCATCGTCCTGGTCAACGAAGACGACAGCACCGAAGGCCCGTACTACCTGCAGGGCCCCGTGTCGCAGGCGCCGGACTGGGCCGAGGTCAGCAAGAACCTGGAGCTGGCCGAACTGCTGGCCCGCGCCACCCGTTTTGGAGGTGGCGCGTGAGGCTTCCGACGGCACAAAGAGAGACGCCCGCGCGAGGCGGGCGTCGGGCCGGAGATGCTATCTCCGGCGGGGCTTGCTTTCATGACCTGGAAGGCCACAAAAGAGAAACGCCCCTTGCGGGGCGTCGGGCCGGGGATGCTATCCCCGACGGGGTAGGGGCATTTTCGTTACTGGTTGACGGTCTGTCAACGGGTACCGGGGCCGGAACATGAACAGGGTAGTGGGCTATATCGACGGCTTCAACCTGTTCTTCGGCCTGCGAGACAGCGGCCTGCGCCGCTACTACTGGCTGAACCCGGAACTGCTGATCCAGAACCTGATGAAGCCATGGCAGACCCTGGAAGGCGTGTGCTATTTCAGCGCCCGGATCAGCCCCAGCCCAGGCGACCCGGACAAGCACCTGCGCCAGCAGGCCTATCTCGAGGCTGTGGAGACCTTGCCTGGTGTCGAGACGATCTACGGCCACTACCTGAGCAAGCCAAAACAGTGCCGCGCCTGTGGCGCGCAGTGGCAGCAGGCCGAAGAGAAGATGACCGACGTCAACATCGCCGTGCGCTTGTTGTCCGACGCCATGGACGATGCCTTCGACACGGCGATGATCGTGTCCGCCGACAGCGACCTGGTGCCACCGGTGGAAGCCGTGCGTGCCCGCTTTCCGGCCAAGCGGATCATCATCGCCAGCCCGCCCGCACGTCACTCCACCAAGCTCGCTGCCGCGGCCAATGCCTGTTTCACCATCGGCCGCAAGAAGCTGCAGGACAGCCAGTTGTCCGATCAGATCACCAAGCCGGACGGTTTCGTCCTGGCCCGTCCCGCTTCCTGGACCTGACATGCCAAGCAAGACACCCAGCAAACCCGCCAGTGAGATCGCCCTCCAGGCCGAAGAGCGCCTGCACAAGGCGCTGGTGCGCATCGGCAGCGATGATGTGCACTACATGCGTTGCTTCCGTACCGGCAGCGGCCGTCAGTTGGCGCTCAACCGTGTCAACGACGGCATCGACGTGTGGACCGAGCCTGTCTGGGAGCATGCGACGCCATTCCAGAGCATGCGAAAGAAACGCTACACCGCCGCCGAGAACCGTATTTCCACGCTGGAAGCCAACGCCCCGCGCCTTTGGAAGGGCTGCGCGGCCGACTACTGGCGCTTCCCCACCTTGGGCGATCTCGACGCCTTCACCGATTGGTACAAAACGCTGTGACCACCCCCATCAAGACCCCCAGAAAACTCATCGAAGTCGCCCTGCCGCTCGACGACATCAACGCCGCTGCGGCGCGCGAGAAGTCGATTCGGCATGGACACCCCAGCACGCTGCATCTGTGGTGGGCGCGACGTCCGTTGGCTGCGGCGCGGGCGGTGCTGTTCGCGCAGATGGTCAACGACCCCGGCTACGAGACCGGCAAGGGTTTCACCCGCGGCGTGAACAAGAAGGAGGCCACGCGCGAGCGCGAGCGCCTGTTCGACATCATTCGCGACCTGGTGAAGTGGGAGAACACCAACAACGAAGACGTGCTGGAGCGCGCGCGGGCGGAGATCCGCAAGAGCTGGGAGGAGACCTGCGAACTCAACAAGAAGCACCCGCAGGCCGCCGAGCTGTTCAACCCTGCCAAGCTGCCGGCCTTCCATGACCCGTTCGCGGGCGGTGGCGCTATTCCGCTGGAAGCGCAGCGCCTGGGGCTTGAAAGCCATGCCAGCGACCTGAACCCGGTGGCGGTGCTGATCAACAAGGCGATGATTGAGATCCCGCCGAAGTTCGCGGGCCGCAAGCCGGTGGGGCCGGTGCCTGCCGGCGAGAAGCAGACGAAGATGGCCGAGGATTGGTCAGGAGCACGCGGCCTCGCCGAGGATGTGCGTCGCTACGGCCACTGGATGCGCGAGGAAGCATACAAGCGCATCGGGCATTTGTATCCGCAGGTGGAGATCACCGCGGAGATGGCCAAGAACCGGCCGGACCTGAAGCAGTACGTCGGGCAGAAGCTGACCGTCATCGCATGGCTGTGGGCGCGCACGGTGCGCAGCCCCAATCCGGCGTATTCCAGCGTGCAGGTGCCGCTGGCTTCGACTTTCATGCTGTCCACCAAGACGGGCAAGGAGGCGTGGGTGGAGCCGGTGGTGGAGGGCAACCGCTACCGCTTCGAGGTCAAGGTGGCCGATGACGCGCGCAAGCCACCGGCCATTGCCAAGATCGGCACCAAGTCTTCTGGACGCGGCTCGAACTTCGTGTGCCTAGTGTCGGATACGCCGATCACAGGTGACTATATCAAGGCTGAGGGCCAAGCCGGGCGCATGGGGCAAAGATTGATGGCCGTGGTGGTTGAGGGTAAGCGCGGCCGCGTGTACCTGTCGCCAACGGATGAGATGCAAGCGATCGCCGAAGCGGCGGAACCGACGTGGAAGCCGGAAGGCGATGTGCCATCTCGTCTCACGGGCGGAACTTGCTATAGCTATGGACTGACCACGTTCGGTGATTTATTCACTGCGCGCCAACTCGTCGCGTTGAGCACCTTCTCCGATCTAGTAGGCGAGGCCCGCGGGAAGATCCGCGCCGACGCGCTGCAGGCCGGCATGGCCGACGACGGCCGCGGACTGGATGCCGGTGGCGATGGCGCGACGGCGTATGCGGAGGCGGTGGCGACGGGGCTTGCCTTCGCGCTGAGCCGCACCGCGGATCGTGGTTCGACAATCTGCTCTTGGGATAACAGTCCAAAGATGGAGGCGCTGCGAAACACCTTTGGCCGCCAAGCGATCCCGATGGTGTGGGACTTCGCAGAGGGCAATCCGTTCTCCGAGTCGAGTGGGAACTGGATCAACAATGTTGACTGGGGGGCGAAAGCCTTGGCGAAGATGCCTGCCTTGACCGGAGGTGCCGCAACTCAACAAGACGCGTCAACTCAAAGCATCAGTGCAGGGCGCGTGGTTTCGACCGATCCGCCGTACTACGACAACATCGGCTACGCCGACTTGTCGGATTTCTTCTACGTCTGGCTACGTCGCACGCTGCGCGGCACTTTCCCGTCGCTGTTCGCCACCGTCGCCGTGCCGAAGGCGGAGGAACTGGTGGCCACGCCGTACCGGCATGGCGGCAAGGAAGGCGCTGAGCGCTTCTTCTTGGACGGCATGACCGCAGCAATGCACAACATCGCCGACAAGGCGCATGGTGCGTTCCCGGTCACCATCTATTACGCCTTCAAGCAGTCCGATACCGGCAACGACGGCACGGCGTCCACCGGCTGGGAGACCTTCATTGCCGCCGTGCTCCGCGCGGGCTTTGCAATCCACGGCACATGGCCTATGCGCACCGAGCTAGGTAACCGGATGATTGGCAGCGGGACCAATGCACTGGCCTCCAGCATCATCCTGGTCTGCCGTCGTCGCCCGGACGACGCACCGCAGATCCCGCGCCGTGAGTTCCAACGCGAGTTGAAGGTCGTGCTGGCCGAGGCGCTGGAAGCCATGCTCGGCGGTGCCGATGGTGCATCGCCCATCGCGCCGGTGGATCTCGCACAGGCCGCCATCGGCCCCGGCATGGGCGTGTTCTCGCAGTACGCCGCCGTGCTGGAAAGCAACGGCGAGCCGATGAGCGTGAAGACCGCGCTGATGCTGATCAACCGCCAGGTGGACGAGGTGCTGGGCGGCGAGACCTTCGACGCCGACACCAACTTCTGCCTGGGCTGGTTCGACGAAGTCGGCTTCGGCACGGGTGCGTTCGGTAACGCCGACGTGCTGGCCCGCGCCAAGGCCACCAGCGTGGATGCGGTAAAACACGCTGGCGTGCTGTCCTCCGACGGCGGCAAGGTGCGCCTGTTGAAGCCGGACGAGTACCCCGATGGCTGGGATCCGCAGGCCGACAACCGCACACCGGTCTGGGAAGCCCTGCACCAGCTGATCCGCGCCTACAACCAGGGCGGTGAAAGCGCCGCCGGCTCGCTGCTGGCGCGCATGCCCGAGAAATCCGGTGACATCCGCCGCCTGGCCTACTGGCTCTACAACGCCTGCGCCGAACGCAAGCGTCTTCCGGAAGAAGCCCGCGCCTACAACGAGCTGGTCACCGCCTGGCACGCCATCGAAGCAGCCAGCCACGACGCGGGGCATATCAACGTGCAGGGGAGCTTCGACGTCTGATGGCGACGCTGCGCTACTTCGCCTACGGTTCCAACATGCTGCGTGAGCGGCTGGTGGCCCGTGTGTCCACGGCGCAGGCAGTGGCCGTTGGCGTCGTGCGGGAATACCGGCTCGACTTCGCCAAGGTCAGCGTGGACGGCTCCGGCAAGGGTGACATGTTGGCGAGTCCTGGCGACGAAGTCTGGGGCGTGCTGTACGAGTTCGATGCCTCACAAAAGGCTGATCTCGACGCGCATGAGGGCCGGCACTACCAGGCGCAAGAGATTGTCGTGTCCACGGCAGACGGCGATCAGGCGGCATGGGCGTACTTGGCGCAGCCGCACAGGCGGGATCCGTCAAAAGTGCCTTACGACTGGTATCTGGCACTGATCGTCGCGCGGGCGCGACAAGGCGGCTTGCCGGAACCGTACATCCAGGCACTGGAAGCCACTCCTTTCCATGTTCATGGCGACGAAGGGTGGAAGGAGCGGAAGAGCGCATTGGCTGCGCTGGAAGCAGCAGGAATGGCAGGCGTGCTGGATGAGATCCGGCAACGTGCGGTGTTGACCACAGGGGGATAGGCCATGGCCGTTGAGATCGAGGTTGAGAACATCACGCCGTACTTCAAGGACTGGGAGCCGCAGGAGTTCCTGGCGCGCAAGTACAAGTCGCAGCCGGCGCTGCCCATCCGGGGCGGCTGGGGCTACTCGGAAGCTGATGCCGTGGTAATCGACAGGTCGCACCCTGCAGCGGCCAACTTTCGTCCCTTCAACGGCGTAGAAGTCGAGCACATCTTCGCCAGGCTCAGGGTGTACGAAGAGCTGATCGGCTGCCGTCCTGAAGGCAGCCAGCATGCCGGTTGCCAGTTCAAACTGAAGAAGCAACAGCTAGTGGGTGGAGAGAACGGCAGGAAGTACGACGTGATGGAGTTCGACATCACTGCGCTCCCGCTCGAAGTCTGGGAGGCGCTGAAGGAAGAGTGGGAAGGTCCCAATGGGATCCGCTCGCCCGACTTCGATGCCGAAGAGCACATGCGCCGTAGGGAAGCCGCCACTGTCCACTATGTCGGCGAGTACTGGTTCGAGATCTCCAGCTTCTTCGGCAAGTACGACGAAAGTGATGATGCCAGTGGAGATGGCGCATGAAATTTGTACTAGCTGCGCTCCTGATGGTTGTCGCCGGGACGGCAGTGGCGGGTGACTATGACCTTTCTGTCACGCGAAAGGGATCCAACCTCTACAAGGTGGACGGCAAGGACATCTACATCCACACCCGCTACTGCTACGAGTACGTCTACTACGAAGATTCGCTCCTGCGTATGTCGGGAACGACCGGCAAGATCGTATTCATCGACGAGGGATCTAGCTGCGATGTGAAAGCCGTGTATGGCGACAGCGGAACGGCGCCCGGCAAGTACAAGGTTTCCGTCAGTCGGGAAGACGACGATTGGTATGAAGTGTTCGGTACGGACACCTATATCAAGACCAGCGCATGCTTGAGCCTGGCGCTGGGTGACGATGCCATCCTGAACCTTTCCGGTCCAGGGTACGGCTCGCTGTATTTCATTGATGACGACGAAGATTGCATGGTCGAAGGCGTCTATTCCAAGTTGCGCCTTTGATCCAGAGGACTGAACCATGACCATGAAGCCTTGGCGCGAAGTCGCCATCCCGCACGAGGATGTCCATCGCGGCACCTTCGTGCGCGCCGAGTTCGCGGCCGACATCACGCGCGTCCATGACGGCTCCGCCACGCCGGAGTACCAGGACCCGGTGCTGTTCTTCCAGCGCACCTTCATCACCGAAGGCATGGGCGCTTTGCTCACGTCGGTGGCCAAGCGCCTGGCCGGCAAGACCGGCGATCCGGTCATCCAGTTGCAGACCGCGTTCGGTGGCGGCAAGACCCACACCATGCTGGCGGTCATGCACATGGTGGGTGGCAAGGCGCCGAAGAGCGACCTGGCGGGCATCCCTCGGCTGCTTGATGCCGCGGGCGTTATTGACTTGCCGACTGCCAAGGTGGTGGTGCTGGATGGCGTGAAGCTGTCACCCAGCCAGCCGCGTCGTGTGGATGGCCACACCTTGCGCACGCTGTGGGGTGAGCTGGCCTGGCAGCTCGGAGGAGCCGAGGCTTATGCGGCCCTGGCGGACGCCGATGCCACCGGCACCAACCCCGGCAAGGACCTGCTGGCCGAGCTGATCCGCAAGGCAGGGCCGTGCGTGATCCTGATCGACGAGCTGGTGGCCTACATCCGCCAGTTCGAGGAGGGGAAGTCGCTGCCCGGCGGCACGTATGACGCCAACCTCACTTTCATCCAGGCGCTGACCGAGGCCTTGAAGGCCGCGCCGCAGGCCGTGCTGCTGGCGTCCTTGCCGGAGAGCGAGCGCGAGGCCGGCAGCGAGCGCGGCGTGGCCGCATTGCACGCGCTGGAACACTACTTCTCCCGCGTCCAGGCGATCTGGAAGCCGGTCAGCACCGAAGAGTCGTTCGAGATCGTGCGTCGCCGCCTGTTCACCGAGATCCGCGATCAGGACACCCGTGACACGGTCTGCCGCGCCTTCGCCGACTGGTACGTGAAGCATGCCGACGATCTTCCGGGCGAGACGCAGGAAGGCCGCTACTACGACCGTCTGCGCTCCGCGTACCCGATCCACCCGGAAGTGTTCGAGCGCCTGTACCAGGACTGGTCGGCGCTGCCGAACTTCCAGCGCACGCGCGGCGTGCTGAAGCTGATGGCCAGGGTGATCCATCGCCTGTGGCAGAGCGACAACAAGGATCTGCTGATCCTGCCCGGCAGCCTGCCGCTGTATGACGCCGAGGTCAGCGCCGAGTTGACCAGCAACCTGCCGGTGGGCTGGGACCCGGTGCTCTCGCGCGACGTCGATGGCGAGCGCAGTGAACCGGCACTGCTGGAAACGCAGGAGGCCCGGTTCGGCTCGGTGCAGGCCTGCCGGCGGATCACCCGCAGCATCTTCCTGGGCAGCGCGCCGGTGTCCGGCAACGAGATGGCACGAGGTGTGGAGACCGAGCGGCTTATCCTGAGCTGTGTCCAGCCGGGGCAGGCCCCGCATGTGTTCAAGGACGCGCTGTCGCGCCTGAAGACGCGGCTGACCTTCCTCAATGAAGGCAACAATCGCTGGTGGCTGGATGTGAAGCCGAACCTGCGGCGTGAGATGGAGGACCGCAAGCGACGCTTCCAGGATCCGGAGGTGTTCGATGAGGTGGCTGACGTTCTGCGGAAGGTGTTGGGCGGCGGCTCCATCGCGCACCACCACATCTTCACGCCTGCCGCGGACGTGCCTGACGAATGGGACCTGCGCCTGGTGGTGCTGGCGCCCAACACCGGTTGGACTCGCGGCGCAGGCCCGAACCCGGCGCGCGATGCGGCCGCGGCCATCCTGCGCGACCGCGGCGGGCAGCCGCGCGTGAAGCAGAACCGGCTGCTGTTCCTGGCGGCCGATGCAGATCAGGTCAGCCACCTGAAGGAAACGGTGCGGGCGCTGCTGGCCTGGCGCAGCATCGAGACCGACCTCAACGAAACCCGGATCACGCTGGACAACATCCAGGCCAGGCAGGTCAAGCAGAACAGGGAGCAGACCCGCGACACGGTGCAGCGCCTGGTGCGCGACACGTACAAGTGGCTGGTGGCGCCGAGCCAGACCGTCAGCAGGAAGGACGGCACGGTGGGCGAGATCGAGTGGGAGGCGCAGGCGCTGAACCCGGCCGCGGTGGGTCTTGGCAAGGAAATCGACCGCGTCCTGGCCGAAAACGAGTGGGTGATCGCCCAGTGGGCGCCGGTGAACCTCCACTACCTCCTCAAGCAGTGGTTCTGGAAGGACGGCGTCGTAGACGTGAAGGCGCTGGATGTGTGGCAGAAGTCGTGCAGCTACCTCTACCTGCCGCGCCTGCAGAACTCGAACGTCATGTCCAATGCGATCGCTGCGGGCGCGGCGAGCCTCGACTACTTTGGGCTGGCCAGCGGCAAGGAAGGCGAGCGCTACATGGGCTTCACCCTGGGGCAGGCGACTTCGCCGTTCATGGAGGTGGCGCTGCTGATCGAGCCGGGTGCGGCGGCGGCCTATGAGGAGGCTACGCGGCCAGCGCCGCCAGAGCCGACGAGTCAGCCGACCGCGACGGATACAACTTCTACTTCGACGACGGCTACGAGTGGAACTGCGGCAGCTACCACCGCTACGACGAGCACCACCGGCTCGGCATTGCCAACCCACTTCTGGGCGTCGGCGGAGCTGGATCCAGTCAGTGCATCGTTGAAGTTCGCCAACATCATGAAGGAACTGGTCGAGCTGTTCAGCGCAAAACACGGCACCCACGTGGTGATCAAGGTGGACATCGACGCGACCGACAGCCGCGGGTTCGACGAGACGACCGTGCGCGCTGCCAAGGAGAATAGTCGCGTGCTTGGGATTTCGTCGCTGGACTTCGACTGAGGTCAGGAGAGTCATGAGCAAGCCGACCAAGAAGCGACCCGGACGGAGTTGGTTGCCGAGTACGACAGCTACCCGAAGTATCCGGGTCGCTTCGACAAGAAATCGGCAAAGGACTACGACGACGATGGATTCGAGCAGGCTTGCGAGTTCTTCAAGAAGCTAGGCAAGACGTTCAGCCGGGATGAAGCAGGCAAGCAGCAGGCGCGCGAGGCTTTTGATGCGCTTGATCCTGACAAAGAGCTGCAGATCACGAGTGCCGATTTCTGGCTCGGGCTGACAAAGACCGAGGGGAGATTTCGGCGGAACAACGAGCCTCCAGAGAATCCGTTTCCCAAGACCGGACGTAGTCGTTTGGCGCCCAAAGGGAAGATCCTGGCATGGGACAAGCAGTGGCGAAAGATCGCCGCGTATCAGGCCGTGAAGGAGGTCTATGAGAAGGCGGGCGCCGCTGACGCCATCAGTGCGGGAGCAGCGCTGGCAGCATCCATGCTGTGGATGACTTCAACCGGTGGGGCGATCGTGGGCAATGTGGCGGGGATGCCACGAGCCTTGCTGGACAAGGCGCTGGTGCATCCGGAGAGGCTGCGCATTCAACGCCTGACATTGGAGCAGGCGCTTCGGCGGAAATGGGTTGAAGTCGACGAGCGGTCCGTGTGGATGGAACGGTTTGACCATGCCAATCGACTGTTGGTGAATGAGCTGAAGCAGCTCGTACTGGCTCAGGTTGCCGCCGAGACCAAGCCGGTACGACGGCGACAGTCGCCCAAGCATCAGATCATGTAAAGCGAAGCCCCGCTGCGAGCGGGGCTCTTGCATTCTGGATAGGGCAAAAAAGTTGCCCTGATGCACACGAAGCTGGCGCGGTCGAATGGCGACTCCTCAACAACGGAGCGTCAAATGAAGCACTGCGAATGTCCTGCGGCGAAAGCCGACAACGTGGTCGGCACGAATACCGTGCCTGTCCACCCCTCTCGTACTCAAGCGTCCATGTTGCTGCCTGTAGGCAGCGACAGGCAGTCGGCTGCGCGTGATGCCGTGGCGTCTCCCGATATGACTGCGGACATGAAGTGGCGCAGGGATGTCTATGCGATTGCCCGGGGCGGTTGGAGGGCATGGGCGCACCGACCGCCGAACGCGATAGGGAAAAAATGACCACCTGCATGCCCATGGGGGCGGGGGGATATGTTTTACACGAAGCATTCAGACAAGCAATCAATGCAGACGAAGGAGCAAGCATGACTAGCGCAGCCACAACCAGCAGGGTGATCGCCAAGGTGATCACGAAGTATCGGCAGGAGTTCCCTGGTGGCCGCCAGGATCTGGAAGACGCGGTGTGGAGCCGAGCGTCGGAGCTGCTGTCCTGGGCATTCGAGCAACGAGCGTTCACCAACGTGGATGCACTGGTCGCCTGGGTCATGGTCGAGATCAGGCTGAGCCATCAATCCGGGATCGCCAGGCCAACACCTCGGCAGGCAGACATGCGCCGTCGCGATGCGTGGGAGGCACTCATGGCCTCGCAAGACACTTCAACCACTACCAAGGAGAACGCCGATGCATGACATCGAGTATCGCTGGATCGAGTTCATGGAGGCCTACATGGCCGCGCACCCGGATGCGGACCGGGAGGAGGTGGAGCGCGACCTTCTCTGCCGGTGCACGTTCGATCCGGACGCCCCGTACATCGTGGATCTCGCTGCCAGGGTGCTGGAAAGCGGCGGCGATGACTTCTACGAGGAGGCCGCTTGAAGTCTCCCCCTGTCCCGAGCCTTGACCCGATGCGGCCTGTCCCATCGGGTTTGGTCAGAGGGTCAAGGTGGCCGGCCCGGTTTCCATAGCGTCGATGGAATGCTGTTCCGACCTTGCCGGAGCGGTGGAGAAGGAAGCGGAATGGAACCCGGATTGCAACCTTGACCCTTTGACCCGGAGGTGGATTTCAGCGGGTTTTGGGCAGGTCAGTGGTGTGGTCAGGGTGGTGTGGCAAGCCTTGACCCTTGACCTGCAGGCAGTGGTGGATTTGCTCGGATCGAACGCAGTTCTCGTGTTCGCCTGCGTTGACGAAATGCCGAAGCCTGCTTAGCTGCCGGTATCGCCCACAGGAGCCAAGGCATGTCGCGGATGTCGTCGAGTTCAAGCCAGAGAGGAGGTCGGCCGGTATTGCCGACCGAGGCTCGATTGGTCCACACCGGGATCCGGTTGGGCCGGAAGGATCGCTCGCAGCTCGTGCTGCTGGCGAGGAGTGAGGGTGTGTCGGTGTCGGAGTACGTGCGTCGCCTGGTGTGGGCGCACATCGCGGCGAAAGCCGCATAAGCAGAACCCCGCCGTTGCAGCGGCGGGGTTCGGTCAACTCAATCGGTTTCCTGGCGGAGACCACAACACAGAGGTGAACTATGTCGCAGCAACAAGATACGAACTCGGTAAGCGGCGGTCAAGCCGCTTCCGCCGCAGGTAGCAACGTGCTCCCGTTCGCCCCCCCGGCTTCGGCCGCAGCTGCCGGGGCGGCGCAGTCGTCGCCTACCACTGCATCGTCCACGGGCAAGAAGAAGCGGGACAACCCGGTGAAGGCATGGTGCGACAGCGCCATGCGCGGGGCCTTCGGCGACTTCGCCGCCGAGCGCATGGACAACAGCACGCTGGTGCGGCGGTGGAACGACGCCTACTGGGAGCTGATGAGCGATAACGACGGCTATGCGCTCGCCATTGACTGGATGAACCGGATGTTCCCGGATGAGCTGTCCATCGGTCGGGCGCGCGATTGCTGGAGGACCCTGTGCGGGTTGCTCCACCACAAGCGCCCGCTGGTCGCGCATGATCCGGGGCATGTCGTGTTTCCGCTGCTGGACGGCTACCTCCACATCACGTCGGAGCGCAGCTGGCTGGAAGCCCCCGAGCCCAAGTTCGGCCTGACGCACCAGATCCAGGCGGCGGCCGGGATTGCGCACGGGGAAGATTTCGTACCGGCCGAGGTGCCGGCCGACAGTCTGTTCGGGCGCTACCTGGCCACGTCGTTGCCGGATCCGGCGGTGCGGGCCTTGATCCAGGAACAGTGCGCGTTGTCGTTCCAGCCCAACATCCACCAGCAGGCGGCATGGTGGGTCGGCGATGGCGGCGCGGGCAAGGGCACGCTGTCCAAGCTGTTGCTGCGCTTCCACAGCCGTTCGGCGACGCTGGATCTGCACAAGCTGGCCGATCCGCATCACCTCGAACCGCTGGTCGGCGCCACCTTTGTCATGGTGGACGAAGTCGAGCAGAAGGGCCGCTGGGCGGAGAAGGAGTGGAAGTCGATCATCTCCAACGATCCCGTGTCGGTGAACCCGAAGCATCGCCCCTCGTTCAAGTATCAGTCCAATGCGTACTGGATCATCTGCTCGAACCAGGAGCCGCTGATCCGTGACGACAGCGATGGCGTGCGCCGTCGCCTGGTGGTGGTGCCGTGGTCGGGTTCGGCACGGTCGCGTGGCGTGTCCACGCCGGACCTGGATCGCAAGATCTTCGAGCGGGAGGGGGCGCTGTTCCTGGGCTGGATCGTGGCCGGGCTGATGCGTCTGTTGGAACGTGGCGGACCGTTGAATGGTGCGGCATTGCCGGAGGCGGTGAAGGCATTGTCGCGCCAGATCCACACCGACAACGACAGCGTGGAGACCTGGTTCGAGGCGTGCGAGATCGTGCCGTCGGCCGGTGTGGAACACACCAAGGACGAGATCTACGATGCGTACTGCAAGTACGCCGAGAACGCACATCTGTTCGTGTTCCCGCGCGAGAGCTTCTGGAAGCGGTTCAAGCGCCGGCCGGACATCCGCAACGGGGGCGTGCGCGAGGTGCGTGGACGCAAGGGCAATGAGCGCACGCAGTTGATCCGAGGATTGGCCATCACGCCGGCCGAGGTGGCCAGCGCCAAGCGGGATGCGATCCAGGCGCGTGCGCAGGCCGAGGGACGATGCACGGTGGTGGCCGGCACGGATCCGTTCGGGATGGAGGTGCCGACGGTGTACCGCGACTACCAGTTCACCGAAGACGAGCAGGTGGAGCTGGCGCGGCTGCAGGAGCTGGCGGGGTTGAGCGCCTGACGATGTGAGGCGCGTTCCTCGCATCGTTTCGCAGTGCCCGGCTTGCGCAGGCCGGGCGCGCCTTTAGGCTGATGGCCAGCATAGAAGGGCCATGGCCATGTTCAACGAGACCGAGATCCTGCTGGCGGCCGACCGTTTCCTGATCCGCGTGAACGAGACGGACATGCGCCTGCGCCTGTCCGACGACTTCATGCCGGAGCACGCGGACCTGGTCACCGTCGGCGAGTGTCTGGCGCTGGTGCGCAGGGCGTTGCGCAAGGGGCATGAAGTCTTCATCGAGGTGTCCCATGGATCTACTGACCTACCGGCAACAACAAGCCCATAACTTCTACGACCAACTGGCCAACGCGTCCCATCCGCTGTTCCTGGACTGGGAGGAAGAGGCCACACCACTCGCGCAGATCGGCGGCGAGCCGCGAGGCGTCTCCGGCTACCCGTTTCAGGGAGATAACGCGCTCCAGCTGATGATGGCCGCGACCGAGCACGGCTTCACTTCGCCGCTGTGGATGACCTTCGACCAGGCCAGGGCCTGCGGAGGCACGGTCAAGCGTGGCGAGATGGGCACCAAGATCCTGTCCTGGGTGGGCAAGCAGGGTGAGTACAAGCCCGTCCTGATGACGGTGTTCAACGGCGATCAGGTGGCCGGCGTGGCCGTGCCCCAGGACTCCGAACTAAGTACCGATGCCCAGGCAGTGCGCCAGGCAGGACTGGATGCGCTGATCGCGCCGCGCAAGCGCACTCCCAACCAGGAGCAGTACGTGGCGCGGTTGCGGACGATGCTGGCCGAGCGCTTCCCGGAGCACGACAACGCACAGGCCAATGCGCAGTCCGCATTGCGTCGAGAGCTGGCACTGATGACCGGTTGTGCGCGGCTCGGACTGCCACGTACGCTCGACCCGGCGCTCGCGAAGACCCTGCAACCGTATGCCGACACGCGGCCGAACTGGCGTGAACTGGAGAACGCGATCGATGACGCCTACGCCGCACTCAAGGACATCGGCATCCAGCCGCGGGTGTTCGAGAAGTTGCCTCGGCGTGAGGTCGCGCCAGAGGTGAAGCCTGCCGCCGAGCCGGCCAGGCCGCGTACGCGCGGCAAGGTGGTGCAGCAGGCCAAGGCCCTGAACCGGGAACAGGCCTCCGACATTCCGTTCTAGGAACGCGGAAAGGGTGTCTCCTGTCGCACCGGGACGGCTACGGGCACGCTACCGGGGCGGTCGCCGACGCAAGCCCTGCGGGCTGCTCCACTGCGTTGTGCCCTGCGGTGCGTCGTCGCCTGGTGCCCCGGTTTCGTCCCCTGCGCACGCCAATCCCGGCGCGACAGGAGACACCCCATGCGCTTCCCCGTTCCCCTCACCGCTGCCGAGCAGAAGATCCTGCTGCGCGCCGAGAACCTGTTGGCCCGTTGCTACAACCGCGTGTGTGAGCAGACCGCACTGTCCGATCCTTCGACGGCAGGCACGCTGTTCCAGATGCGTCTGGGTGCGCATACGCGCGAGATCTTCTCGGTCGCGTTCCTCGACACCCGTCATCGCCTGATTGCCTTCGAGGATCTCCACGCAGGCACCATCGACGGTTGCGAGGTCCATCCACGGATCGTTGTCCAGCGTGCGCTGGCACTCAACGCGGCAGCGATCATCCTCGGACACGTCCACCCAAGTGCGAGCCTCGAACCTTCCGCTGCCGACCGTGCCGTGACCGCCCGGATCAAGAGTGCGTTGGCCCTGGTCGACATTCGTCTCCTCGACCACTTCGTGGTAGCCACCACCGGCTACACCTCGATGGCGGCGCGCGGCTGGGTCTGACCCAGCCGCATTTCTTCGCCACGGTTCGCAGTCCCGGTCTTGCCGGGCTGCGGGCCGTTCCTATGGTGAAGCGGTCATCACTTCGGGTTTGGCCATGCACGAGACGGCGCTTTCCATTCAGGACGCAGAGGAGGCGGGCGTTCGCTTTCGTGTGGTCGCGTGTGGTGCGGTGCTGCGCATCGACGTCGGCGATCGCGAGGACGACTGCTACGACATGGAGCAGGTGCTGCGCCTGGTCTGGCTGGCGCTGGAACACGGACGCGAGGTGCGGATCGCCAGAACGAAGCGGATGGATAGGGCAAAAGAGTTGCCCTGAATGCGAGGAGCGTGATCGCGGATCGTGTGAGTCGTTCAGTCGGAGGGTCGTCATGAAGTACGCAGAGATGGTGCAGGCACAGGCCGAGGTGTTGATCGCGGAAATGGAGAAGGGGCATTCGTTCCTGCCGTTCCTCAAGCCTGGCGATCCCGCATTGACCAAGGGCTTGCCCTACAACCCGACCACGGGAAAGCCCTACCGTGGCGGCAATATGGTGATGCTGTGGATAGCCGGGATGACGGCCGGCTACCAGGACACGCGCTGGCTGACGTTCAAGCAAGCCCAGGCCATCGGCGCCCAGGTGCGCCGAGGAGCGAAGTCGGTGCCGTTGCGCTACGTGATCTTTCCCGACCGCGATGAGCAGGGCGGGGTGGTGTCGGCGTCAACGAAGCCGAGGCCGTTCTTCTTCAACGTCTTCAATGCCGAGCAGATCGACGGCATGCCTGTCGTGCCGCCGAGGGAGCCGACCGCGCCGGAGCCGCGCAATGCGCAGTGCGAGGCACTGCTGCGCGGCTCCGGTGCGGTCATTGTTCATGGGACATCGCAGCCGCATTACGCGCCGGGTTCGGACCGGATCGGGTTGCCGCATCCGGAGCGGTTCGTGTCCCAGGAGGCCTATCTGGTGACGGCGCTGCACGAGTTGGCGCATTGGACGGGGCATGCATCGCGCTTGAACCGGGACTTGTCGGGTGCGTTCGGGTCGATGTCGTATGCCCGTGAGGAAATGATCGCCGAGACGGCCAGCCACATCATGGGGGTGGAGCTGGGTATCGGGCATGACCCGTCTCAGCATGCGGCGTATCTGTCGATGTGGATCAAGATCGCCAAGGAGGAGCCGGGCTATCTCTACCAGGCCGCGGCATCGGCGGAGAAGATCTGCGACTTCCTGGAGATCGAGCGGTATCGGCATGCGCCGCTGGTGGCGCAGGAGCAGGACCTGGAGCAGGAACGGGATCTGGCGTCGGTGGAGGCACTGGCGCAGGTGGCGCCGTCGTTGCCGGCGTCGATGGAGATCACGTTCTGATCCATGGGGGGCCTGGCCGCATGATGCGCGGCCACCGCGCCCGGCGTCGCGATACGACCGAACAATGTTCGGCCCTGCGGGCTGGGTCGCTGGCCCATCGCGCGGGTGTCGCCGCGCCTGCGGCGGGTGCCGTTCGTCCTCGCTGGCTCCGTCAAGGGACGCACCGTCCGCCCGTGTCCTCGCTGCGCTGCGGGCCGCACCAGCGGTCGGTGCTCCTGCCCTTGACGGCACGAGGACTGCCGGCCTGGGGTCGCCAGAAGGGACATCGCCGGGGGCATGTCCCGGGCGTGACCACGAGGAAGACACCATGGAACCGAGCATCACCGTCCAGGGCGAGGCGTTCGCCAGCTGGATCATCACACGCGACTATGTCGATGGCAGCCACCGCGGTTGCTACCGGACGCACGATCCATCGGGCCCGGATCGCGCCCAGGTGCGACAGCGCATCGAGGGCCATCCGGCACGCCTGCGGTTCCGCATGCGGCGCAACGGACGCACGCTCTACACCGGCCTGTACATCGGCCCGATCAACCGGCAGAAGTTCCGCGAGCCGCTGGTGATGGTCGGCGCCCCGGTGGGCCAGTGCTGGGACATCGAGTACCTGGGCGAGAACGGCAAGTGGGCGAGGACGTGAGTGGGCCGCGTGCAGCACTGGTGCCGGGACAGGTGCGGCGCGTATCGCCGACCGTATGCCGGGTCGAGCCGTTCGCGGGATCCAGTGCCGACGACATCGAGCAGCTTCGATGGGTGGCCAGGACGTATGCGCGGCGTGTGCCGTTCGGCTGCGACTGGTCGCTGGATCGCTGGGGCCAGGAGATCCTGTTCGCCGATGGCGACGTCGCCTGCCGGGTATGGTTGCTGGCGTACGTGCGCCGGTTCACGACAACCGATAGGGCAATAAAGCTGCCCTACACAGGGCTGACGGCGGATGGGAACCTGACCGTCCACTAGCGCAGGAGGTTGCAATGAGTCAGGTCTTTACGTTGCCAGGTGCCGTCCGTTGGCGCAGGCATGATGGGTCTCGGGACGTTCGCTCACATCGGATCCCAGGATGGCATGTCGAGCCGCTGGAACTGACCCATCACCCCATCACCGGCCGGGCGTTCCGGGGAGGGGTGTGCCAATGGTGGTTCAAGGAAACGAAGATCGGTGCCGATGCAGACGACGCGCAGGCGGAGGCAGAGTGAGCAATCTGCGTCGAAGCTCAACACAACGGAGGTCGGCCGTGTCCAGCGTGTCGAGGAGGTCGGCGCTGCCGGCGGCAGGTTCCATTCCATCGAGCCAGCAGGCCTTGTGCTGATCGTTGATCGCTTGCCGCAGCAGGTCCGACTGTCGTCGGGCATCGCGCAGGTCCGCTTCCAGGCGCAGGCGTTCGCGGGCGGAGTGGCGGGATGGGGCCGATGAGGTGGCGCGCCGGACCGGGTCGGGCACGGCGATGCCGACCTTGCGCAGGCGCAGGACAGATGGCGATGCCGACGTGATCCACCAGCAGTCGAGGAAGTCGCGGGGTTGACCAAGGCAGGCCAGGGCGACGACCAGAGCGTTGGTGTCGATGAGGCGCCAGACCTGGGTACGGAAATCCTCCTCGTCCAGCTGGTGGACGGTGAGGCTGTGGTCCTGGTGGACGATGTCGCCGGCTAGGCGCGCGAGCATACGAGCCAGGCCTTTGGACTGCGCGTCGCCGAACCGCGACGAGACGCCGAGGTAGCAGACACCGCCCTCGCACTGTGCGGCGAACACCCGCGAGCGTGGCCAGGTGTGGCGCTGTGCCAACGCCCGTGCGAAGTCGGCGGGGTGTGTCGAGGGGGAACGGGGCACAAGGTGATTGTGGCTGGCGAGCAGGGCTGAGGCGCGTTGTGCGCGGAGTGGCTCGGTCAGTGAGCCGGTGGCCAGCAGGTCGGCCGCGCGGCGTAGCTGCTGGCAACGGCGGCAACAGGCGAACGCATTGTCCTCCGAGAGAGGACCGCCAAGAGCCGGATGGATGAGCGTGGCCACCACTGGGAACGCTGAGCTGCGGGGTTGCAGAGGGTCGAACGGCGACGCGCACAGTGGACACGCGGGGCCCAGGGTGGAGCGGACGCGCCGACGCACGAAACCCGGCAGGGCCACGTGGCGGAACTGGTCGGACTCCGCGATGGCGCGGACGAATGCGGGCAGGCTGATGGACGGCGGTGGCATGGCACCTAAGCCTATGGACGAGCGGCGACTTGACCAGCGCGACCTGCCAGCGAGGACAGGTGTAGCGCTGCACGGCCAAGTCGAACCATGGACATCACGCACCAGGGTGGAGACCGGATGACGGCGTGGCACGGGTGAGTTCTGCCGTAGCGCCAGCAGCCACAAGCACTTGCAACGACGGCGCGCCGACGGCGTGTGCGACACCTGGGCACAGCCTATCCGCAGATTTTTGAGTGGTTTCGCAACGCCGTCGCGAGGTTGATTGACGGCGGGCACGTGCGCCGTAGCGTGCTGGGATGACCAGCAAGCGCAGCGAACGCCTCTTCATCTACATCGAACCACAGCGCAAGGCGCGGATCGTGTCGGCCGCGCTGCGTTCGGGGCTGTCGCTGTCGGAGTACATGGCCCAAGCCATCGAGAAGGTCATGGACAAGGCCGACGGTGTACGCGATCAGCTGGCGCCGTTCGTGGAGGCGTTGGAGGCCATGCGCGAGGACATGCGCTACGACCTGCGCAGCCATGCCAACCAGAACATCGAAGAGAACCGGGTCATGCGCAAGCACGTGCGCGAGTTCATCGGGCATCAGCAGCAGGCGACGCAGGCGTTTCTGGATACGCTGCTGGATCGCCAGGCCAAGGCCATCGCCATCGCGGTGTCCAACGCGGTGCGCGCGGTGGCCGACCAACGGAGCACCGCATGAAGCCAACGGTGTACGACAGCTGGGGGATGCCCGGGCCACACATCGCCCCCGACGTTCCGGTGCGACGCTGGGACCAGGGGCTGGCTTATGGTCTGCTGGGGTTCGCGGTGGGGTTCCTGCCGCTCTCGCTGTGGCAGCTGGGGTGGGGCGATCTGTGGCGCGCCATTACCCAGGACCCGGCGTTCTTCTCGCGCATCGACAACCCGCAGTGGTTGCGCGACTGGTGTTGGCTGTCGCTGTCGCTGCTGCTGGGGATCGGCCTCGGTGGTGGGATGGCTTGGCTCGGACTGATCCCGCGCAAGAACCTCTGGGTGGTATCTGGTCCGCAGTTGCTCGAAGGCAAGGCGGCGGTCCGCGAGGCCAGGCGACGTTCGCTACCGGTGTCGCTGCGCGAGCAGGACCCCGGCCACCTGGCGCTACATCCGGACCTGGTGCTGTCCAAGGCGCAGCTGTCGCGGCATGTGTTGATCTACGGCTCGGTCGGCTCGGGCAAGAGCCAGATCCTGCTCGGTCTGCTGCGACAGATTCTGCGGCGTCGCCACAAGCTGTTCCTGTACGACGTGAAGGGCGATTTCAGCTCCTACTTCCCGAACGCGTCGATCCTCTCGCCCTTCGATGCGCGCTCGCGGGTCTGGCATGTGGCCCGCGACGTGCGCACGCCGACCCAGGCGGCCGTGTTCGCCGACAGCCTGATCCCGGAGGACAACAGCGCGGGCAAGTTCTGGACGCAGGCCGCACGTCAGGTGCTGGCCGGCGCGGTGATGTCCTTGCAGAACGAGCAACCCGAGACCTGGACGTGGCCGGACCTGGCGCGTCGTCTCACGCTGCAGGCCGAGGAGCTGGCGCCGATCCTGGAAGTGAACTACCGCAAGGCGCTTGGCCTGCTGTCCAATCCGCAGAGCCAGACCAGCTTCAACATCCTGGCCACGCTCGGCGCGTATACGCGCGTGGTCGATGACCTTGCACGCGCCTGGCCGCAGATCGGCAAGCGCTGGTTCGCCATCACCGACTGGGTACGCGACGACTACGACGGCCCGAAACAGATCATCGTCCAGGCCGGACCCGACGCGAGCCTGACGGCGGCCTACATCTCGGCGCTGGTGAACGTGGCGGTCCCGGAGATCATCTCGCCCGCCTTGCCCGACGACGAGCGGGGGCGTTTCATCGGCTTCGTGTTTGACGAGATGTCGTCCATCGGCAAGATCCAGTTTGCGCCGCTGGTGGACAAGGGACGGAGCAAGGGCGTGGTCGTGGTCGCCTGCGTCCAGGACCTGGCGCAGTTGCGCGATCTCTACGGCGAGAACCAGGTCAAGGCCTTGACCTCGATGGTCGGCACGCAGGTCATCTGCAAGGTCGGCATGGGCGAGACCCGCGAGCAGCTGGCCAAGTGGATGGGCACGCACAAGCTGGCGTCGATGAACTACAAGGAGGGCGCGGTCGTCCACACCGATGGGGCGCCGGTCGTGTACCCGCATCAGCTGACCAGCGACTTGGGGCCGGTCAAGACGAAGGTCCCGCCGGGCTATGCGATCCGCGCGATCGTCCAACAGGAGGACGATCTGCTGCTGCTCGAGTTCCCGGGGCAACCGATGAAGGTGCGACGTCCGGGGCAGGTGCCCGCCAAGTGGTTGAGTGAACGCGGTCAGGTGGAGGAGCGGCGCACGGGAACAACCGCGACTGCGGGCGACGGAGGCCGGCCGCTGGATCCGCAGGAACTCGAACGCATCCGCCGGCAGCTCGACATGCCGTTCGGGATGTAGGGCGCGCCCATGATCACGGTCCAGGCGCTCACGGCTCGCGGCAACAACGCACGCGGCGATGCCGTGCTCGATTACCTGCTGGCCACCGAACGCCTGACCGCCTACTACCTGGGTGAGGCCGGCATGGAGGAAGAGACCCTGCGCTGGCGCGGCAAGGGCGCGCAGTCGCTAGGGCTGGACGGCGAGCCGACACGCGAACAGATGCAGCAACTGGCGCGCGGGTTCGCGCCCGATGGCACGGCCTTGTGCCGCAACGCTGGTGCCGAGCCACAACGCACGGTCAAGTGCGACCGCAATGGCGAAGTGGTGCTGGACTCGAACGGCAAGCCGGTTGAGCAATGGCGCGGCGGGCATCGGGTCGGGTTCGACATGACCTGCTCGGCACCCAAGAGCGTGTCGGTGTTGATGGCGCTGGCCGACGCGCAGGAGCGCGGCCGGATCGTGGCCGCCCACCGTCACGCCGTGGATGCGGCGCTGGCCTATGTGGAGGGGCTGGTGGAGACCCGGCGCGGCAGGGGCGGGCGTGAGGTGTTGCCGGTCGAGGGGCTGGTCATCACCTCCTGCGACCACCTGGCCAATCGCAACGTCGATCCGCACCTGCACACCCACTCGTGCATCTTCGGTGTGGCGCTGGGCGCCGATGGGCAATGGGCGACGTTCGACCCGGTGGAACTGTATGAGCACCAGCAGGCGGCCGATGCCCTCTACAAGGCGCATCTTGCACAGGGTCTGCGCGCACTGGGCTACGGTCTGGCACAGCATGTTGAGCTGGACCTGGATGGCCAGGACACGGGGCGACGCCGATGGGAGGTGGCCGGGATCGAGGAGGCGACCATTCGCCACTTCTCCACGCGCGACGCGGAGATCCGCGCGGCGATGGCGAACGGCATGGACCACGCACAGGCCTGGCGCACCACGCGCAAGCACAAGGACGAGCCGAGTCCGGATGAGATGTTCGCGCATTGGCAGGCGCTGCTGGGCCAGATGGCGCAGCCCATGGACCTCGATGCCCTGAAATCCCTGGCCAGCATCTATGTGCCGTCCCAGGACGATGCCGACATCCTGCGACGGCTCCACGCGCATGAGGCCATCGTCGAAGACAAGGACCTGCTGGTGGCGGTGGCGCAGGCGCGTGCGGGACTGGATCCCGCGCAACTGGCTGCCGATGTTCAGCGCCTGAAATCGGTGATGTGCGAGATCGCGCCCGCGCCGATTGCCGCTGTTGATCGTGGCCATCGCCTGGCACGTCGGCACACGCGTTCGCGCTGGTCGGCGCGCTGGATGGTGGACTGGGAGCAGGAAGTCCAGCAGCGGGCGGATGCGCGTCGCGATGAACAGGCGCAGCGCGTACCGGCTGCACTGGTGGATGCCGTCATCGCCGAGTACCAGGCCGAGAAAGGGTTCGTGTTGAGCGACGAGCAACGTGCCGCGATCCAGCACATGTGTTGCGACAGTGGCGGCCATGCCGTGCTAGCCGGCGTGGCGGGTGCGGGCAAGACGACCGTGGCCGATCTCTACAAGCGAGCATTCGAGGCCAATGGCCAGCGACTGCTGGGGGCGTGCGTCTCCACACGGGCAGCGCAGAAGCTCGAAGCCGAAAGCGGGATCACATCGCTGTCGGTGGCGATGCTGCTGAAACGACTGGAACACGGCAGGGTTGTGCTCGATGCGCGCGATGTGGTGGTGCTGGACGAGGCCGGCATGGTGCATACCGAGCAGGTGCGGCAGTTGATGCGGCACGTCGATGCCGCCGGAGCCAAGCTGGTACTCCAAGGCGATATGAAGCAGCTCCAGCCCATCGGTGCCGGATCGGGGATGGCGCTCGTGTCCGGGGTCCTCGGGCAGGCCGAACTGACCGAGGTGCGTCGGCAGCACCGCGTTGAGGATCGGGACCTGGCCCTTAGGTTCTACGACCGCGCTATCGATGGGCGCGTGATCCTGGGCAAGGACATCGCCCCGAAATCCCACGCGCAGGCTCAGGCCAAGAGCCAGCAGATCTGGGAGCAGTTGGAAGCGCAAGACAAGATCGATGCCTGGGACACGCGCCAGCAGGCCATGGACGCGCTGGCCCTGGACTGGTTCGACAGCGACTACGGCATCGACAACCGGCTGGTGCTGGTCCACACGCACGAGGATGGGCAGGCCATCGCCCAGCGGTTGCGGGCAGGCCTGCGCGACCGCGGGGTCCTGGAGGGCGAAGAGTTCAGGATCGTCGGCCGGCAGGGTGGCCGGGCACTGAACCTGATGCTGGCGCGTGGTGATCGGGTGCGGATCACCGAGAACGCACCGGACCTGGGACTGACCAATGGCGATCTCGCCGAAGTGGTGACGATCCGCGCCAACGACGGTGGGCACGACCTGCGCTTGCGGATCCATACGCGCGGAACGCGGGAAGCCTTCACGGTCGAGATCCGCACGCAGGCGTTCAATCATTTCAATCAGGGGTACGCCGACACCATCCACAAGAGCCAGGGGCAGGGCCAGCCGGCGGTGTTCCATTTCGTGAACCCGCAGCAGACCGACAACCAGAGCATGCTGGTGGCGTTCACCCGGATGACCCACCAGTACCGGCTTTATGGTGCGGAGGAAGATCTCGCATTGGTGCGTATGAAGCTGGGGGTGGATCGGAGCAAGCAGAATGCGGTGCAACACCTTCCGCAGTGGGGCCGGGATCATCATCACGGGATGGGCATTACATGAGCTGCCGCCAGTCTTCCGCCCTGCGGGGCAGGCGGACGCCTAAGTGGAGCGCCTGCAGCACAGGCCAGAGCCCCGAACTCAACGGCGATAAAAATCCCTTTGCGACCTCTTGACTAATCCAAGATGGACTAGTACATTGGCCTCACGCTATCGCAGGAGCGGGGAAATGAACGCAACCCATCACTTTCAGGCTCGAACCCAGCAGCGCGGCATCGGCGCAACCAAGGTCGATCTCATCCTCTGCCTCGGGACCCCCAATAGCCGAGGCGACATGACCTTGCTCGGGAAAAAGGAGATCGACCGCGAGATCCAGAAGCGCAAGGAGGAGATCCGTGAGCTGGAAAAAATGCGTAGCAGCGGTGGGGCCGGAATAGTCCACGACGGCGAGACCCTCATCACCGCGTTCCATCGCCGCAAGAAGTTCAAGCGGGACTGATCGACCAATACGGAACCCCTAGCCATGGCCTACGACATCAACCACGAGAAGTTCGCTGACGGTCCGTCCCTGGTGGAGGTCTACCAGGCTGCGAAAGAGACCCCCATGCCAAAGCTGAATGTGAAGATCCGCAAGTCGGATCTGCGGATTCTTGATTCCATCGCGCAGCAATCGGGAACCCCGCGCTCGCAGATCCTGAACTCAATGATCGAGTCCGTGATCGGGACGATGCTGCAGGATCTCTTCAAAGACGACCGGGATTGCGCGGCGCTGGTGGCCAGGCATGCGGACGCGCTCATGGGGACCCACTATCTGGACGCGGGTAGCTGGTCCGATGTGCTCTTTGGGGGGGCGAACCCAAGACTCGACCACTACTATGCGATCGAACTTCCGGACAGCCAGCGCATCGGAGGCCTCAGTCACGAGTACCAGATGGTTGCGGAGCGGTTTGCGAGGGCGAACGGATGAAGAAGAAGCATTCTTCCGAGCTGTACGCGTCGCTCGGTGCATCCAATGTCGAATCCAATAGCGGTGATTTCGAGGTCCTGAGCCTGCGGATCTCGCACCGGAGCAATGCGATGGTTCAGGCCCTTACCGCTGCATTCCAGCGGCCGGTACTGACGCTGTTCACGGACGGACTTTCTCAGCAGATTGCTCGAAGCCTGCTCGGCAGCGTCAAGAACGAACCGCTCATCCGGGAGGAGGTCGCGAACGGCATCCAGTCTGGATCAGCGCTCGATCTCTTGAATGAGGAGGGCGCGATCAAGTACGCCAGCGAGGCGCTTCGAGCTATCAAGAACGCCTTACAGACGAATGAAAATAGGTTCACAGCCCGCCGTTGATATCGACAGGTAGATGCGCATGCACTATGTCTCCAAGTACAACTACTTCAAGTCGTTGGATCGGCTTGCGCGCGCACGCGAAGACAAGCCGAGCTTGAACGACGCGCTGGCCGGCCTGAGTCGCTTCGCCCTCCGCGATGTCCTCAATAACGAGGAGATCGTGCTCATGTACCAGCAGAAAACTACGCTGGCCCAAGTCAAGGAGTGGGCCGACAGCGGGGTGAGGATCGACGCTGCACAGATCCGCGCGGACTTGGAGAGGCGGGAGCAATACTTCGTCCCGGAGTTCGTGATGAAAGTGAACACCCCGCGCTACCACACGAAGCAAGACTGCGAGTTCTTGAAAGCGGCCTTCAAGAACTTCGAGACACCGCCGGAAATCGCCGAGCTAGGCGATGAGCAGGTGAGAGAGTTCCAGGAGTTCTGCGACAGGGAGTGGCCTAAATACAAGGATCGTCCGATCGACATCTTCTGGGCACACGTTGGCAGCAAATTCCGCGTTTCAATCGCGCCGAAAGCGGTTTCTTATTCGTCGGATGAGGATCCGGAGAGTGTTGAGGATCAGAAAGAGCAGGAGTTGCTTGAGGAAATCGACCGGGAGGCGGAGAAGCTGCGAAGGTACGCTCAGGCCAACGGACTAAGCAGCTACCTGTATGCCCCCCCGAAATCGCTCTATGGAAGAACCAAGGATGCGCGCCTGGATCCGGGCCGAAGGCAGATGTTTGTGGAGCTGTTGAAGCTGAAGAAGGCGATCAAGATACTGGTCTTCAACGTCCATAGGATCGAGCTTGAGATGCCGGAGGGGCTATTGTCGGACGAGCTACTGCATGCGCTTGGCTTCCTTCCGTGTAAGGCGTGCTGCGACATGCGTTGACTAGGCCGTTGCAAGACCTGATCAGCTGAAAATCGAAAGAGCGCCTTCGGCGAACCGAAGGCGAGGGCAGCATAGAAGCCCAGCGCTGGGGAAGGGGAGAGCCCGAGCGCAGCCCTATCTTCTGGTTGCCACTATGGCCGTCAAGGATCTTTCCGCTTCATGCCTATGTGGTTGTTCGTTTTGCGAATACCTTCGCCATAACCTGGGCCATCTCCTCAGGCGACAAATCGGCCAGCAATGCAGCAGCAGCTTCAATGCCTGATGGCTCGTTTGGAGACTGGCCAGTGGCCAATCGCTTGCGATCGGCCTCCGCCATCTTCTTTCGCATGGCCTCGGGTTTCGGATTGAAGTAGCGCATGAACGATGCTAGGTCGTCGTGCCCGGACATCTTGGCGATCATGGCTGCGGGCATGTCCTCGCCCAGCTCCGTGATGCGGGTATGCCTCAGGTCGTGAAGCCGTTTGTTCAACATGAGAGGCGCATCGTGCTTCTTCGCAGCCCGACGCCGAGCCCGCTCCCATGCTTTGGTGACAGCATCAGCCCAGATCCGATTGCCGGCGGACGTGAGGAACACGGCCCCCGATAACGTCTTGCTGGCTTCTCGACGACGGGCCAGCATATCCACGATCGCAGGTGCAAAGGGGACGATACGTTCACGCTGCAAGTCCTTGCCCTTCACTCGACGGCTCTTGGTGTTCGTGAGCTTGGCAGAGGTGTTATCCGGCGCCACGCGTTCCCAGTCGAGCCTGACTGCCTCGCTGCGGCGCATGGCGGAGTAGCGGTTCATCAGCACGATATCCCGGGTGGCCTGATCGCACTCCTTCATCTCATCCATGATCCAGCCGAACTCTTCGTCAGTCAGGGTTTCGTCGCGACCCGGATCCTTGGCAAGTGGGGGCAGTGGAACCTTGGTGAGGTCCAGATCGAGCCCCCATTCGCGGATGGCGTGGCCCATCACCGTGCGGATCGTCTGGATCAGCTTGATGCAGGCATTGTTCCTGGGGGGGCTGGCCGTTCTTACCCTTGTAGTGGAGCAGGATGGCCCTGGGATGTGATCGAGGGTGTTCGGTGTAGAAATCCGTAGGCACCAACTCGTCCATCGTCTTGCCCAGGATGGGCGCGAACGACTTGTTGTGAGCGTTGGCTCCCTTCTCTGCTATCCCGAGCAAGACGCGAACTCGCGAGCGATCGGAGACACAGGATCGGTACTTGATCGAACCATCGTCCAAGCCTTCCAAGTACTTCGTCAGTAGCGCTTTCAATGTCCAGGCGTTGGCTTGCGCGCTACGCGAGAACTCTTTGCCGGACTTATCCAGCGCGTACCACTCGGCCCTGGCCCATGCTTCGGCTTGCGACTGCCAGTGGAGCAGGTCCTTCTCGGTGTACCCGCCCGTCTTGGGATTGATGGAGAGCTTCCAGACGTGAGTCTTGTCGCGGTAGACGGCGTTATCTTTCTGCCAGCGGATGCGTGCAGCCCATCGGGGCTCGCCTACGGCTATAAAGAACACGCCGGGGACGGACGATGGCCATTCGCGAGCAAGAAGACCCTTGGACTTGGCCCTGGCTGCAAGGACTGCCTTGGAAGGACGTGCCATTGTTGCCCCAGATTTGCCTCGATTACTGGATCGTACAATGAAATGATTGCAAAATCAGTAAGATACAAACGGTATCTGTTCCACCAGGAAGCGAAGATCGCCGCCTCCGGGCTGGCCGACCTGTTCCCGC
>CALALQ010000136.1 GCA_937925595.1 uncultured Demequina sp. | reverse complement strand
AAGTACGCGGTCTTCATGTCAGCTGAGATGTTGACCTTGGCGATCCCCCGCGTCACGGCCTCCGATACCTCCTCGTCGACAGCACCCGAGCCGCCATGGAGAACAAGGGGAACGCCCACCGCGGCATCGATCTCAGAGATCAGATCGAGCTTGAGCTCCGGTGCCACTCCCGGCGGGTACACGCCATGCGCGGTGCCCACGGCGATTGCGAGGTAGTCGACTCCCGTCGCCTCGACGAACGCCGCAGCCTCAGAAGGAGTCGTATAGATGATGTCCTTGAGCGCTTCCGCGTCCTGCGGGTCGCGCGGGCCGATCGTGCCGATCTCTCCCTCAACCGAGACACCTACCAGGTGAGCGAGGTTCACGACCTCTTGCGTCAGCCCAACGTTCTCCTCATAAGGAAGGAGAGAGCCGTCGATCATCACCGACGTGAAGCCAAGGCGCAGAGCTGCCGCGACCTGGTGGACGGTCGCCCCGTGATCGAGCTGGATCGCCACGGGCACGCTCGAAGCGCTCGCGAGTGCCTTCACTGAGGCGAGGAACTCGTCGCCCATCAGCTCCCACTCCGCGGGGTGGATCGAGACGATCATGGGCGACCGGACTTCCTCGCACGCGCTGAGGGCAGCGCACAACATGCCGTAGTCGCTGATATTGAACGCGGGGACTGCGAAGCCGTAGCGGTGTGCGGGAGCAACGACGTCCTTGCCGCTCATCAACATGAGTAGTGCCTTCCGGTAGTGAGGTGGGGGTCAGCTCTTGACGGCACCGGCCGTCATGCCGCTGACGAACTGGCGCTGGAAGAGCAGGAAGAGGATGAGGACAGGGATGCAGCCGAGGACGCTCATTGCGAGCATCTCGTTCCACTTGAAGGAATGCTCACCCATGAGCAGCTGGATGCCGACCGGAACCGTGCGGTTCTCCCGGCTCTGGGTCAGCGTGAGAGCAAAGAGGAACTCGTTCCACGCCACCATGAAGGTGTAGGCACCCACCGCGACGATGCCGGGCCTTGCCACAGGCACGAGCACGCGCCACAGCGCCCTCATGTGCCCGCCGCCATCGACCTTGACGGCTTCATCGAGCTCCTTGGGGATGGTGTTGAAGTAGCCCGTCATCATGAGGATCGCGTAGGGGATGGTCGCGACCATGTAGGTGAGGATCAGCGCCCACAGGTTGTCGTACAGCCGCAGCCACACGACCAGCGCGAAGTACGGGATCAGGAGCGTGATCGGCGGGACCGCCTGAATCGAGATCACGATGGCGTTGAGCGAGCGCTTGAGCGGGAAGTCGAAGCGGCTCAGCGCGTAGCCTGCCATGATGCCGGCGAACAGCGTGAGCAGCACCACCGCGAGCGCCACCCCGTAGCTGTTCACGAAGAACCGCACCTTGCCCGCGTCCGTGAGGATCTCGATGTAGGCGTCGAGGGTGAATTTCTCAGGGAGGAAGGTGGGCGGGTAGGCGAAGATCTCAGTGTTGGGCTTCACGGAGCTGAGCAGCATCCACAAAGCGGGGAAGCCCGCGAAGAGCGCGCCGAACGTGAGGCCGATCCACAGCCACACCTTGAGCGTGGTCTGTCGCTTGGATTCGATCACAGCCATGTCAGTCCCTCGCCCTCTGGTGACGGACGTAGAGGACCGCCACCACCATCGACACCAAGAACAGGACCACGCCGCTCGTGGCCGCCAGCGAGAACTGGTGCTTCGAGAATGCGAGGTTGTAGGTGTAGGTGGCGATCGTCTCCGTCGCGTTGAGCGGACCACCTCCTGTGGCGAGCCACACGATCGGGTACTGCTGCATGTTCCAGATGAAGTCGAGCATGAGCATCGCGATGATGACCGGCTTCAGCTGCGGCAGGGTCACATGGAAGAAGCGCGACCAGGGGCCGGCGCCATCGACCTCTGCGGCCTCATACAGATCCGTGGGGATGCCCTGGAGGCCAGCCAGCAGACTGATCATGAAGAACGGGTAGCCCGCCCAGATGTTGATGAAGATGACGGTGCCGAGGGCCAGGTCCGGATTGGCGAACCACTCGACCTTGGTCGAGACGATGTTGAGGCTCTCGAGGAGGTAGTTCACGACGCCATTGGGGTTGAGGATCAGCTGCCACACGATGACGACAATGGATGCCGTGAACACCCACGGCAGGATGTAGACCACGCGGAACGCGGCGGCCGCGAAGCGCGGCAGGAGCTTGGAGTTGAGCATCATCGCGAAGCCGAGCCCCAGCAGCAGGTGGAACGTGACCGACGCTGTGGTGAAGATCAGCGTGTTGCCTACGGCTTTGCGGAAGATCGGGTCGGCGAGCAACGTCTGGAAGTTGGCGACTCCGACGAACTTGGGGCTCTTGTCGATGATGATGTTCGACAAGGTCGAGTAGATGAAGACCATCACGATGGGCGCGGCCATCATGACGGCCATGACGATCAGAGTCGGCGACATGAAGCCGTACGACGTCAGGTTGGCGCGCAGGGTGCGCAGCCGGCGCGACTTGCGACGTTCGCGCTCAGCCAGCTCGCGGTCGATGACCGCGGGGGGAGCGTCGCTCGCCTCGAGTGTGGTGGGGGGCATTGCGTGGACCTTGCCTCTTGGGGATCGCGGAAGGTGATGCTGTGGGAACGGTGGTGGGGTCGGCTTGCGCCGTCCCCACCACCGTCCGGAGGGGTTGCAGATTAGCTTCCGAGAACTCCGGCCCAGTACTCCTGCAGCGAGGCCTGGGTCTGCTCGACCGTGGCGTCTCCCTGCAGAAGGCGAACGAGGTTCTCGTTGAGGTTGCGGTTGAGGTCAAGGGCGTTGGGAAGACCCTCGAGTTCGGTGACGAACTCGCTGCCCTGGTACACCTCGAACGCGAGCTCGTACAGCGGGTCACCGTCGACGTAGCCGGGGACAGAGTCCTTGTTGCCGGGGAAGCCCGTTGCCTGAGTGGCGAGCTCGGAGTTGACGTCCGTGCTCATGATGAACTCGATGAGCTTCCACGCCTCGGCCTTGTGCTTCGAGTTCTCCGCGATGCCCATGCCCCACGAGGCGCCGGCGAGGCCGGGCTTGCCGGTGAAGCCGTCGATCGAGGGCACGAAGCCGATGGTGAAGTTGAGGTCAGGGTTGGCCTCACGGATGCCGCCGATGTGGGCGAGCGAACCGTTCATCATCGCGTTGCGGCCGGCCGTGAACTCCTCGACCTTCTGCTGCTCCTGCTGCGTGAACGCACCCGGCGTGATGTTGCCGGCGTCGTACTGGTTCTTGAGGAACTGCAGCCAGTCCGCGACCTCAGGGGTCTGGAAGTTAGGCTTGCGGTCCTGCAGGAAGCGGCCGCCGGACGCCCACAGCCACGCCTGGGAGTCGAAGCCCGCGGGCGACTGCACGTTGATCGGAAGCGACCACGCGTAGACGTTGGCGTTGGGGTTCGTCACGGCCTTCGCCACGGTCTCGAACTCCGCACGAGTCTTGGGCACCTCGGTGACGCCCGCGGCCTCCAGGAGGTCCGTGTTGTAGTACATCGGGTACGCGAAGTTCAGCGCACGCACCATGTAGGTCGCGCCGTCGATCTGGTCGTTGCTGACCAGCTGGGCGGGGTCGTAACCGGCGTCGTCCATGAGGGCGCTGAGGTTCGTGATCGCACCCTGCGTCTTCAGGTCGTAGACGCTCGCGCCGTTGATCGCGACGATGTCGGCAAGCGTGCCGGTCGCCGCAGCGGCCGTCTGCAGGTCGACGGTCGCGGAGTAGGGGTTCGAGATCAGCTCCACCTTGATGCCGGGGTTCTGCTCTTCGAAGCGGTCCATGAGCCCGCGCATGTAGCCCTCGGGCAGCTCGACCTCCCACCACTGGCTGAAGGTCAGGGTGACCTCTTCGCCGCCGCCAGCGGCCGGTGCGCCCGACGGGTCGTCACCGCTCGAGGCACAGCCCGTGAGCGCAAGCGCCGCGGCTGCACCCAGAGCGGTGATCGCAGCGAGTCTGCGTTGAATCATCAATCTCCTCCTTGAGACGTTTGGCCACGGCATCGTTGCCGTCCGAAGCCAATTGGGCCGTCCAACCGGCCTGTGAGCACCATATACGACAAGATTCGAAAGACACAAACTTTGTTTTCAGTTCGTTATCTAACCTATGGTCGGAGGCTCCCCGGGGCGCGCAAGAGCCAACCGAGCGTCGGGTGTACGCGCGAGTATGCGTATCCGCAAGAATGCGGGGAGGGCGGTAAGGGGGCGTGCGCCCGCTACGCGATGATGAGCTCCACGCCGGTTTCGCGGATCGCGTCGCGCGTTGCCTCAGGCATGGACTCGTCTGTGATGACCATGTCGAAGCGCGACACGTTCATCACCTTATGACGGTCGAAAGTGTTCCATTTCGCGGCGTCTGCGAGCAGCACGAGCTTGCGGGCCGCGTTGGCGAGCGATCGCTTGGACTCCGCAATATCAAAAGAGCCCTCAACGACGTCGTAGTCGGAGTCCATGCCACCTGCGCCCAGGAAGGCAATGTGAGCAATCTCACCCTCGATCCCCTGCTGTCGGGGGGTGCCGACGGTGGAGGCGATGCGGGGATCCAACCTGCCTCCCAGCAGGCGGACGGTGACACCAGCCACGTCCATGAGGGTGAGAGCAATGTTCACACCAGGGGTGAGGACAACGAGGTCCGTCACGGTGGGAAGCTGTCTTGCCAGGCTGAACACCGTAGTTCCGGAGTCGAGGATGATCGTGGTGTCGTCCTTGACGAGCCTTGCCGCAGCGGCGCCGATGCGCTGCTTGGCGGCGACGTTCTGCGTCGATCGGGCGTCGAAGCCCATCAACGGGGTCTCGGTCATGGTGACGCCGCCGTGGACCCGCGAGACGCGACCCTGCTGCTCGAGCGCCTCGAAGTCCGTGCGGATGGTCACCTCCGACACACCCAGCTGCTCCGCGAGGTCGCGCGTGCGCACCGTCCCGTGTTCGAACAGGGCGGTCATGATTGCCTCACGGCGCTGGGAAGCATGCACAGCCCGAGGTTACACCGAAGGCAAAGGAACCGAAAGTGAGAACTTGCGTTTCTGCCGGCGTTCGGAGGGTCACCACCCGATGGCGTGAGCGGCCGCGTCCATGTCAGCCACCGCGTCGGCGCCAATGGGGAGGCGCTCCACTCCCGGCATGTCCGACGCTGTGGTCCACCAGCCGATGGAGGCTCCGGCAATAGCGGCACACCCACGTGTACCCGTCTCTTGCACCAACGACACCTCCATGGGCCCGTCGCCGAGCAGCGCCTTCGACGCTCGCCATCGCGCCGAGCGCAGGCCGCCACCGGTGAGGACGGCCGGGCCCTGCGCCCCCGAGACGTCGCGCAGCAGTCGCTGACCCCGGTTCGCGAGTTCGACATAGAAGTCCACCAGGTGGCCCCACATCTGTGGCGAATAGTCGATCGGTGGCGCGACTGCCAGCTCCATGGCGAGCGAGTGGTCATCTCTGAAGTGCGAGCCGGGGGCGGGTCTGGGCGCAGCGGCGTCGAGTTCCTCTCGCGACAGCTCGCTGTGTTCGACGAAAGTGCGCATCGCGAGGCCCGGTCGCAGTCGCTCCCATACCCCCATGATCGATCCATCAGCCGGCCAGATCTCGAAGGCCAGGTAGCGGTCGCTGCTCATCGCGCCGGAAAGGTGAGCTCTGTCGTCTCCGCGGGCGCCCATGGGCGCGATGATCGCCTCGCCCGTGCCCATCGAGTCGGCGATCTCGCCAGCCCTCACTCCGGCGCCCACGCACGCCACCGGATGGTCGTGCCCTGCAATGACGACCAGCGCGTCCTCCGCCAGGCCCAGCGAGCGTGCGAGGTCTGTGGACGCCCGCTCGCCGTGTCCAGCCGCGCGGACTGGCGGCAGGTCGACGTTGCCAAGGCCGGCGTCGTCCCATACGGCGGTGAGGTAGTCGCGACTGGTGATGTCGAACACTCCGCTGGTGGTCGCGAGGCCCGCCTCCTGCCAGGCGACGCCCGTGAGCTGCCAGGCCAGGGCGCCGCAGATGCCAAGGAACACACCGTCCGGCAGGGGGCCATCTGCTTCGCGGAGATGTCCCAGCTTGGCGACGGTGGAGGCAGTGCGGAAGTGGCGCCCTGTGGCGTTGCGAAGAAAGGTCTCTCCCCACGTCTCGGCAAGTCGCTCGATGATGTCCGCGCCGCGCGAGTCGTACCACGAGGGGAAGCCCACGTCGGCGAGCCCGTTGCGCCCAAGGACGGTACCCGTCTCGCCCATCGACGCCGTGGAGACGGCCGCGATCGTCCCTCTGGGAAGCCCCAGCTGCGCAATGGCCTCCGCCGCAGCGGCGAGCATGTCCGCCACCGGGAAGTCGTCGCCGTCTTTGCGCTGCACGAGCGGCGTGTCCACTGCGGAGACCTCGATCAGCTGACCCGCGCGGTCGTACGCCGCCGCCTTGATGCGGGAACTGCCGAAGTCCACGCCAACGATTGCCTGTGACGCCACACGGTCACCTCCTTACGACTTGCTCAAACGAAACCAAACCAAACCGGCTAGCATTCATTCTGTTATGGTAGTGCCCAGAGGCACCCCCAGATGCCGATGAAGACACAGAAAGTCCTGCGTCTCTACACTTAACGAAAGGCCCTTGGCAATGACCCTATCCACGCTCCGCGAGGTGCTCGACCACGCCCGAGCAGGCGGCTATGGCGTCGGCGCGTTCAACGTGACCGACATCGAGCAGGTCGAGGCGGTCCTCGACGCGGCTCGACGCAAGAACGCGCCGGTGATCGTGCAGACCATCGCGGGAGCGTCAGCGTTCGCGTCCGACGAGCTGTACTGGGACCTGCTGCTGCGCACCGTCGACCACTACACCGACATTCCCGTTGTCGTTCACCTCGACCACGGCCCCGACTTCGAGACCTGCAAGCGCGCGATCGACGCCGGCTTCTCCTCAGTCATGATCGACGGTTCGCTTGACCCTGAGACCCACAAGCCCACCTCGTTCGACGAGAACATCGCCGTCACCCAGCGAGTTGTGGAGTACGCCCGTCAGTACGGCGTCTCCGTCGAGGGAGAGCTCGGCACGATCGGCGGATCGAAGGACGGCGCGACGCACGCGGAGATCGTGCTCGCCAATCCGGAGGAGGCGCGTGAGTTCGTCGAGCGCACCGACGTCGACGCGCTCGCCGTCGCCATCGGCACATCGCACGGCGCCTACAAGTTCACGAGCCCACCGGACTCCTCGGTGCTGCACATGGACCTCATCGTCGAGATCGCTCAGCAGATCCCCAACACCCACCTCGTCATGCACGGCTCGTCGTCGCTGCCCGCGCACCTGCGCGACATCATCAACGCGCACGGCGGCAAGCTTCCCGAGTCGTGGGGTGTCCCGGAGGACGAGAAGGCGCGGTCCACCAAGCTGGGCGTCACCAAGATCAACCAGGGCATGGATTCACACATGGCATACGCCGCAGCGATGCGCGTCGCGCTCGCCGCAGACCCCCTTGCCGCGGACCCCGCCCCCGCAGCGAGCGCAGGCCGTGCGGCGATGTCCGACATGATCGCCGAGCGCATGGAGGTCTTCGGCCAGGCCGGTCGCGCAAGCGACTACGTCCCCACCCCCTTCAGGAGTCCTGCAGCACAGCCACTGAGCTGATAAAGCGAGCGGTCTGCTACGGCGCAATTCCCCCCCCCTGGCGCCAGACCGCTTATCGCCCCGGTCCGCTATCCCCCGGCGGGCCGGGGCACCTTTCTCCATCACAGCCCTAGGCAGGGGCCCACTGTCACCCAGCCACAGCGTCGGGCCCGGGTCATGCGAGAGAAAGCAAAGGCCGGGTCGCCCCTTGCGGAGCGACCCGGCCTCTTTAGCGTGAGCTGAAGTTGAGCTCGGTGCTTACTTGAGCTCGACGGTGGCGCCGGCGGCCTCGAGGACCTCCTTGGCCTTCTCGGCGTCTTCCTTCTTGGCACCCTCGAGGATGGTCTTGGGGGCCTCGTCGACCAGAGCCTTGGCCTCGCCCAGGCCGAGGTTCGTGAGGGCACGGACCTCCTTGATGACCTGGATCTTCTTGTCGCCAACGGCGGTCAGAACGACGTCGAACGCGTCCTTCTCCTCGGCGGAGCCGGCGTCGTCGCCACCGCCAGCGGCGGGGGCGGCAACCGCAACGGCGGCGGGGGCGGCAGCGGTGACCTCGAAGGTCTCCTCGAAGGCCTTGACGAACTCGGAGAGCTCGATGAGCGAGAGCTCCTTGAACGCGTCGATGAGCTGCTCGGTGGTGAGCTTAGCCATGATGTTTCCTTTGCTTGTTTGCCTGCGGGAACGCAGTTGGTTCGGGGTGCAGCTTTACGCTGCGCGGCATTAGGCCGCAGAATCCTGCTTTGCACGCAGGGCGTCAACGGTGCGCACTGCCTTCGACAGGGGCGCCTGGAACAGGTACGCAGCACCAAAGAGCGACGCCTTCATAGCGCCGGCAGCCTTGGCGAGCAGAACCTCGCGGGACTCGAGGTCGGCCAGCTTCTGGACCTCTGCAGCAGAGATCGCCTTGCCTTCGAGAACGCCGCCCTTAATAACGAGCTTGTCGTTCGCCTTGGCAAAAGCCTTAAGACCCTTTGCAGCCTCCACCGGGTCACCGGTGACGAATGCAATAGCCGTGGGGCCAACGAAGAGGTCATCAATACCCTCAACGCCGGCTTCCTTGGCCGCGAGCGCCGTCAGAGTGTTCTTCGCGACCGCATAGGTCGCGGTACCACGCAGGTCCCCACGCAGCTGAGCAAGCTGCGAGACGGACAGGCCGCGGTACTCGGTGATCAGCACGGCGTTGGAGGCACGGAACAGTTCCGTGAGCTCCTTGACCGCGGCCACCTTGTCTGGCGTCGCCATAGTTATCCTTCCTGGATGATGACCGCCTGCCTGTCCAGGAAAGCAAAAAGGCCTCGCGCACAGGCGAGGCCGGAGGCCCGACGCGATGGTCGAGCGTTCAGTTCACCTGCGCTGGCCTTCGCTTTCGCGAGACTTCGGTCTTCCCCTTGCGGGCAAGACAACCGGCGGTCTTGGGCGCATCTACCTTACCGGAGCGCG
>CALALQ010000135.1 GCA_937925595.1 uncultured Demequina sp. | reverse complement strand
GTCGTGTGCCTCGCGATCGCGGTGGCAATCATCGGTCTGCTGGTCGCCGTTCTCAGGTCCGACGCTGTGGCGGAGAAACTCGCTAAGCGCGCCGCAGAAGCGGCCAAGATCGTCGGGGCGAAGGTCGACGAGGATCGCTGGGTCGCGGCTGTGAAGGACTTCCGCGAGCGCATCGGACGCCGCCTGCAGCGCGGACTCGGCGTCGCGATCGGGTTCATGCTCCTGGCAATCGTCGTCGACGCCCTGATCCTGCTCGCCGCGGTGCGCTTCGTGGGGCTGGGGCCCGATGCAGCGCCGTGGCCCGTAGTCGTGGGGTCGATGCTCCTCGCCTATCCCCTGACGATCCTCCCTGCGTTCGGACTTGGCGTCATGGACGCAGTGGTCATCGCTTCGGTGACCGATGTCATCAGTGTGGACCATGAGTCCGCTCTCGTGGGTGCCGCGATGGTGTGGCGCACTGTGACGATCTTCGGCACCCTCGCGCTGGGCACTCTCGCCATGGCGTGGTGGCGCGTAGGTGCGCGTCGCGCAGGAAAGCCAGCCCCAGCGTCGGGCGTCTAGCTGCGCAACTGTGCCGCGGCGAGCGACCATTTGTGAAGCTCGCCAAGCACGTTGGTGAGGCCTTCGGGCGCGTACTCAGGTGCCGTGAATACGCCGTCGTTGACGTGCGTCTTGATGAACTGGATCGCGGCCGTGTCTTTGACGGTGTGGACACCGACGTTCGACAGCAGCAGCCGCAGCGTCTGCGTGGATCGCAGGCCCGCAGAGACTCCGCCGTACGAGAGGATGCCCGCCACCTTGTAGTTCCACTCCTGCGACAGGCACTGCACGGCATTCACGAGCGACGCGGGAGCGAAGTAGTCGTACTCGGGAGTGACAAACAGGAACGCGTCGGCCGCCTCGATCGCTGCGGACCAGCGCTTGGTGTGCTCGTGTTCGTACTGCTTGAGCGACGGGTGCGCGGCTTCATCAAGGAGCGGCAGGTCGAAGTCCGCAAGATCGAGCGGCGCGATCTCAAACTCGCTGTTCTCCCTCGCGAAGTCCGCCGCCCATTCGGCAACGAGGGGGCCAAGACGGCCAGGACGGGTCGAGCCGGTGATCACCGCGAGAGTCAGGGGCATGACTCCATCATGCGCCCAGAAGGCGGCTCACCTCGCGTCGGTAGTCATCGACATTGCGCGCCTGACCCTTGGGATTGACCACCGTCCAGCGCACCACGCCCTCACCGTCGATGAGGAACGTTCCGCGCGTCGCGAGGCCGTCGTGGGGGTTGAAGACGCCGTAGTCGCGAGCAACCTGGCCGTGCGGCCAGAAGTCGCTCAGCAGTGGCGCGCGGTACGAGTGGGTGTCCGCCCATGCCTTCATGGTGTAGATCGAATCGCACGACGCGACGGCGACAGTGAGGTCTTCGCGGCTCAAGAGGTCGGCGGCATTGCGCAGCTCCACAAGCTCATTCGTGCACACGTCACTGAACGCGAACGGAACAAACACTAAGAGGACCGCCTTGCCGCGCTGCTCCTCGAGTGAGAAGGGGCGGCCGTGCTGGTCAGTGAGGGTGAAGGCTGGGGCCTGCTGGCCCACCTGGGTCACTTGGAGCGGCCCTTCTCCACCAGCTGAGTCGCGCACCAGCTCTCGCCGATGACGAATGTCGAGGTCGCGTGCAGCCCTGCAAGCGAGGCACCTTCGCCCACATCGCGAGGCTCCACGTGGCCGGTCACGCCAGCCTTGGGAGTGAGAAGCCAGACACACGCACCGTCATCAAGGAGTGACTGAACGTCCATGAGCAGATCCGCGAGGTCGTCGTCCCCGTCGCGGTACCAGACGATGGCGCCATCGGTGACGTCGCCATAGTCCTCATCGACGAGCTCCTCGCCCGTGGCCGATTCGATGGCTTCTCGGAAGCCCTCATCGCAATCGTCGTCGTAGCCAAACTCCTGGATTACCAGGCCCGGCTTAAGGCCGAGTCGCGCAATCGGCCCGGACTCGCCGGCCGATGCGCTTGCCGCTATCGCCACGGTGGCGCTGCTCCCTTCGTCGAGTGCGGCACCAACATCGGCGCCTGCTTGCCCACAGTAGAGGCACCCGGGCGACGCGCGCAACGGACTGGACGGAGCGTCGGCCGGTCTCCTCGCTGGCACCAGCGGGGGCGGCTGGGGCACGAGGCCCCCGCGTTGTGCCAAGATAAATGACAGATGCGCGCACCCGCGCGGCCCCTCACCGATTCGGCGCACACCCCCGCGCCAGCAAGGACGGTCATTCGTGGAAACCTTCGGAGCAGTCGACAAGGACCCGAACGAGACCAGTGAATGGCTCGAATCTCTCGACGGTCTTATTGAGACCGGAGGCGAGTCCCGCGCTGAGTACATCCTCGACCAGCTCGTTGAGCACGCCGCCTCCAAGCAGCTGTCAGTGCCACTGAGCCTCAACACCCCGTACGTCAACACCATTCACGTCGACGACGAGCCCGAATTCCCCGGCGATGAAGAGATCGAGCGTCGCTACCGCGGTTGGATCCGCTGGAACGCTGCCGTCATGGTCACGCGCGCGCAGGCGGCCGGCAAGGGCGTCGGTGGACACATCTCCTCCTACGCGTCCGTCGCGACGCTGTATGAGGTGGGCCTCAACCACTTCTTCCGCGGCAAGGACCACCCGGGCGGTGGCGACCAGGTGTACTTCCAGGGTCACGCGGCTCCCGGCGTGTACGCGCGCGGCTACGTCGAGGGCCGCCTCACCGAGGACGACCTCGACTCGTTCCGCCAGGAGAAGTCCGGTCCCGGCCGTGGACTGTCCTCCTACCCCCACCCTCGCCTTATGCCCGATCTGTGGGAGTTCCCCACGGTGTCCATGGGACTGGGCCCTGCCTCCGCGATCTACCAGGCGTGGACCAACCGCTACCTGCACCTGCGCGGCATCAAGGACACTTCTGAGCAGCACGTGTGGGCGTTCCTGGGCGATGGCGAGATGGACGAGCCCGAAAGCCGCGGCATGCTCCAGCTGGCCGCGAACCAGGGCCTCGACAACCTCACCTTCGTGGTCAACTGCAACCTGCAGCGCCTCGACGGCCCCGTGCGCGGCAACGGCAAGATCATCCAGGAGCTCGAAGCGTTCTTCCGCGGTGCGGGCTGGAACGTCATCAAGGTGATCTGGGGTCGCAACTGGGACCCGCTGCTTGCTCGCGATGAGGACGGCGCCCTCGTCAACCTCATGAACACCGTCCCCGACGGCGACTTCCAGACCTTCCGCGCCGAATCCGGCGCGTTCATTCGCGACCAGTTCTTTGGCGGCGACCCTCGCGCCAAGGAGCTCGTCAAGGACATGACGGACGATGAGATCTGGGCGCTCAAGCGCGGCGGTCACGACTACCGCAAGCTCTACGCCGCATACCTGCGGGCCACCACCATCAAGAACGGCAAGCCCACGGTCATCCTCGCGAAGACCATCAAGGGCTACGGCCTTGGCTCCAACTTTGCGGCGCGCAACTCGACGCACCAGATGAAGAAGCTCGCCGCCGCAGACCTCAAGGTGCTGCGCGACACCTTCGACATCCCGTTCACTGACGAGCAGCTCGAAGAAGACCCGTACAACCCGCCGTACTTCCACCCCGGCATGGACGACCCCGCGATCAAGTACATGCTTGAGAGCCGTCGCGTGCTCGGCGGCTTTGTGCCGGAGCGCCGCTCGAC
>CALALQ010000134.1 GCA_937925595.1 uncultured Demequina sp. | reverse complement strand
GTTGGGGCCGATGATGCCGATGAGCTCGCCTTGGCGCACCTCCATCGAGCAGCCGTTGAGGATGTCGATTCCCGGCAGGTAGCCGGCGCGGAGGTCGTCCGCGAACAGGGTGACGGGTGCGTCGTTCACTGGCGCTCCTCGAAGAGGTCGGTGTCGTGGTGGGCGCCCAGGTACGCATCCTGAACCGCCGGGTTCTGCATGACGGTCTCTGGCGGTCCTTCGGCGATGATCCTGCCTTCCGCCATGACGACAACCCAGTCGGAGATGCGACGCACCATGTGCATGTCGTGCTCGACGAAGAGCACCGTGACGCCCTCATTGCGCAGCTCGACGATGTGGTCGAGCAGCGATTCGGTGAGCGCAGGGTTGACGCCCGCCATGGGCTCGTCAAGCATGACGATCTCGGGGTCGGACATCAGCGCGCGAGCCATCTCTAGGAGCTTGCGCTGGCCTCCGGAGAGCTCGCCTGCGTAGTCGTCCTTCTTGGTGTCGAGCTTGAAGCGAGCGAGCAGCTCCTCGGCCTTGGCGGTGATCTCCTTCTCGTGGTCCCTCCACAGCGCCGGGAACAGGGCGGCGATCATGTTCTCGCCGCGCTGCAAGGGAGCGCCAAGGCGCATGTTCTCCATCACGGTCATGCGGTTGAGCGCCTTGGTGAGCTGGAAGGTGCGGACCATGCCAGCGCGAGCGACCTGAGCGGGGGAGCGGCTCTGCAGCGAGTTGCCGTTGAACCACCACTGGCCGCGCTGCGGCTTGTCGAAGCCCGTCAGCAGGTTGAAGAACGTCGACTTGCCTGCACCGTTGGGACCGATGAGCGCCGTGATCGCATTGCGCTGGATCTCGAGGTGATCCACCTGCACCGCGGTGAGGCCCCCAAAGTGGCGGTGCACGTCCGTGGCCTTGATGACGGGGTCGGGCTTGGGCGCGCCCGGCTCGTGAGGAACGTCCTTGAAGTACTCCGCTGCGGGAGAAAGGGGCGCGTTAACCACTGATCACCAACTCCCTCTTGTTGCCGAGTATGCCTTGTGGTCTGAACACCACCAGGCACATCAGGGTGATGCCGACGAGCACGAGCGAGAACGGCTCACGCTCCGTTGCGGACATGACGTTCTCGGGGATGAACCAGCCGGCCAGACCACGGACCGTGACGAGCGAGACCCAGAACAGGATCGAGCCCAGGATGGGGCCGAACACGGTGGCGGCACCACCAAGCAGCAGCAGGGTCCACACCCAGAACGTGGTGGGACGGCCCATCGAGTCCGGCTGCACGGCGTTCGCGAGAGCGAAGAGCACGCCGCCGAAGGCACCGATCACGCCACCGAGCACGAGCGCCTGCATCTTGAACGCGTAGACGTTCTTGCCGAGCGAGCGCACGGCGTCCTCGTCTTCACGGATTCCCTTGAGGACGCGGCCCCAGGGCGAGTTCGCAAGGCGCCAGAACAGCAGGGCGAAGAGGCCGACGATGACCCACGCGACCACCACGAGCCACCACGACGAGGAGCGGCTGCCGTGCATCGTGAAGGGGCCGATGGTGACGAGCTTGTCAGGGAAGGGCGACAAGGACTCGAATGGCTCCTTGAAGTCGGTGCCGCGGATGCCCGTGGAGCCGCCCGTGAGGTCCTTGAAGACCTGGGAGCGTCCAAGGAAGCGGACAAACTCGGACGCCGCGATCGTGACGATCGCCAGATAGTCGCCTCGCAGTTTGAGGGTGGGCCAACCGAGCAGCAGTCCGAACACGATGGCTGCGACTGTCGCGGCAAGGATGCCGAGCCACATATTGCCGGTCTCGCGAACGGTGATCGCGTAGCCATACATGCCCAGCAGCATGAAGCCGGCGTGGCCCATATTGAGCAGGCCGGTGAGGCCGAAGTGCACGTTGAGGCCGATCGCCGCAAGGGCGAACGCCGCGGTGGCGGGGCCGAAGATCTCGCGGCCGGCGCCGGTGAGAAGGTCGATGAGTTCTTGCATGGCTTATCCCACCCTCTCCGCGCGTCCCAAGATTCCTTGTGGTCTCACGAGCAGCACTCCGATCAGGATGATGAGCGCCGTGGCGATCTTCAGGTCAGTGGACAGCCACAGCGACGACATTTCGACGACGATGCCGATGACGAGCGATCCCGCCAGTGCACCGAAGGCTTGGCCGAGGCCACCTAGGGTCACCGCTGCGAACATCAGCAGAAGCATGCGGGCTCCCGCATCGAACGCGGTGCCCTGGTCGTACAGGCCCAGCAGGATGCCGCCGAGGCCAGCGAGACCCGCAGCGATGATCCACACGAGCCTCACGATCGAGTCCACCTTGATGCCCGACGCTGCGGCGAGGGACGGGTTGTCGGCGACAGCTCGCGTGGCGCGTCCCAGGCGAGTGCGCAGCAGGAAGAACGAGACACCGAGCAGGCACACGATCGCGATCAGGCCAGAGAACAGGGCAGTGCGACCCACGACGATGGGGCCAATGGTCCAGCGTTCGTCGATAGCCGTGGTCAGGCGCAGGCGGCGGCCACCGATCCACCACTGGAGCAGATTGAGCAGCGCGAGGGACAGACCGATCGACACGATCATCTGCTGGACCATGGCCGCGCGCTTGCGCCGCAGCGGGCTCCACAGGTACTTGTCCTGGAGCCATCCTGTAAAGGCGGAGACGGCGACCGCGATCAGTGCTGCCGGGATCAGCGGCAGGCCGATGACGAAGTCGTTGGGAATGAAGGGCAGGCCCACGGGCTGCTGCGTCGTCAGGAAGTACGTCAGCACCGCACCGAACGACACCTGCTCACCGTGGGCGAAGTTGCTGAGCCCTGTAGTGCCGTAGATGAGTGACAGACCGACTGATGCGAGCGCCAGCAGCAAGCCGAAGATGATGCCGTTGAAGAGCAGCTGGAGAGGCCTGCTCGTGGTGCCGGAGGGATTGGGGCTGCCGGGGTCCTCCTCGACGACACTCGGGTCCTCGACATCGGTGAGATCCGCGCTGCCCGCTGCGGCATCTGCGGCCTGTGCGATGGCGGTCTCGGTGCCTGCGGCCGGAGCGGCGGCTGCGCTGTCGCCGACCGCTATCTGCGCAATGGTGAGAAGTGCGGCACCCACGACAAACACGATGAGTGCGCGGATTACGGTGCGCCGATCAAGGGTCTTGATCACGGTGTCCTCCCGTTGTGGATGGGGTCACCGTAGACCTCTTTTGTTTCAGACATGTGGCACGCGAGGCTCGTGTTCACGGTTGGGTCCGACTCCCTCTTCGTCGACGATGACGCATGTCAACCGCGCCGTTGCGGTCAAGCGGTCTTCTTGATCCGTCACCCTAATGCCATACGTGGCAGTTGTGCGCCCCCTATGGAGGGAAGTCGCCGTCGCTGTAACCAATCCGTGACGAACAGCCCTGTGGTGGGTGATGTTGAGGTCGACTCCAACGGCGATTCGTCCACTCCCTGCGTGCGCCATGGCGCCGAAGGAACCCACGGTCTCTGCGAGAGCCGCGCTGGCCCCGCCATGGAGCAGGCCGTATGGCTGGGTGTTCCCCTCGACCGGCATCGTCGCCACCACCGTGTCAGCGCTCACTGAGACGATGGTGATTCCGAGGCGCTCAATGAGCGTGCCGGGATAGTCGTATGCGGCGGCGTCGTCGGTCATGAGGATAGGTTGGCATCTGTGAGCGAATCCACCAAGGGAACACTGCTGTTGGTCGACGGCCTGTCGATGGCCTTCCGAGCCTTCTTCGGACTGCCGGTGGAGAATTTCACCACGCCCAACGGAGTGGCTACCAACGCCGTCTACGGCTTCACCACGATGCTGTCGACGCTCATGCGGGAGAGGCAGCCCACCCACATCGCGGTGGCCTTCGACCTTCCCGGCGGGACGTTCCGCACGGAGATGCTGCCGTCGTACAAGGGCACGCGAGACGTCACTCCTCCGGATTTCGAGCCGCAGGTGCCGCTCATCCGCGAAGTGCTTGCCGCGCTGGGCGTCGCGGCAGTCGACAAGCCCAACTACGAGGCAGACGACCTCCTCGCAACCTACGCCCGGCTCGGCGCGGAGGCGGGTATGGACGTGCTCGTAGTGTCCGGCGATCGGGACACCATTCAGCTGGTCAACGACAAGGTGACGTTGCTGTATCCGCGCAAGGGCGTCTCCGACCTCGTCAATTACACGCCCGACGCTGTGGCTGAGAAGTACGCGGTCCGTCCGGAGCAGTACCCAGACCTCGCGGCGCTGGTGGGGGAGACGAGCGACAATCTCCCGGGTGTGCCGGGCGTCGGCCCCAAGACCGCCGCGAAGTGGGTGGCAACCTACGGCGGTCTCGAAGGAATCCTTTCCAGCGCCGACGACATCCCGGGCAAGGCGGGGGAGAATCTGCGGGCGCACCTCGAGCAGGTGCGGCTCAACCGACAGCTCAACCACCTCGTGACCGATCTTGAGGTGGAGACTCCCGTTGACGACCTCCGCTATGAGGGTGGAGACGCCGCGGCGATCCACGCCGTGTGCGATGCGCTCCAGTTCCGCGCCCTGCGGGACAAGCTGCTGCCCTTCGCGACTCATGGTGAGCCCGATTCGCCCGCCGTGGCAGCCGCGGATGTGGTGATCATCACCGACGCGGCGGCCGAGGGCATCGCGGCTCAGACCGGCCGCTGTGCGGTGTATGTCGAGGGCCGGGCGGGCGCCGATGCCGATGCTTGGGCGCTCGGTGTCGCCGTGAATGATGAATCCGCCTTTGGAGTAGACCTCACCTCGCTCAGCCCAGCCGAAGATCAGGCGATCAAGGACTGGCTTGCCGACCCCAGCGTCGGGAAGGTGCTGCATGGCTCCAAGGACGCGTGGCATGCGCTGAGGGCGCGCGGCTACGAGCTCAACGGGGTTGTGGGAGACACGCAGATCGCCGCGTTCCTGGTGAATCCCGATCAGCGGGGGTTCACCCTTGACGCGATTGCGCAGCGGTACGTAGGCATCACGCTCGATGCCGCGGCGGACGAGGGCCAGCTCGACCTTGGCCTCGACGGGCCGCAGGCCGCGGGTGCCGCTCGCCGCGCGTCCGCGGTGTTCCTGCTCGCGGCCGAGCTTGAGAAGCTCGTCGAAGAGCGAGACATGGGTGAGCTGTACCGCGACCTTGAGCTGCCGCTCATTGTGACGCTCGCGCATATGGAGGCGGCAGGAATGGCCGTCGATGCCCAGAAGCTGTCCCAGCTCCATGGCGAGGCCGTCGCTAGGGCGGAGCAGGCCGCGGAGGCGGCGTACGCCTCCATTGGCGGCGATCGCGTCAACCTTGCGAGCCCCAAGCAGCTTCAAGAGGTGCTGTTCGATCGACTCGGCATGCCCAAGACCAAGAAGATCGCCACGGGCTACTCGACGGACGCGGCCTCGATTCAAGACCTCAGCGAGAAGATGCCGCATCCGTTCCTCGATGCGCTGCTTGCGCACCGTGACGCCTCGAAGCTGTCGCAGATCATCGACACGCTCGCGCAGTCGGTGGGCCCTGATGGCCGCATCCACACCACGTTCTCGCAAGTGGTCGCGGCAACGGGACGTCTCAGCTCCAAGGATCCGAACCTGCAGAACATCCCCATCCGCACCGAGGAGGGCCACCGCATCCGCGAAGCCTTCATCGCCGGTCCGGGATACGAGACGCTCGTCACGGCCGACTACTCGCAGATCGAGATGCGCATCATGGCGCATCTCAGCGGCGACCAGGGACTCATCGAGGCATTTCGGTCCGGAGAGGATCTGCACCGCTTCGTCGGCTCTCGCGTATACGGCGTGGACCCCGCCGACGTCACTCCCATCATGCGTTCCCACGTCAAGGCGATGTCGTACGGCCTCGCGTATGGGCTGTCAGCCTTCGGACTGTCGAAGCAGCTGAGTGTCTCCGTCGACGAGGCGCGCGCGCTCATGGACGACTACTACAAGCGCTTTGGCGGGGTGCGCACCTATCTCGATGGCGTGGTGCGCAAGGCTCGCGAGGACGGGTACACCACCACAATCTTCGGCCGCCGCCGCTACCTGCCGGATCTCAACTCGACGAACCGTCAGCGCAGAGAGATCGCCGAGCGCGTGGCTCTCAACGCACCCATTCAGGGAAGTGCGGCCGATCTCATCAAACGTGCGATGCTTGCCGTTGACGCTCGCCTCCGGGACCAAGGGCTGTCATCGCGGCAGGTCCTTCAGGTGCATGATGAACTCGTGGTCGAGGTCGCCCCCGGTGAGCGGGAAGCGGTCGAGGCTATTCTCAGGGACGAGATGAGCGGCGCGGCCAAGCTCTCCGTGCCTCTCGACGTGAACGTAGGTATCGGTGCCAACTGGCGCACCGCTGGACATTGAAAGTAGGCACATGCGCATCGGCATCCTCACAGGCGGCGGGGACTGCCCCGGACTCAACGCGGCGATTCGCGCGGTGGTCAAGCGGGGCACCTCGGAGCACGGCTCGTCGATCGTGGGCTTCCGCAACGGCTGGGAGGGCGTCATCAAGGGCGACGCGATACCGCTGTCGCGCAACGATGTCTCCGGCATCCTCGTCGAGGGCGGAACGATGCTCGGCACCGCTCGTTGCCACCCCCACAAGGTCGAGGGCGGCATGGAGGCCGTCAAGGACACTGCAGAGAACGAGAAGCTCGAGGGCTTCATCTGCATCGGCGGCGACGGGACGCTCAAGGCCGCAGGCAAGGTCTCCGAAGCGACGGGTCTTCCCGTGATCGGCATTCCCAAGACGATCGACAACGACGTGGTGGGGACCGACGCTGCGATCGGCTTCGACACGGCCGTCACCATCGCGACGGAAGCCATCGACCGCCTCCACTCGACGGCTGAGTCGCACAACCGCGTCATGGTCGTCGAGCTGATGGGGCGCCACTCGGGCTGGATCTCGGTCACCGCGGGCATCGCCGGCGGCGCGGACATCATCCTCGCCCCTGAAGAGCCCTTCGACCTTGAGCACATCGTCAAGAAGATCAAGCACCGCCACCGCTACAAGAACTTCTCGATCGTGGCCGTCGCGGAAGGCGCCATCCCTGCGGAGGGCACCAAGTGGAACGGCAAGCCCACGATCGACGAGAAGGGCAACCCGATCGCCGGCTCGATCGGTCACGAGATCACCAAGGCGATCGAGGCGGAGACCGGCTTCCCGACGCGACTGACCGTGCTCGGCTACGTGCAGCGCGGCGGCATCCCCACCGCGGCGGACCGCCTCCTGGCGACCCGGTTCGGCGTCGCCGCGATCGACGCGCTCGTGGCGGGGGAGGCCGGCAAGTTCACGGCGCTTGAGGGCGACAAGGTCGTGCTCAAGCCCTTCAAGGAGATGATGGGCAAGACCAAGTGGGTCCCCAAGGAGCTGCTGGACACTGCGCGCGATCTGTAACCAGCGTCGGGCATCACCTGTCAGCCGCCCCACCCCCGGAACGCTCCGCACGGACGTTGTGGCTCATGTGACTGGTGAGTTTCAGACGAGGCGTCTAGCAGTCACACTGGCCTCATTGGTCACAGCGTCCGTGCGGAGCGTTCCGGCGGAGCGGCCTAACGCATGGGACCGACGCTGGGGTTCGCATGGGACCGACGCTGGGGTCGGGTGGTCCGATGGCGGGGCACATTGTGCGGGAACCTCGTCGCGGGGTATGATTTCCGTTGGCCTTGTGCGCCCTGGCGCGCTTGACCATGTCCAAATTCACTACGAATGCCCCCCATCCATCGGAGCTACTCCTTAATGTCCGTATCCACCCCCGAGTCCACCCAGATTGCCGTCAACGACATCGGCTCGAGCGAAGACTTCCTCGCCGCGATTGACGCAACTATCAAGAACTTCGACGACGGCGACCTTGTTGAGGGCGTCATCGTCAAGGTTGACCGTGACGAGGTCCTCCTCGACATCGGCTACAAGACAGAGGGCGTCATCCCCGCCCGTGAGCTGTCCATCCGCCACGACGCCGACCCTGACGATGTCGTCAACGTCGGTGACACCATCGAGGCCCTCGTTCTCACCAAGGAGGACAAGGAAGGCCGCCTGATCCTGTCCAAGAAGCG
>CALALQ010000133.1 GCA_937925595.1 uncultured Demequina sp. | reverse complement strand
AACCGCTCTCGCTGCGGACGACACCCGCGTGGGCCGTCATCGTGTCGCGGATGGCCCGCTGAAGGGCTCGCACGTTTTCGGTGCCGTCAGCGGCCAGCGCCTCGTGCAACTCCTGCCGCGCGGCGGCTACGGCACCCGCCGACCGGTGCTTGGCGACGAGACCCGCACTGTAACTCGCCGCCGCCGCCCCGACGATCCGCCCGTACACCAGCAGTTCGATGAGCGAGTTGCCGCCCAGGCGATTCGCTCCATGCAGCCCGCTCGAGGCCTCGCCGATCGCGTAGAGGCCGGCGACATCGGTGGAGTGGTCGTCCGGCCGCACCCAGACTCCGCCCATCGAGTAGTGCGCGGTCGGCGCCACCTCCATCGCCGTCGTGGTGACATCGACCATCTGCAGCTCGAGCATCGTGTGGTAGACCCTGGGCAGTTTCGTCATGATGGTCTCCCGCGGAAGGTGCGAGACATCCAGCAGCACGGCACCGTTCTCGGTGCCGCGGCCCTCCGCGATCTCGGTGTACGCGGCCAGCGCCACCCGGTCGCGTGTCGATAGCTCCCAGCGTTCCGGGTCGTATCGGCCCATGAACCGTTCCCCGAGTGCGTTGAGCAGGTAGCCGCCCTCTCCGCGGGCGGCTTCGCTGATCAACGTCCCCGCCGCGCTCTCCGGCTGCACGATCCCGCTCGGGTGGAACTGGACGAGCTCCGGATCCCTGATGCGCGCGCCCGCGAGCGCCGCGAGCCGGAACGAGTCTCCGGTGTTCTCATCGCGTCGCGACGACGTCCGGCGCCAGATGCGATTGTGTCCGCCCGTGGCGAGGATCACAGCGTCCGCGTGGATCAGCACGCTGTCGCCTGTCTCGACGTCAAAGCCGTACGCGCCGAAGATCGCGCCATCGGCGACGAGCAGTCGCGTGACGTAGACGGTGTCGAGCACGGGGACCTGCAGCTCCGTCGCCCGGCGGACGAGCGTGCGCTGCAGCTCGAGCCCGGTGTAGTCGCCCGCGAACGCGGTGCGGCGGAAGGTGTGGGCCCCGAAGAACCGCTGGCTGATGCGCCCGTCGGCTTCGCGCGCGAAGCGCATGCCGTAGCGCTCGAGGTCCTCGATGCCCCGCGCGGCGTTCTTCGTCACCGTCTCGACGGTGCGCGGATCGGCGAGGAAGTAGCTTTCCTTGATCGTGTCGGCGGCATGCTGGCGCCAGCTGTCTTCGGCGTCCATCGTGCCGAGCGCGGCGTTGATGCCCCCAGCTGCGAGTGCGGTATGCGCGTCGTGCTTCGGTCGTTTGCCGACCGCGACGACGTCGACCCGACGCTCGGCGAGTTCGATCGCCGCGCGTAAGCCCGACCCTCCGGTCCCGATAACGAGCACCGAGGTCGAGATCCGCCACTCGGTTCGTTCCATGTCGATCAACCCTTCCGCGCGCACGACGTCTCACTAGAGAGAGCGGACAGCTCTCCGGGTTGTGACGGCTCGCCGGAAGTTCCGTGTGGGTAGTCACCGCGGCGGACAAGCTGCCCTCGCCCTGACCGCAGTGGTTCGAGGTCACAGCCGAGGTCGGAGCCCGGTCTCTTGTTGTGACGGCCCGCGCGGGGCCGGCTGAGGAGGGCTGCAACGTGCCGATGATGCTCGCTGGAACCGCCGGCCAGGCGGACGCAATCTCCAAGACGCCACCGAGACGTCAGGACGTTCCCGCCGACGACGCAGCAGAGCTCGCGAGCGCCGGCGAGTTGAACGCGGCCGACTACGCGTCCGGGATGGGATACATGGACGGGCTCGCGTCGCTCGACATCGAGGTCCGCTTCGTTCGACCGTCCGAGTCCTGGGTCGGTGTCACGCCGGACCACGTCCCGGGCACTGTCGACAGCGCACCGGGGTTGGCGGTATGAACGCGTCCACAACCTCAGAGTTGCAGTCAGTACCCCGCTCTGCGGTCAAACGACCCTCGCTCACGGAGGTCGCCCGTTGGCTCCTGCGTCCACCACACGCTCAGGCCGTCCATCTCCTTCGCACTGCGCTGGAGCGTCGCGATGTGGGCCGACTCACCGCCCTGCTCGACCCGGACGTTGCGGTCGTCGTCCATGTCGGAGACGCAGAGTCGCGCGCAATCAAGTGGGTGAGCGGCATCCCGGACGCGGTCGCTTTGCTGACTCAAGGACTCGCCAAGCCTGGAATCGCGATCGCCGAACGAACCGTAAACGGCCAAGCCGGACTTCTCTTCGTTGACTCCCAGCACGAGGCCGCCCTCGTTGCCGTCGACTATACGAAGGGCCTCGTCAGCATGATCTGGGTCCGCGTCGACCCCGTGCTGCTTCGGCACGGAAACGCAGTCTGACATGCGGGCGCGACCAGTCCCGATCACCGACCTGCCCATGGCTCCCGCGGATGAGCAGGCCATACGGATTCGCCGCTACTCGGTTGTCATGGGGATCCGCACGCTGTGCGTCATCGCCTGCTTCTTCACTCCGGGGTGGTGGCTCCTTGTTCCGGCCTTCGGCGCCGTCTTCCTCCCCTACGTCGCAGTGGTGCTCGCCAACACCGTGACGCGGCATCGTCACGCCGCTATCGAACGCCCCGGAGGGATCGTCCCGCGGCTTCCGTCGTAATGGAACGTGACGCAGGCGCATGCCCAGCACTACACGTCCGAGTCGCGTTGGACGCAAGCTCGCCCACAGGGTCGACGGATCGCCACCGTCCAGTCGACCCTGTGGGCGTTACCCATCAGGTACGGGTGGAGCCGACGATGGGCGTCGCTCGACCCGAACAGGCTCGCAGAGGTCCGCAGTCTGGACGGGTCGAGCAGCCGGTTCAGTCCTCGCTGAGCTTGTCGGCGACGAACTGCACGAACTCCGCCGGGGGGGGAGGCCGATGTGACCCGTCGGGGCACCCATGCTCGTGGGGATGATGACGGCGATCTTCCCGCCGCTCTTGCCGAGCTCGGGGCGCGACACGGGCATGACGCCGGCCACCAAGCGGGCACGGTTCTCCTCCTGCCGGGTGTACTTCCTGAAACGGGTCGGGTAGCGCTTCGCGGACATGGGACTCCTTCGTTGTTGGTAACGAGGCGAGGCTTCGCTCTCAGATGCCCTATGCCGCGACGTTCCCGTCAGGTGCGAGTTCGACAGGCTCGGGCGTGAGAGAGCCGGGCACGTCCTCTCGCGGACCTATGCCTTGGGTTCACGTTGCGTACGACCTCGATGAAGGAGCTCGTGCGAGCGACTAGAGTCCGGCTGGCGAGGTGATCGTGGCCGAGCACGGGCTACTCGAAGCGAGACCTTCGCAGAAGGCTGTCTGAGCGCTAGCCTCGCGCCGTGGAGATTCGCAATGAGATCCAGCTCAATCCTGTGGCGGATCGAGTGCTCGCCCTCACTGCGGTTGTTCGCCCGATCCTACGAGGGGTTCTGTACGGACTTCGTGAGGAGATGGCGCAGGAGCTGGGGGGACGCGAGAACGTCAAGCTCTTCGCGCTCGCTGAAACCCGTAATCGCGGCGACGGAGACACGGGGGTCTCCTTCGAGTACGCGATCCATGACGCTATTGACCGCCGCGACGGCGACGTCCTCCAGCGCGTGGCAGATGCCTTAGCCCTCTGCAACATCAAGGGCGACGATCCCACCTCGATCCTCTTCGGCGCTGAGAAGGCCGGAGCCCAGCAACTCATCGAGACAACAGAAGATCGGCTAACCGATGACTCGTTGTTGCTCTACGGCACGCGAGGGCATCCGGTGAAGCTGAAGCGCCACATCAGTGGTGTCGCTCAAGCGTTCAGGAAGGCGAAGGCGCGGGAGTCTCTCCCGACGTCGATCGACGGATTGTGGAAGGCAGATCTCTTCCTCGGCGATGCAAGCGACAGATGGGTCGGTGGGACAGTCAAGATTCAGCGAGCTGTGAATCGCCCCGGGTTTAGTGGAGGGCGAGTTCTCCCGACAGCGGTTGCTGCCGGGGGTTGATCTCACGGTAGTACTGCTCTTCGGCCTCGACCGGGGTGCGGTAGTCGATCGAGGAGTGCAGGCGGTTCTCGTTGAACCAGTGGACCCATGACAGGGTCGCGAGTTCCAGGTCGTCTGCGCTGCGGAAAGGCCCGTCGATCTTCACGCATTCGTTCTTGTAGAGCCCGACGACGGACTCGGCGAGGGCGTTATCGTAGCTGTCGCCGACGGTCCCGATCGAGGCGATCGCTCCGGCGTCGGCGAGCCGCTCCGCGTAACGAATCGCGGTGTATTGAGCTCCGGCGTCGGAATGTTGGATCACGCCGGATACGTCTTCGCCGGCGCGGTCGCGGACCCAGAGCGCCATCTCGAGCGCGTCGAGCGGCAGCTCGGTGGGCATGCGGTTCATCGTCCGCCAACCCACGATCCGGCGGGAGAACACGTCGGTGACGAACGCGGTGAACGCCATCCCCGACCATGTCGGCACATAGGTGAAGTCCACGACCCAGAGCTGATTCGGGCGGTCAGCGCGGAAGCACCGTTCGACGTGATCGGCCGGTCGAACGGCACGATTGTCGGCTCTGGTGGTGATGAGCTGCTTACCTCGGCGGATCCCGCGCAGTCCCTCTTGCCGCATGAGCCGCTCGACGGTGCAACGAGCGACGATGATGCCTTCCCTCCGGAGCAGGTGCCACACCTTCCGAACTCCGCTGATTCCGCGACCGAGGTCCCGGTCGGCGAACACTCGACGGATCTCGACCACCAGCTCGGCATCGCGTGCTGCACGAGTCGACAGCGGGCGGGACTTGAAGGCGTAGTAACCAGAAGGGGCGATCTTGACACCGTGCTCGGTGAGCACTCGGCAGATCGGCTCGACCCCGAACCGGTCTCGGTGATCGTCGATGAACGAGATCACCACGGCAGTCGCGGGTCGAGCTCCCGCGCGAAGAACGATGACGCCGCCAGCAGAATCTCGTTCGCGCGCTTCAACTCGCGCACCTCGGCTTCCAAGGCCCTGATCCGCTGCGCGTCACTCGTCGTGGTCCCGGGACGCTCGCCCGCGTCGATCGCGGCCTGCTTGCACCAGCCCCGCAGCGTGTCGGCATTGACCCCGACACGCTGCCCGATCCGCACCACCGCCGCATTCAACGACAACTCCGGATCCTCCTTCCGGGCCTCCTGCACGAGCCGCATCGCACGCTCACGAAGCTCCGTCGGATACTTCCTCGGTGCTGGCATGATCATCATCCTCTCGGGGAATCAGACCCTCCACGAGACCCGGGGCGATTCATCCTCTCGGGGAATCAGACCCTCCACGAGACCCGGGGCGATTCATCTTCACCGCCATATTCACCGCGATCTACACGCTCGCAACGATCGGGCTTCTCATCGCAGCGATCGTCGCTGGGCATTATGCGAGCAAGGCATGGGCGGAACAGAAGCGTGCGAACGACGCTCACGATGAGGCTGCTGAGGCCCAGCGCTTAGAGAACCTCAAGAGTCAGGCCGAGAAGATCGCGGCGTGGGTGGACCATGACCCCTCCCGGAAAGCTTTCGTCGTCAAGGTGGCCAACTGGAGTGATCAGCCCATCTACAACGTTTCGCTATTCGTTCACGGCCACGGCGAAATGACCCTTCCCGAAGCTCGTGGAGTTCGGCGACATCTGGCGCGTGAATCTCCCTGCGAGGCTTTCGCGGCGCCCTCGTGGCCTTCTGCACCAGGTTGGTCTCGGCGAGGTCGAATCGAACGGCGAGGTCGAACACCCTCGATGCCGCCACTCTCCACATTCGCGCCTTGCCGGGCGTCTCCTTCAGAATCCGTGCGTAGTGAGAGTGGATCCGATGCGGACTGATCTCTCGGATCGGCAGGGCACCGAAGGCGGGCTTCAGATCGCGGTTGATGATCCGAACGAGTTCGTGGCGATACGAGAATGCGAGATGTTCTGCGGCTTCGGTTTCCTCGATCGCGATGTCACAGAGCCGTGCAAACTTTCCCTCTCGGGTGACTTCGCCCGGGATCGCGGTGCGGGCGCTCACGATGGAGGGGAGTTCGGTTTGGAGGGCTCGAATCGCGCCCGCGGGCGTCGGGGCGGATCGCTTGGCACGGCCGTAGCCGCCGTCGATCCGTCGGTAGTTGACGCTGGCCTGATATGCACCGCTCGGCAGTTGGCGCGTCGAGATGCTTCCCCAGACGCCGCACGGAAGTGCATGGCGCGCCATTAGGGCCGGCTCCCCTGGCTCTGGCGCTCCCACGCGCGGACGTCTTCCGGGTTCCATCGAAGGTGCTTCCCGTAGCGAATGGCAGGCGGGTGCGGAACCCCGGTCTTGCGCCAGTGGTAGATGGTGTCCTTGGCGACGCCGAGGTAGTGGGCGAACTCGTCGATGCCCCAGAGGGACTCGGTCGGGATGTTGCTGTGCTGGTCGATCATGGCTGCCCTATGCCGCGACGTCACAGTTAGGTGCGAGTTCGACAACCCCGCGGGAAGCGAAAGAGGTACCGGGTTGATCGGGAGTACCTGTTTGAGCGGTACGAGACGGGCGATCGCCCTGCTATTTGGTGGATCTGAGGGGACTCGAACCCCTGACCCCCTGCATGCC
>CALALQ010000132.1 GCA_937925595.1 uncultured Demequina sp. | reverse complement strand
GCCGCCGCCGTTCAGAAGGCACCCCCGTCCATCCTCAAAGAGTTCATGGAAGGCATGGGCATCTCCACCGACATCCTCGGTGACACTCCCCTGCCGTCGACGCACTCGAAGCCGCCGTCGGCCAAACTGCTCATCGCGCAGGCGAAGGCCGAGCAAGAGAACCTGAACGGCCCGAAGATCACTCCTGCACAGCAGGCCCTCAACGATGCCGAAAATGCCCTCCAGAAGGCTGTGGAGGACGAAAACGAGGCCCGTAAGGCACTCAACCGGGAACGCGCACGCCGGACGAAGATCAAGAAGGGAATCATCGAAGGCACAGCGACTGTCGACGAGCTCAACGCCAAGCTCAAGGACATCGAAGAGGCCAAGGCCGGCTACGAGAAAGCGCGGCAGCGCACGGCCGAAGCCCGAGACGACGTCGCAGCAGCACGATTCGGCACCGCAGCAGACCTCGACGACGCCGCGCGCGACGAGTTCTACGCGAGCCTGTCCGAAAACGATGTCGAAGCGATCGCCCGCTCGCTCAACCGCCGGCATTCGGCCGAGTCCGAGGCTGCGCTCGCCTCGGTGGGTGATGTCGCTATCTCCGACAAGCCGCGCGATACGCGCATCTACAACCCCGGCACGATCCCCGTGGAAACCGGAAACGGGATCGAACACGTCGAAGGGCGGCTCCTCGACGGCGGCACGGCGTTCTACCGCCGTGGCTACGCCGACTTCGTCATCGTGCAGCGGCGAGGAGATGCCTACCTGCCTGTCGCCACGGCCGGCAGCAAATCGGCGGCCCTGGCGACCGCGAACCGCATCCCTGTCATGACGGGGCTCGCTCCCCTGCCGGCCGACGCGTCCGATATCGAACGTGAGGCGTACCGGCTGCGGAGCGATGCGATGCTCGAGGTGGCCAAGCAGACCGCGGCCGGCGGTATGCCGATGCTCGACCAGCAGCGTAAGTACCTCGACTCTCTGCTTGCGGAGAACCGCCAGGAGCTGACCGAGGCGATCGGCGCAGGTCAGGCCCGGGCCGCCATCTACGACGGGGTCAAGCGGCACAAGAAGCGTCAGCGCGAGCTCGCAGCCGCTCAGGCGGCCGCCGAAGCCAAGAGCAAGGCGCTGGCACAGGGAGCGACCCCGGCTCAGGCGCAGGCCGCCTACGAGTCCGCGTACCGCCGCGCGCTGGGCACTCCGACCCGCGGTGGCGGTGTCATCCCGACCTTTGACCACAAGATCCCGCCGACCTCGTTGGGTCAGGAGAAGTACGCGTCGCTGACCCGCTCCGGGATCCGGGCCTGGGGTGTCGAGACGGCCGATGACTACTCGGTGATCAAGGAGCGTGCCGGCAATGCGGCCGCATGGGGCTTCCACGTCCACGGCGGCAAGGTGCAGACCTCGTCGATCGCCGCGCTGACCGAGCACAACACCGGGTTTATCAAGAAGGAACTGACAGCCACGGAGCGGAAGGCCCTGACGACCTACACAGGTGGCTCGTATACGGCCATCAACGCGGCGATCACCGGCCGTGACCCCAATCCGCCGGCGCACATCAAGACCACCGTGAGCCAGCTCGAATCCGCGTTCGACAAGTTCAAGGATAAGAACCCCAACATGGAGCCGATGACCGTCATGCGCGGCACGCGAGTGCCGAGCGGATGGAAGAGCACCCCGGCCGAGTACATCGAGCAGGCGTTCAAGGTCGGTTCGCGCGTGGAGCTGGGCAAGGTGCCCTCGGCGTCCACCCGCCAGCAGACCGCGGTGAACTTCACCGGGCATCCGCCGTACATGATGGTCATCCGGACCCGGGACGGGATCCCGGTCAAGTCCATCAGCCACTTCTCGGGCGAGGACGAGGTCGTGTTGCCGCCGGGTTCGCAACTGCGGTGCGTGAAGGTCGAATCGAAGGGCATCAACGGATACCCGACGGTCTACCTTGTCGCCGAGGATCTGGTTGCCGAGGCGCAGGACAAGGGCAGTGGCCCCAAGCTGAAGATCGCATAACAGAAAATAGCCATCTAACAGGGAAAATGACACGTCTCCGACAGGGGAGAGCCAGGAGGAACACATGCAGTTCACCGACGCCGAGCGCGACGAGGTCCGCCGCCGCCTCGAACAGGGAATGACCCCGGACGCCATCGCGAACTCGATCGGACGCATGTCCGACCTTGAGGAGGACGAGATCGCGGCGGTCCGGCAACTGGCCTACGAGCTCCAGAGCGAAACGAACTCGTGATGCGCTGATACCTGCCGATCCCTCCTGAAGGGACGTGTCATCTGCGCAGTTCAGAGGGCATATGTGGGATATGACACGCTATAAGGGGTAATTAGTCCCCATATGGCACCCCAGTGCTTAGTGTCGACAGGGGCAGGACAAACCTCGAGACACGAAAGGGGCGGGGTCGCGACATGGGCAGCAAGAAGTCCACCGGTACGCGTCCGCGTGTGCTGGTCAGCCGCCAGGCCGACAGCACCCAGAGGGTGTCCCGCAACGCGGACTCAGTCCGGGCTCGCCTGAAGAACGGCGAACAGCTGGTGATCCTCTCCACCGGTGATGACGTCGTCGAGCTGACGGACAAAGAACTCCGTGGCGCCGGCCAGAGCTGGGTGCTCAGGATCGTCGGCCGGTCGAACGTCCGCATCCGGCTGACCACTCCCCTCCCCCGGACCGCCCAGATCGTGGCGACGGACAGGGCGTTCGTGGAAGCGACCGGATGTGTGACCGTGCATGCCTACATGCACGCCAACGTCCACGCCTTCGACGAGTGTGTCGTCCGGGCCCGCAACTTCGCGCAGGTCAGCGCCTGCGACTTCACGCAGGTGGATGCGATCGACGAGGTCACGGTCTTCGCTTTCGACCAGGCGCGCGTTCGTGCCGGCGGTCAGGTGCGTGTCTCTGCCATCGATCAGACCTCGGTGCACTTGCTCGAGACCGCTCACGCATCCGTTCGGCGTGGTGTGCGGGTGACAGGGCCTTCGCGGTCGAACCTTCAGGTGGAGCGCGTCAAGACCGTCGTGTAGTCCGCCTCGGAGAACCACTCCCCCATATGGGCTATAGGGGCTGTTCGGGTCCGTGTGCCCCCATATGGGCTATAGGGGGTT
>CALALQ010000131.1 GCA_937925595.1 uncultured Demequina sp. | reverse complement strand
CAGTAATACGGTCCGGGGCAGGGCTCGATTGTGTCACCCCACGCATCCATGACGTTTTCAGACAGGGTTCTCCGTTCAGCCTGCCCGTCGGCGCCCGGCGCGGCCTCTTCGAGCGACCCGATGAGCGACGCCAATGCCCCCGATAGAGCCGAGTACTCATCGATCGGCTCCGAGTAGTCCTTGAGCGACGCAGCGATCTCCCGCGACTGCTCAGGCGTATCAGCGGTCTCCGCTTCCTGCACCAGCCTGTGCACATCCACCATCCACTGGTCGAGGTCGGAACACCACTGCGGATAGGGAGGGCGCGAATCGCATCCCGCGAGGGCGGCCACCACAACAACCGCCAGCAACGCACTGCCCGTCCCCGCGGATCTCATGAGCAAGACGGTAGCCACATCACCTCTCCCGTGGCAGAACTCGTGACCAACTGGTTATCCGCGTCCACCCACGCCCACGTGCGGTGCGCAGGCTCACGTCTTCGCCACGAGCAGGTGCCCACCGCGGGGGCGCCTCTGGCTCGAGCACTCAGCCAGTTCGCCAACCAGAGGATTATGGCGCCGAGTGCAGAGGATTGCGCTCCCGGAGGCCCCGCCAATCCCGCGGAATCACGCGGCACAACGAGTTCCGCGTACAACCCGCCGCCACGGGATGTACGCGGAACGAGTGTGAACTCGAACGCGGAAATCCGAGGCTGACGCCGACCTTCTTAGCTGGCGTGTTGGTGAGGTGAGCTGGCGATGCTCGAATCGTCAACGCGCTAGCCGACCAGGCGGCTGTCGGCATCGTGCCGGGACCGGCGGACGCAATTGTGCGATTGAGGGGCGTCGCGTGCGGTGTCGCGGGTGAGCGTGGGAGGCTGGTCGCTGTGACCATCGACGAAGCCCATTCCTCGGACTCGCGAGCCCAACGAGAAGCAGAGGTGACGATCATCGCGGCGCTCAGCGCGCAACTAGGTCAGCCGCTCGCAAAGACCTCGGTTCCGACGGGCAACGGTGGCCGAGTCGAGCTCGATGGCGCCACTGACGATCTGACCGTCCTCGTTGAGGCCTATGCGCACCAAGGTGCACTCCGTGGTAGCCAGCCAAAGAAGCTCGCGACCGACGCGCTGAAGCTGACGTGGATCGGGAGGCAGCTTGAGGCGAAGAGGCTGATCCTCGCGGTGGCCGACGCGGAAGTGGAGTCCTACCTTCGGCGGCCGAAGGCATGGCTGACGCAGGCGCTGATCGACCTGGAGGTGGAGGTAATCCGCGTGGATCTCGATGACGCGACCGTGGATGCCCTCCGCAACGCGCAGACTGTGCAGTTCCGCTGACCGACGCGACGTCCGGAGTCTCAGGTCGTAGGTCGACGGATTTCCAGGTCATCGCTCGCGCTGAGGCGCTGCGCCGCGTGCCCTCAGCGCGCAGTGATCTGGCGAAAGAACTCGATCGCAGACTTGGCGCGCGAGGGTGGTGCCGCAGTGGAACGGGTGCTCGCCTCTGCGGTCGCCGCGGTCGCCGACTTCAGGCACATCGTTCCGACACCGCCGAGCGTCACTGTGCGCATCCGCTACGCCGCGCACCCCATCGAACGGGGCCGAGATCATCCGCGGGCAGCTGGCCGCGAAACGGTAGACGACCCTGACCACGAGTGCGCGCGAAAGACGGCACGATCGACTCACGGCTCTGACTCTTGGCCCTCTGCTCATCAACGCGGGCCTCGACCCCGCGCACGCACTCGTGATTCGCCACGCCTTCGTGACTGAGCCGGAGCGCCTCTCGCAGAACTTGAGGACTGGAACGCGCCTGCAGGGGACGGCGATCCCCCGTCGCTGAGCTGAGGGCCGCGCCCCTCACTTCGATGCCTTCTC
>CALALQ010000130.1 GCA_937925595.1 uncultured Demequina sp. | reverse complement strand
CCTCCGACCGTGACCAGGCAGGCGTCCCCATCGACGACATGGTCGCCGTCATGCTGGAGAAGCACGACATCATCCGAGGACTGCTGCACGGCGTCGACTACAACTCCTCGCCGACACTCACCGCCTCCCAGCGCCTGGCGGAGTACGCCAAGGTGCTCGACTTCGTCATGGCCGACCCCGACCGCACCAAGCGCTTCAACGACCAGGTGCTCGCACTGGCTAAGGCATTCGCTCTGGCTGGAGCGCGCGACGAGGCGGCAGCGATCCGCAACGACGTGCGCTTGTTCACTGACGTGCGTGCCGCCATTCTGAAGATCCAGAACCCCGACTCGGGGCGCGGCGGCTCCGGGGCGGTTGAGATCGACACAGCGCTCGGGCAGCTACTCAACGAGGCGGTCGCTGCCGACCAGGTGGTCGACATTTACAAGCTCGCCGGTGTCGAGACGCCGGAGCTGTCGATCCTGAGCGATGAGTTCCTTGACTCGCTCGCGGAGAAGGACAAGCCCAACCTGCAGATGGGGTTGCTGCGTCGGCTCCTCAACGACCAGATCCGTACTGTGCAGCGCACCAACCTTGTGCAGGCACGGAAGTTCTCCGAGCTACTGGACGAGGCGATCAATCGGTACACGAACCGGTCGCTGACGACGGCGGAGATCATCGCGGAGCTGGTCAAGCTCGCCAAGCAGATGCGTGACGACCAGAAGCGGCACGAGAGTCTCGGGCTACGCGAGGACGAGATTGCCTTCTACGACGCCATCGTGCAGAACGATGCCGCCGTACTGGAGCTTGGCGACGAGGTACTCAAGGAAATCGCGCAGAAGCTCGTCAAGGCCGTTCGCGAGTCCGCAACCATCGACTGGAACCTCAAGGACTCCGTCCGCGCCACCATGCGCACCAAGGTGCGCCGCCTGTTGGCACGCTACGACTACCCGCCCGACGCCGAAGCGAAAGCCATTGAACTGGTGCTCGAGCAGGCCGAGCTGTTTGCTAAGGGGGAGGCATGACCGGCCTCTTCTCTCGCGGCGAGCTACGCGTCTATCTCGAGAATCGGGTTCGATCGTGTCTGAACCTGCTCGAGAACATGCCAGAGGACGAGGTGCTCGCGCGATCTACGGATGACATCGTCTCGCAGCTGGTTCAGGCTGCTCAAATGGAGCCCTTGAGGATTGGCGACGAAGCCATCGATGGTGGCGTGGTTGAGACGAAGGTAGACCACTACGACGTCTTCGATCGCACCGTGTACAAGGTCCCCGGACTGCGGATTCACGCGGTATTCGAGTACTCGGGTGATGCCGATCTGCTGTACTACACGCCCTCGACCCGGCTCCTGACGAGCTTCGAAGCGGAGGTACGGAACGGAACCATCACGGTTCACGTGACGCAGACTGGCTCGACGCCCAACGCTGCCGCAACAAAGCAGGCGATCGATCGCGAGATCGGCAGTATTCGAACGATGGCAGGTCATGTTCGCACTGATGTTGAACGGTTCCACCGTTCACTTGATGGACAGTTCCGACCAGCCGTTGAGCGACGGAAGAAGTTCCTACAGGAACGGCGCGACCTCGCTGGGGCTCTTGGCTTCCCGCTCAAGAAGCGCACTGACGCACCTGCCCCGGTACCACTCAAACGAAAAGCCGTAGGCGTTCAGCGAACTGCGAGCAAACCGGTTCGGCAGCCGTACAAGGACGAGTGGGCACTGACCGAAGCGCAGTACGAAGACGCCATACAGGTCATCACTTCCGCGATGCTCTCGATGGAGCGCACACCCTCGGTCGTCGTCGGCAAGGACGAGGAGGAACTTCGGGACTACATCTTGGTCATGCTCAATGGCACCTTCCAGGGAACTGCTACGGGAGAAACCTTCGTCAAGAATGGCAAGACCGACATCTTGGTTCGCGTCGAGGATCGCCACGTGTTCGTTGGGGAGTGTAAGTGGTGGAAGGGGGCGAAGGCGCTTGGCGCGGCGGTCGACCAGCTGCTCGGTTACCTGCCCTGGCGTGATGAGAAGGCTGCCCTGATCGTCTTCATCGACAATAAGGATGCCTCTGCGGTGTTCGACAAAGTTGAGGAGGCTGTCAAAGCGCACGGCGCCTTCAAGCGCGCGGGCAAAGCGGCTGCTGACAGGACTAAGAGGCGCAACTTCATCCTGGGGCACCCCGAGGACTCCGAGCGTGAGATCCAACTTGCTGTGCTTTTCGCGGTACTACCCAAGGTCGAGGCT
>CALALQ010000129.1 GCA_937925595.1 uncultured Demequina sp. | reverse complement strand
TCTCCGCCAGGACGAATCCTGGCTTGAAGGTGTCCGTCAGACCCAGCCTGCCTCATGACGATGTATTTCCTGACCCATCGAGGTCCAGACGTCGCGCTGAGATACCTGCTCCACCACGAAGCGAGAGCGTTCGCGGCCGCGGAGCAGTACCAGCTGCATGCTCAAGCGCTCGGGCACGAGCCGCTCGACCCGACCGAACTTGTCTCGCTGCAGGAGCGCAGAGACGCGCTCGTCACGCGATTCGGCCCTGGATACGCCAGCCCCTACGGATGGGCGGCGACGGCTCTCGCCAATCCAAATCCGAAGTTCACGCAGATCGAACAGGCCGTCGACATGGATAAATGGCGTCCCTTCTTCCGCCTCGCCTCTGAAGGGACACACGCGAGTTCTCACGGACTCGCCTACTCCCTCGGCATGTTGCACTCGAGTGATGTGCTGCTCGCCGGCGCGTCGAACGCTGGGTTGGCTGATCCGGGCGCGAGCACTGCCATCTCGCTGGCCCAAGCAACAGTGGCATTCCTGGGATGCCGGCCGACCTTCCGCGATCTGCCTGCGATGCTCACCGTCCTGCGCCTCGCTGAACACGTCGAGTCCGCCTTCACGGTCGCTTCGCGCGAACTCGACGAAGAGGAGCAGCGGGAACGGGCGGCCGGTCGAGGTGGTGGAGCTTTGGGATGGACTTGATCGCGACTCAGGTCAGACGCCCCGGCACGCAGGGCGTTGTTCCTCCGCAAGACGTGGCCCCCGCAGCGATGCCCGTCGATGACCTGCTGCGACTCGCGCCGTTCTCCCTCGCAGTCATCACGCTGTTCCTCGCGGCGGCAGGTCTGTTCTATTCGCACGCGTATCGGCGTTACGGAGATGACGCGGCGATCGCGTTCGTCGCTCGGATGAGATTCGTGGTCGCCGCGATTCTGACGCTCGTCGTGCCGACTCTGATGCTCGTGTCGTTCGGGCGTGACGCGGTCCCTGGATGGCTGACCACCGGCCGGGCGGCCGCCCTTGTCGCTGCCGGTCTCGTATCAACGCTCGGAACGGCCCTGTACCTCCTGCAAGGCGTTGGCCGGCCCGGTGCTTTCCTCGCATCCATTGGCCGGAAGGTGAGCGCGTGGCGTCTGAACCGTCACGCGCTCTCGAAGCGTTGGCGAGACCGCGAGGTCTTCGAGGAAGACGTTGAGACCCTCGTATGGCAGCGGTGGAGACTTGCATTCCCGCCTCCGGCTCGACAGGAGCGAACGCTCGAGATGGTCCTCCGCCTCCCTGACCCGAAGCTCGCGCGGCGCGCGAGAGCTGAGCTGTCGAGAAAAAGGGCGCTACTGGCCGTCTACCGGACTGATCCGACCGAGCCGCTGTTCGATGCCGCGAGCACGGGTCTAGGGAACGGGAATGCCCGCACCTGGCGGGCCGCCTTGGACGTCATCGCGCGCCGGGCAACGAGCTCGGACTTGTCCGAGGGCGCTGTCGAATTACTGGTCGACAATGCGCTCGGACTGGAAGAAGCTGCACATCGCCAGAGCGTCGAGGAGTGCAAGACCCGAATCGCGTCGATGCTGGGCCGCATCGGCCGCGTACGGCTCGACGAGGCCGCCGGCCGCAAACTCGCCTACGGCATCTCTGTGCTTGCGGAACGGCGAATCTATGAGAACCGCCCGGTCAATGCCGCGATCGAAGCGCTACGGACACTTGCCGACGCAAATCCTCACGCTGCGTTGGCGGGAGCGGGACGGCTCGGTCAGCACCTCGTGCCGGTGCTTGAGCCGCCAACAGCGATCTACGGTTCGGATTCGGAGCAGCCAGCACATCCCCCGCTGGCACTCTTCGACCTTCTCGGTGACTTGGCGCGACGCGCGGAGAAGGAGAGCGACGCTGAGCTAAATCACGCTGTGATCACGTGTTGCGCCCTCATCGCCCACAAGCTGCCAGGCGTTCAGCCAGCCGACACCGTCGATGCCCTGGGGTTCGTCTTGGCGGATGCTGGACAACAAGCGGCGCGGCGCTACGGCGGTGGGCAGACGGACTGGCATGGCGCATTTCAAGCGGCGCACGAGCTCAGGCACTTGTACGACGTGGCTCGGAACCTCCACACGGACGTCGGCGACGCGACCCGAGCCGATTGGATCATCGAACGTCTCGCCGAGATTGGATCCTGGACCCTCGGGAATCGCGGCAGCGTCCCGGCCCTGACTCATTGGGAAGGACGGTCGGACATGGGCGTTCAGATCGCGGGATTGCTCACGGATCTCGAGCCAGGGGCTCTCCACCGACCTCTGCAGGAGATCTTTATCCGCCAGCACAGCGAAGGCGTACCGCGTGCGCTCCGCACGGAGTTCGTCGGGATCTGCCAGAGGCTCTCGGCGAACCTACTCGGGTTTCGGATCGAGCTCGAGGTCCCAAGCGTCGTCGACGAGCCGTCGGAGCTGCCGGGTGACGCCGACGCCGACGCCGACGCCGACGCTCCGAATGATGTGCGCGTACGAGCCGAAGCCGAGGAGCAGCCTCGAAACGACCAGCCGATCTCGCGCGATTCAACGCCGAATGAAGAGGAGTCCGAGAAGGCTGAATAGCTTCATCCACAGCCCAGACGTCCGGCACAATGTGGCGCCATGGTTTCGCTGAGGTCTTGGGCCTAGCAGCGGCGACGTGGGACTGATGGCCCTCGTTGCTCTGCTTGCATCCTGCTCAGCGCCCGGCTGTCGAATGGTCCGTCGCCGCGGCGGAGTGGCCGCGCTGCGCTCAGGGAAAGCCGCCGAGACGACCCGCTCACCAACGCCGACCGCTCGGCGACGTCCGAGCCGAGCGCATCGGCAGGCGAGCGGGTCGTTGAGATCGCAGAAGAACGCGCGCTCTACAAATCGCGACAACGGGTCAATGCGCTCCGCAGTGATCTTTCGCCGCTCAAGCCGCTATACGCTGAGCCGCGGCGTTGAGCCAAAGCCACAGTTCAGACGTAACCTCAAGCGAGTCCTTGGCGGACTCGGCGTCGACCGGCAGCCCAGCGTGAATCACGTCGTTTCGTCGCGCGACATGGGCTTGGTATTCGTTCCAGCGCGGGAAGTCGGTGATACGAATGCCGAGGACCGCGTCGAGGACTCTCCGAGCAATCGGATCGTGCGGCGCCCAGCCTCGTCTGCCCGTTGCAAACACTGATACGAGCGGCGAAGGGTCAGAGCGCAGTGCGTGTTGCACGAGCGTCGTGGTCTGGACCTCCAGATGGATCTGCGCCGCGACCACGGCCATGTCGAAGTCGTCTTCGTCAAAGAGCTCCTTCGCCCGCCGCAGGTGGCGCATGCTGCTCTTCTCCGCGTCTTGGAGCGGGACCACCCACACGGGGCTAGCGTCGCGTTTCATGCGGGCGGCGTCCTGCGCCTGACCGAGAAGATGAATTCCGAGCACCCGCGCTTCTCGGGCGTCGATCGCGTCGAGCTCGATGGTCACTGAGGTTGGCTCGCCGGTTTGCTCGGAGCCGGGATCAAATTCCGCGTAGTGCATGCGGACCCTGAATCCGGCGCCCACCATGGCGTTCATTAGCTCGTTGGTGATTCGTCCCTCGAAGGCGAGTCGAACCGACCAGCGCGTCGTGCTCATGCCGCAGTCGTATCACCGAGCCGCCGAGACGGCCACCCGCCACTTCCCGCTCGCTCGGTTCGAATCCCGCTCAGTCCCGCGTCAGCAGCTGGGAATGACGGTCTGAACCGGCCCCACCGTGACGGCTTGAAGTGGGACCACCTCCGTCCGATCGTGGCTTGACGGTTGGCGCTCATCGCGGGCGCTGATCGGGGGCACGGAGGGGTGGGTTCGAGGGTGGAGCAGTTCGAGCAGATCAGGCGCGATCACGCGCGGGAAGGGCTGTCGATCCGGGCGTTGGCGGCGCGGCATGGGGTGCACCGCCGGGCGGTGAGGCAGGCGTTGGCGTCGGCGGTGCCGCCCGCGAAGCGGGCGCCCCAGGGCCGGCCGGCGCCGAAGCTGGGCGCGTATCGGGCGATCATCGATCAGTGGCTCAGGGACGATCTGGATGCGCCGCGCAAGCAGCGCCACACGGCCAAGCGGGTGTGGTCGCGGCTGGTCGATGAGCACGGTGCGGACGTCGCACAGACGACGGTCCGCGATTACGTGCGGGCACGCCGGCGCGAGATGGGTTGGACGGCTGGGGACGTGTTCGTCCCGCAGCATCACGAGCCGGGCGCGACGGGCGAGGTCGACTGGGGCCAGGCGGAGGTCGACCTGGCGGGCGAGCGGGTGACGGTGCATCTGTTCGTGATGCGCGCGTCGTTCTCCGGGGCGACGTTCTGTCAGGCGTCGCCGGTGGAGACCCAGCAGGCGTTCCTGGAACTGCACGTCCAGGCGCTGGAGTGGTTCGGCGGAGTGTTCGCGACGGTCCGCTACGACAATCTGAAGTCGGCGGTCAAGCAGGTGCTGAAGGGCCGGCGGCGCGTCGAGAGCGACCGATTCGTCGCGCTGCGCTCGCATTACTTGTTTGAGTCGCAGTTCACCACGCCTGGCATCGAGGGCGCGCACGAGAAGGGCGGTGTCGAGGGCGAGGTCGGACGCTTCCGCCGCAATCATCTGGTCCCGGTCCCGAGCCTGGACGGCCTCGCCGAGCTCAACGCGCTGCTGCTGGCGGGCTGCGAAGCTGACCTGGCGCGCCGGATCACCGGGCATGCGGGCACGATCCGGCAGGCGTGGGTGATCGAGCGGCCGTTGCTGCGCGCGCTGCCTGCCGAGGCGTTTGACTCGGCCGAGGCCGCGTCCCCGCGAGTGGATCAGAAGTCGTTGGTCACGGTCCGCCAGAACCGTTACTCGGTCCCGGTCGCGCTGGCCGGGCTGAAGGTCTCCGCACGCGTCGGCGCCAGCGAGATCACGATCAGCCACGACGGACGGGTCGTCGCGCGTCACGAGCGCTTGCACGGCAAGTTCGCCACCAGCGCCCAGCTCGATCACTACCTCGAGCTGCTCGCGCGCAAGCCCGGCGGCCTGCAGCACTCGGTCGCGCTCGCCCAAGAACGCGACCGCGGCGCCTGGCCCGCCTGCTTTGACGAGCTCTGGGCCGCGCTGACCGGCCGCTACGGCCGCTCACACGCCGCCGCGCAGATGGTCGACGTGTTGCTGCTCTGCCGCGAACACGGGCCCGACCGGGTCGAACTCGCGGTCCGCGGCGCCTTGACCGCGGGCGCGATCGACGGCCGCGCAGTCGCGGTCCTGGCCCGCCGCGCAGACCGCGCCAACACCGCGGCGCCGCTGACCGACCTCGCGCCACGCCTGGCCGCGCACGCACGGCCCGCGCCCGACCTCGCCGACTACGACCAACTGCTCGGAGGCACTCGATGACCCTGGCGCGCAACGCGCAGACCGCGGCCCTGGAAGCGCTGATCGAAGCGCACGCGATCGAGCTCAAGCTCCCGACCGTCCGTCGCCGCTTCCGCGCCCTGGCCGAAGAAGCGCTGCGCGAGCAACAGACCCCGGTCGCCTACCTCGGCGCGCTGCTGGAAGCCGAGCACCAAGAACGCGCCGAGCGCCGCGAACGCCGGCGCCTGATCGACGCGCGCTTCCCACAGATCAAACGCCTGGAAGACTTCGTCTTCGCCGACAACCCGTCGGTCCCGCAAGCCACGATCGCCGCGCTGGCCGAAGGCGCCTGGATCACCGATCGCGAGAGCGTGATCTTCATCGGCGACAGCGGCACCGGCAAGACGATGCTCGCCACCGCGCTGGCGGTCTGCGCCTGCCAACAAGGCCGCAGGGTCCGCTTCACCACGCTCGCCGGGCTCGCCAACGAACTCCAAGAAGCCCAATCACGCCGCGAGCTCGCACGCGTCGTCGCCCGCTACGCCCGCACCGAACTCGTCGTCGTCGACGAACTCGGCTACCTCGCCCTGCCCGACGGCGCCGCCGAACTGGTCTTCCAAGTGCTCTCCGAACGCCACGAACGCGGCTCGCTGATCGTCACCACCAACCTCCCGTTCGGCGAATGGACCAAGGTCTTTCCCGACGCCCGCCTGGCCAAAGCCGTCGTTGACCGGCTCACCCACCGCGCCCACATCATCGACACCGGCACCGAGTCCTGGCGCTTCCGCCACGGCC
>CALALQ010000128.1 GCA_937925595.1 uncultured Demequina sp. | reverse complement strand
AGCGCGCCTCGTTCGCATCGAGGAGGTCAGGGGTTCGAATCCCCTCAGGTCCACCGACTGGACGCCCGGTCGGACACGTGAATGCGTGTCTTACCGGGCGTTTTATCTCGATCATCGTCGAATGCTGGCCGAGCATCAGATCACGCTTCGACTGAAAGCGGGTGCTTCGGCGCTGGTTATCTTTCGGAGCTCGGCACCTATCGCTGGTATCGCTGCAGGCAGCAAAGTTCGCGGCACCTCGAACGAAACTTCTGATCGAGCCCCGCACGTTCCATAGTTGTTCGAGCTGCCGACTACGGGCTCGTTTGATGAGCAGTGTTCTGCTCGTTGTCTAGCGCTCCACTCGCCAGTGGTTCAGGCGGAGGTGTTGCGGGTCAGGACGTGCACACCGGCGGAGAGCGGCGTTTTTGTGTCCCAGGTGGCGTCGACGTGCGCGAAAGCACCATCGGGGACGTCGATCTCGAGAGTGTCGAGTCCATCCAACTGCTCCCACCGCACCCGGACGCGTCCGCGGGCCGTCTCGAGTGACGTCTCGGCCCGGGTCAGGCCCGCGAAGCCGACAAGCGGCTTCACCTCGATCTCGGCGTAGCCCGGCGCGGCGGGAGCGATGCCGCCCACACGCTGGTGGAGGAAGTCGGCGACCGCTCCGAACGCGTAGTGGTTGAAGCTGGTCATCTCGCCGGGGTTGATGGAGCCGTCGGGCAGCATCGAATCCCAGCGCTCCCAGATCGTCGTGGCTCCCATCGTCACGGGATATAGCCAGGAGGGGATCTCGGTTTGCAGCAGGACGCGGGCGGCGTGATCGGAGTACCCGGTGCGGGTGAGCGCCTCCAGCAGATATGGGGTACCCGCAAATCCCGTCATGACGCGGAAGCCGGATGCCTCGACCAGCGCGGCGAGTCGGCGGCCCGCGGCCGCTTCGTCGGCATCATCCAGGAGGCCGAAGCTGATTGCGAGGGCGTAGACCGTCTCGCAGTCGGAGAGGATTCGATCGTCGCGTACATACATGCGACGGAAGCCGTCCCGCGCCGCTTGAGCGCGTAAGCGCCATCGCGAGGCAGCGATCTCATCGCTAAGCACGTCGGCTGCCTCCGCGAGCGTGGCGAACGTGCGGAACGCACAGGCGGTCGCCACGACGCCGGTGTCGGCCCGGGAGCGGAACGGGTCGTCGGGTGGCGCCATCGGGTCGAGCCAGTCGCCGAACTGGAAGCCACCCGCCCACACCCCCTCGGGCGAGAGTAGACGCACCACGCGCTCGCCGTGGGCCGTCATTGACGTGAACTGTGCCCGCAGCACGGTCACGTCGCCGTAGGCGGTCCAGAGTGCCCACGGCACCCACACTGCGGCGTCGCCCCAGATCGCTGTATCCGCGGCAGGGAGATCTCCCGGGTCGTCGAGATGCTTCAGAATGTCGGGAACGAGATGCGGGACGCGGCCGCCGTTCAGTTCCTGCTCGATCGCGACATCGCGGAGCCAGTCCAGGAGAAACTCGTGAACATCGAAGAGGAAGGCGGCGGTCGGTGCGAAGACCGCGATGTCGCCTGTCCATCCGAGCCGCTCGTCGCGCTGGGGGCAGTCAGTCGGGAGATAGACGAAGTTTCCGCGAAGCCCCCACACCACGTTCTCGTGTAGGCGGTTCAGTGCCGGGTCCGAGCAGGTGAAATGCCCGATGCGATCGAGGTCGGACCCCACGATCACCGCCGTCACCGATTGCTCGATCGGCGCGAAGGAGTCGAGCCAGCCCTCGACCTCGGCGTAGCGGAAGCCGTGGAGCGTCATCGTCGGCTCGAAAACGTCGTGTCCGCCGCTGAGGACGTGCGTGTCGGTAGCCCGGGCCGACCGCAAGGGGCGCAGCGCTAGCTTCTCACTCTCGAGCGCCTCGGCGTGGCGAACAGTGATGGTGTGGCCCTCGACCCCGGCGGCCTCGACGCGCACGAAACCGACGAGATTCTGCCCGAAGTCGACGAGGTGCGTGCCGTCTTCATCTCGCCACGATCGTACGGGGCAGATCGTCTGCGTGCGGCGCACCGGGGGAGTGAGATGGGGTTCGAGGATTGCGGCATCGGGCTCGGCCCCCACCACCCTGCCGGCGACGGGCGTCGCAGAACGGCGTGCGTCGGTAACCTGGCCGTCGTAGAGATCGGCGCTGACCACTCCGGTTGCGCGCCATTCCCACGTGTCGTCGGTCGCGATGATCTGCCGGTGTCCGTCGGCGTACAGAATCTCGAGTCGGGCGATGACAGCGGGACGCGAACCGTAGATCCCCGATTGCCCGCGGAAGCCTAGACGTCCCGAATACCAGCCGGGACCGAGCTGGAAATCGAGGGAGAAGATGGCGGCTATCAAGGCCGTCACATCGTCCTCCCGATAGCGCAGGCGCCGTTCGTAGGCCGTCCAGCCCGGCACGAGCAGGGCATCGGTAACCGGCAGCCCGCCGATACGCGCCTCGACGATCCCGCGCGCCGTCCAGCGCAGGCTCGCCGAGCGGAGGGCGCTGAGAGGTCGATCGAGCACGACGGTTCGCGAGATCGCGGGCGTGAGGAGATCGGTCGGGGCGGAGACGAAGGATGCCGGTGCCCAGTCGTCCGGTGTGAGAGCGGTCACTACTCGCCTCGCTGCGCTCGGACGAAGGCCGCCTGCCGCTGCCACTGCATCGCGCCGCCGCCTTCGTGCCCGTTGAAGGTAAAGACATCGATCTCTTTGGGGCCGCCATACGCGTTGAAGGCGGCGAAGACCGTGGAGGGAGGGCAGATGGCATCCTGCAGCGCGACCGAGAAGAGCGCCGGCGCCGTGGCGCGGGCGGCGAACGAGATGCCGTCGAAATACGACAGCGTCCGGAACACCGTGTCGTGCGACCCGCGGTGCGCGGCGAGATAGCGGGCGATCTCCTCGTAGGGGTCGGCGCCCGTCAGCCCCACTGCACGGCGGAAGTCGCACAGGAACGGCACGTCGATGAGCGCGGCAGTGATGCCGTCGCTGAGTCCGGCTGCCGCGAGGGCGATCCCGCCGCCCTGGCTTCCGCCGACGACCCCGACCTGTTCCGGGTCGACCCCGTCGAGCGTGCGTACGGCGTCCACCGCACGGACGGCGTCGGTGAAGACGCGGCGGTAGTAGTACGTCTCGGGGCTCTCGAGGCCGCGGGTCACCAGCCCCGGGGTCGCGGGGCCGTGGCCGTGCGGGTCGGGGGTGACGCCGGGGTAGGTCGGGATGCTTCCCTGTCCGCGCGTGTCCATCACGAGCGTCGTGAAGCCGGCGCTCGGCCAGCCGAGCCACTGCACGGGGTCGCCGCGTCCGGCGTTGTAGCCCTGGAAGGCGACCATCGCCGGGCCCCGGGGCTCGCGCGGCGCGATCACCCAGCCCCCGATGGGATCGCCGCCGAATCCGGGGAAGCGGACGTCGAAGACGCGGAATGCTTCGATGGCCGTGGGGGGGTGAGCCAGCTCCACGGTGCCGCCGGTGGCGCGCGCCTCGGTGAGCGTGCGAGCCCAGAAGGCGTCGAAGTCCTCCGGCGCGGGGTCGACGGGGGTGAGGCGCTGCAGGTCGGCGAGCGGGAGGTCGATGAACGGCACGCGTCACTCCCCCGACTCGACGACGAACACCGCGGCATCCGGTCCGGCGGGCACGGTCAGGGCGAAACCGTCGTCCTCCGTCCGGATCGGCCACGCCGTGGTGGACGGGAACACCTGCCGGACGCTGCCGCGCGTCGGGACGGTGACCGTGCCACCGTCGCCGCGCGTCCAGACGCCGAGCAACGTGCGGCCGCCATCGGCGAGACCGAGCGCGAGCAGGTCGTCGCTCCATTGCGGGATGCCGAGGGGCCATACGGGCACGGACCGGTCGAGGCGCAGCCGCTCCTCGCGGTGCAGGCGCACGGCGTCCTGGACCAGGGCGAACCGGGCGTCCGAGAGCCGGTCGAGGTGTCCCGCGAGGTAGAGGCGGCCGAGGAGGCCGGAGACGAGGGTCGTGTGCACTTCGCCGTCGGACATCTCCGCGGCCGGGTAGGCCCAGTTGCCCGCCTGCTCGGGCGCGATGCTGAGCGGCGCTGTTGCCGCGATGACGGCACCGGTGACGGCATCCTGCTGATCGCTCGTCGACTGGATGTGCGCGACCGACAGGAGGGCGTAGTCCATCCGCATCGCCCCCGAGGCGCAGTTCTCGAACAGGACGTCGGGATGCCGTTCCTGAGCGGTCAGCAGCCACTCGCGCAGCGCGCGTCCGTGGGCGAGGAGTCCGGCCCCGGGGTCGGTCCGGAGATCGGTGCCCACCCCGGGGTCGATGTTGTAGTCGAGCTTGAAGTAGTCGATGCCGTACTCGCGCACGAGATGGTCCACCGCGTCGTCGAGGTGCGCGCGGGCGGCGGGATGCCGTAGGTCGAGGTGGCGGCGACCCTGTTCGACGATGGGGTGGCCGTCGCGTTGCATCCAGGCCTCGGTGGGGAACTCGGCGACGATGTCGGAGTCCTCGCCCACGATCTCGGGTTCGAGCCAGATCCCCGGCCTCATGCCGTGTGCGCGGATCTCGTCAAGGACGCTGCGCAGACCACCGCGGAATCGGGTCGGCGCTTCGCGCCAGCGTCCGATCGAGGTCCAGTACGACGTCTCGTCGGTGAACCAGCCGGCGTCGATGCAGAAGTACTCCGCCCCCGCGCGCGCCGCGTGCGCGATGAGGGGGAGCAGTGCCTCGGTGCTCGGCTGCCCCATCAGTGTGTTCATGTAGTCGTTGTAGACGACGGGCAGCGCCTCGTCGACCGATCGACGCACCCGCAGCGCACGCCGGTAAGTGGTCAGGGCGGCGACGGCGTCGTCGCGGTCGCGCCCGACGGCCAGCCCCGCCGGTGCTGTCCGGAATTCCTCACCGGGCGCGAGGATGACGCGGGCCTGGTGCTCGGCGTCGGTCGGGCCCAGAACGCGCAGCGCAGTGGCATCCCGCAGCTGGATGAGCTCCCAGCTCCATCCGGCGGTCACCTCGATCTGCCAGGCGAGTGTCGGCCCCTCCTCGTCCTCGAGGATGCCCGTCGGCAGAACCGAGCCGGTGGACCATCCGCCCCGGCTCGTGACGGCGAAGCGCCCGCGTGCGTCCTGGCCATGCGCGGGCAGCGAGAGGTCGCGCAGCAGATCGGCCAGCGGCCGCCGCTGCCAGGCGCCCTCGCCGAGCCACTCGCTGGTTCCCCAGGTGAGGGCGTAGCGACCGGTGCGGGCGGATGCCGGCGTGGCCACGCTCAGCGAGGGCACCGCTGCGAGGGCGACCGGTCGCGTGCCGTCGTTGCGGATCAGGTGGTCGACCTGCAGCCCGCGCGGGCCGCGGGAGCGCCAGCGCGTCTCCACGACGAGACCGAGCAGGGCATCGCGCTGGCGCACCCGCAGCTCGTCGTCCGACCGCGCGTGGTCGAGGTACCGCAGCCGCTCGCCGCAGACCGAGCCGATGTAGCCGAGCGCGGCGCGGGAGCGGTGCTCCGAGGTCGTGAAGACCTCGACGATCGGGTGGGCGGCGGTGGCGTCGACGGGGGCGTCTGCCGCCCTGATCGAGGCCGTGACGGCCTGGTCGGCCGAGGAGTGAAGGGTGAGGTCGAGCTCGCCGGCTCGCCAGCTCAGCACCGTTGCAGAGGTCATCGAGGTTTCTCCTTGAAGAGCAATTGACGCATAAAAGTATCGTATGTACAGTCAGGGTCGCACCAACGCGAACAAAGTTTGCGTACATCGAAGGAGATGAAATGAACAGCAGCCCGCGCCGCACCCGTCGATCCCGACGCCGGGTCCTCGCGCTGACCTCGATGGTTCTCGGCGCTCTCGTCTTGAGCGCATGCTCGGGCACCGCGCCCGCCCCCGAGGCTTCTGGTCCTGTCACGCTGACCGTCGGCAACCTGCCGCCCGCGTCGAACGAAGCCGCACGAAAGGTCTTCCTCTCGAAGGTCGACGCCTTCGAGGCAGCCCACCCCGACATCACGATCGAGGCGAGCGAAACGACCTGGGACCCCCAGACCTTCGCTGCCCAGCTCGCGGGCGGATCGCTGCCGATCGTCATCTCGGTCCCCCTGACCGAGCTCCAGGGCCTCATCTCGCGCCAGCAGGTGAAGGACATCTCCTCCGCTTATGAGACGAACGATGCCCTGAAGGTGTTGAACCCGGCGACTACGGTCGGTGTGCAGGACGGGCAGGGGGCCTACTACGGAATCCCGACCGAGGCCTACACGCTCGGTCTCCTGCTGAACCGCTCCGTCTTCGAGAAGGCCGGCCTGGACCCGGACACCACGCCGTTATCCACCTGGGACGACGTGGTGAAGGCCGCGACGCAGATCAGCCAGAAGACGGATGCCGCCGGCTACGCCCCCCTCGCCACCACGAACCAGGGCGGCTGGACGACCGCCGCGATCGCGGCGACCTACGGCAGCCTCATCGAGGAGGTCGACGGCGACAACGTCACGGCAACGCTCGACTCCCCCGGTGTGGTCGACGCGCTGACCATGCTGAAGAAGCTGCGGTGGAGTGCCGACGCGGTCGGCGAGAACTACCTCCTCGATTTCAACGCGGTGGCTCCCCTCTTCGCCTCCGGCGCCTACGGCATCATGGTGGGGGCCTCGGGCTGGTACAGCCCACTCGTCATCACCAACGGGATGAAGCCCGACGACTTCGGCCTGCGCCCGCTGCCCCCGACGTCCGACAGCCTCGGGAATCTCGGTGGCGGGGCGGTCAACGTCGTGAAGCCGACGGCGACCGAGGCCGAGACCGCCGCAGCGGTCGAGTGGACGACCTTCTATTACCTGAACCGTTACACCGACCTCGACTTCGCCAAGCAGGAGGCCGCCAGCCGTGCCGCCGACGGCGCTCCGGTGCCGAGCGTCGGTCTTCCGCTGGTCAACGAGCAGCTGTACGCCTCGTACCTCGACGCCATTCAGCCCGACGTGAACGTGCCGCTGGCGAACATCGCGCCCTACCAGGACGCGGTCACCGCCGACGGGTACACGATCGTCGCCGAGCCCAAGGTGGAGGCACAGCAGCTCTACGGTCTGCTCGACGCGGTGGTTCAGGCGGTCCTCACCGACGAGAACACCGACATCGCTAAGG
>CALALQ010000127.1 GCA_937925595.1 uncultured Demequina sp. | reverse complement strand
GATGCCCAGGGCGAGGGAGAACATCATCGCGAAGTTCATCGCCCAGATGGAGACAGGCACCAGTTCGTTGATCAGCACCAGCGACCCGGCCGAGGCGACCAGGCCGGCGAGGGTCAGGATCAGCGGCAGGCCAGCTGCGACCAATGCACCGAAGGCCAGCACGAGGATCGCCAGCGTGACCGGCCAGGAGATCATCTCCGAGGTGAGCATGGCTTCGAGGTTGGCCTCGTTGAAGTCCGACCACAACAGCGATGAGCCGGTGGGGTTCACCTGCACGGTGTCGGTGGACAGGTCCTGGAGCCCTTCCTTGAGGTCCGTGGCGACCCGGACCATCTCGTTGGTGTCCACGCCGGCTCCCGCGAGGACGATCGCGGTCTGACCGTCTTCCGACAGGCTGACGCCGGGCATCGGGCCGATGACCTCGGCGAGTCGCGGCTCCTCCCCGAGTGTGCGGGTCACCGTCGCGAGCACGTCCTTGCCGTCGCCCTCGGTGACCGGACCGTCGGTGCTGTGCACCACGACCTGGATCGCGTGGCTGGCATTGCCGCCAAAGTGGTCCTGGGCGAGCTCGCGCACCGCGACCGACTCCGACCCATCGGCCTGCCACCCGGCACCGGAGAGGTTCTTCTCCACGGCGGGCGCGAACACCCCAAGGCCGACGACGATCAGGATCCAGGCCACGGTCACAAACCGCCGATGCTCGGTCACCCAGATTCCCAGTCGGCCCAGCGGCCCGGTTTCGGTTGCCGCCGACGCGTGTGCGTCGACGGACTCGTGTGTCGTCTGCACCGTGGTCGAACCCTTCTGGTCGGAACCCCCTAGGGGGATATGTCATCGACGTTAGCATAACCCCCTGGGGGGATATAGAATCCGACGTGACGAAGGGAACGAGATGACTGACTTCACGCTCAGCGCCACCGTCGCGGCGCCGTACGACGACACCGTCGAACGCGTACGCGGCCTCCTCGCAGACGCCGGATTCGGCGTCCTGACCGAGATCGACATGGCCGCCACGCTGCGGGCCAAGCTCGGCGTCGAGACCGAGCCGCGGATCATCCTCGGCGCGTGCCGGCCACCGCTGGCGCACCAAGCACTTATCGCCGATGCGAGGGTCGCCACGATGCTGCCCTGCAACGTCGTCGTCGCCGCGAGCGGCGAGGGGACGACGGTCGAGGTGTTCGACCCGGCCGTCATGACCGCGTTCAGCCCGGCACTCGCCGACGTGGCGCGCGAGGCGCGCGAGCGGCTCTCGGGGATGATGAGCACCCTGACCAGTGAACTGGAGGACCCCGATGCGGCTCGAGCCTGACGAGATCAAAGCGATCATCACCCGCCTCAAGCGAGCCAACGGACACCTCGCCTCGGTGATCCGGATGCTTGAGGACGGCTCGGAGTGCGAGGACGCCCTCACACAGCTCGCCGCCGTCAACAAGGCCATCAGCCGGGGCGGCTATGCACTCGTGGCCAGCGGCCTGGAGAAGTGCCTGACCGAGGGCGGACCCAACAGCGTTGACACCAAGAAGATGGAGAAGCTCTTCCTCGCCCTGGCTTAAGCCAACGGATGCGGTGCAAAGACGAAGCCAGCCGCGCGGGTGCGCCGCACGACTGGCTTCTCGGCGGGGCCAACGCCCGCGCCACGCTCAGTTCGGGAGCAGGTGGCCCGTCAGGATGACCTGTGGAGTCCCGCCCAGTTCGGCATTTCGGGATCCGTGGGGAACCTCTGCTCCGAGTTCGAGCTCTTGTTCTTATATGTCGTAGTAAGCGCAAGCCTCGCTTTGCCGCACGTGTCCATCAAGACCGCCTCACGATCGCCGCTTGTGGGACTGAGGCGTCCGGGACTCGCGGTCGTACTCAAAAAGACCCCTCCGTGACGACTACAGGCCTTGTGCGTGGCCGCCCGCATCCTCGTCCCAGACGTCGTCCCCGATGTGGCTCTGGTCCGGTCCTGACAACCCGAGGAGCGTGCTGGGCGACTCGGTGTTGCGGTCGTCAGCTGCCTGCTGCATGACCCTCGATGCGAGGCCCGGCTCGGTATCGCTGGGGACGACCAAGAGTCGGAGCCGTTGCCCCGAAGACATCTTGACGATCATCACGTGGGTGTCGTCGCTCGGGAAGGAGCCCACTTTGACCGCGCCGCGCGCGGCATGGATCCGGCGAATGCTCGGGGCGCCGCTGACCGCGTCCCAGTCGGGTCGGGAGAACAGCAGCCGCTCGATCCGGCCGATCAGATCGGGAAAGTGATCCACGAGGTCTGCGGCTTCGACTTGAAGATCACGGGACTGGGGCCACCAGGCCCCGTCAAGCGGACCCGATTGGAAGCTGTTGTCGAGGCGGAGTCGCAGCGCCACGCGCTCGCCCGGCGTCTGCGATGAGATACAAACTGTCGGTGACGTCGTCATGACGTCCACCTTCCGATCTGCCCTCGTGGACTCGGCGAGTCCGGCCCGGCAGGTGATTAACTCCAGTCTACCCTGCTGTCCTAACGTGCTCCCGGCCTCCGCGCCACCCGATCCGAATGGGGTTGCGCGAAGTACGTGCCGCTTGCTGGAGGGTGAGCAGTTCACAGGACGGCGCCCCGTGGCGCTACTTCCACAGCAGAAACGCCTCTCGCGTACAACACCAGTAGCCGATCGCCGTGCTTGCAGCGTAGGACGCCCGAGTCGGTCGACAGCGTGGCGAGGACGTGGTTAATCACCTCGGCGTCGCTTGCCGCATCTGGGTGTTCATAGGTGACATCCATGCTGTCGCCGCCGACGAGCCGGACACGTAGCACGATGCCGCCCATGATCATGGGCCTATGGCGGTGCAGGCCTGCTGCTGCACTCGTCGGGCCGCGGCGCGGGCAGCCGCTTCACTGGTGAACCAGTCGCCAGAAACTGCGACTCGGATCCCCTCCGGTCGCCAGGCGGTCCACTGCCAACGAGCACCGGTCTTGGAATGGACCCGGTAGTCGGGGTCATCGGCGTTCACCCGGAAGTCATGGGCTGCCTGATCCGCGTAAGCGAGACTGAGGTACGTCCGACCGGCCCAGGCAACGACTCGATCGTCGTCGTCGAGCAGCCACCACGCGGGCTTGCTCGCCAGATTCGTCTCGATGACGAATTTCGTTGTTGCCCCTTCGGGTTCACGGCGGCGGAGTCCCATCAGGCGTATTCCCCTGAGGACCCGTCGTCCGATCGGGGCGCTCCGTCAAGCACGACCGCGGCGGCGACCAGCGCCCACGCCACCCACAGTGTGACTTCGGAATCGGAACCGGGATCGACCACCGTCAGTTGCCCGGTGGCGGGCGCACCGATCTGGGCTATCTGGGTTCGGATGTCATCCTCCGTCCCCGGGGCGATCGCCCAGCGTTGGGTCCAGCCGTTCCCATAGAGCATCAGGTAGCCCACGGTCACGCACCCATTCGCGACGAAGGCTTACCCGCCTCTGGTCCCCACCACGAACCGCCGTCGTCGCTCCAGTGTCCGCCGGGATCGAGGTCCGGGCGGCCGGCCACCTCGCGGAGGACTTCGGTGGCCGTATGGTCATTCCCGGGCTCGGCCGACGCCCGGAGGGCTTCGTCGCCTTGGTCACGGGTGAACCCGGGCGGAACAACCAGGACGTAGAGCGTGCGCCTGTCCGATGTCTTGAGCAGGACGAGGTGGGTATCGTCGCGTGGGAACGTGCCGACCTTCACGTAGCGACCCGTGACCGGAACGATGCGTGGCGTGGAATCCCAGTCGGGCGGCGAAACCAACGCGCGGACCACCCGGCCCGACTGCGCAAGGATGTGCTCGACCAAGTCCGCCAATTCCACGGCCAGCTCACGGGTCTGGGGCCACCACCCCCCGTCCAGATGGGCTTTGCCTGGGCGCTCGACCATGCGAAGCCGTAGCGGAAGACGGCTCGGAATAGGAATCCAAGCGAGAATAGGACCGTTCGACGTCGACATGACGTCCGCCTCTCGACCGGCACAGTGGTGTCCGGATGGAGGCCTCATCTCCGGTCAGTCAAGCCAAGCCTACGCCGGTGCCAAAGGGAGTTTCGCCAGCTTCGGGATATCCAAGAAGGCAACGAGCGCGGGGCGATTCATGTTGCGGAACGCGACCGCCTCGGCCTTGCGCCTGAAGGTCTTGCGGCGCTGCCGCCCCTCGGGATCTCGATAGTTCACCACGTAGCGAGGGCGCCCGTCGTGTGCTGGCTTACCGGGACTGATGCTGGCCATAGCTGTCCTTGGCAGAGTCCGACCGGGCGACCAGCAACGCTGATGAGCGTCTGCGGCATGGTGGCGCTGGAACCGATTCCGCCCGAAGCCGGCGGTTTCTCGGTCTCACCGGTTCTCCTCGAGCCGCACCGTCCAATTGATCACGGTTGCTGCCCGCCAGCGCAGGTGCTTGCCGATGCGAAAGCCTGCCGGGCCGTAGCCGGTCGTCCGCCAGGAGTAAATCGTCTGCTTGGTCACGCCCAGGTAGGACGCGACGTCGTCGATGTCCCACAGCTCTTGGGCCTCGACCAGCCTGGGTGCCCGGCTGCCACCGTTCCCGCGCCGTCGAGGGCCAAAGATTCCCGGTTCCACAGCCGGCACGTTCGAGTTCGTTGCCATCATCAAGCCCCTCCTTGCGGCACTGACGGACAGTTGGTCTACGGGCACCTATGTCCAACGGCGGCATGGGAGCGATCACCTCAATGCAGGTGACGTGGCGGCAAGTCGGCGGGGGAAGCGCAGCCGTGATCCCCGAACCGCCGGATGCGACGCTGGCGGCTCGGGCTGCGGACCCGGGCGGAGTGCGACGCAGCGACCTACCTGGATGTGGGCCTGAGGATCGTGTGGCGGGAGATGGCGTTCGCCAAATTTGTACCAGATTTGTAACAGACGGGCGGCTACCAACAGCAAACGCCGCCAAGCGACCACGGGGTCGCTCGACGGCGTTTGTGCAGGTCAGAGGCTGTTTATTGTGGTCGTTCAGCGTTGCTGAATGACCGCAGCCGGAGGCCCGGTTAGATGTCGTAGTTCTGACGCCGGGTGGCCCCTGACCTGCTCAAACGCTCGATTTCAGGGCTCGTGGGCCGCGCCGTGGCCGCACGTCACCGAGTCGCGACACGCGCCGGCGACGGCAGTTCGATCCCAGTTTGACCCTTTCACGGCTCTGGCCACGGTCATGAAGCCAAACCCCGCGTGCTCAGACATCATCGTCGTCGCCCTCGTCTGGCTCATCGTCCTCCGTGAGGCCTTCGTCTGGTTCTGCGTTGTCTGCGTCGTCTGGGTCGGGCTCCGGCGTCTGGTGCCCGAACACGGCGTCGACGGCGCGCTTGGTGCGCTCGGCACTGTCCTCGACGAGGTGGGTGTAGGTGCGCAGGGTGAAGCCTGGGTCGGCGTGACCGAGGTATTCACTCAGGGCCTTGATCGACTCACCTTCATGGAGCGCTGTGCTGGCGTAGAAATGCCGGAGAGCGTGGCTGCCGTTCTCGCGTGTCATGGGCACCCCCGCTCGCTTCAGCGCCGGCTTCCAGATGAACGTGTTGATGTAGTTCCGGCCCAGCGCCTTCTTCTCGCGGCTGTACAGGAGTAACGAGAAGGTCGTGGGCTTCCCATCCGTCCTGTCCCACGGGAGCGTTACCTCGATAGGTGGGTAGGCGGTCATGTGCGCGTTGATCGCCTCCAGGACCGCGTCGGGCAGCGGAATGTCTCGGACCTTCCGTCCCTTCGGCAGGCCGAACATCTGCTTGTTGCCGACCAGCTTGACCTGGCGCCGAACGTGCACCTCACCACGGTCGATGTCGATGTCCTCGGGGGAGAGTCCGAAGATCTCGCCCTGCCGCATGCCGAGTCCGGCACCGAGCCAGACCATGAGTTGGTAGCGCGGCGGCAACTCGTCGCGGACGGCGAGCACTCGATCCCGGGTCCAGGGCACGACCTTGTGGTGCCCGCGCTTCGGGCGGCGGACGGACCGCGCTCGACACGGGTTCGCGACGATCAGGGCGTCGTCGACCGCCGCCGTGAAGACCGTCGACACGTTCGCGAAGATGATCAGTCGATAGGACGGCGCGAGATCCGTGAGCGTGCGAAGCCAGCCCTGGATCGTCGATGGCTGGATGTCGTTCAGATTCCGTTTCCCGAGCACCGGAAACGCGTGCAGGCGGAACCTGAGCTCGACGGCGACGTGGGTGCCTTCATCGAAGGTTTGGGCCGCGAGCCACTTCCGGGCGTAGGTCTCGAAGAGGATCTTGCCCGCGTCAGGGTCGACGTACTGACCGCGCACGAGATCGGCTGAAATCGTGGCCGCGAAGCGGTCTGCGTCGACCTTGCGTTTGAAGCTCTTGTTGCGCTCCTTGCCGTCCGGACCGCGCCAGCGGACGCGGTAGGACCTCAGGACCTGGCCGTTTTTCCCGCGGCGCTCGCGCCGTTCAACGTGGGCCATGGCGATCCGCCAGATGTTCGTCCAGCCATGCGCGCACAGCGGCCGGCTCGTACCGGAGGTGCCGGCCGACGCGATAGGCCTCAGGGCCGGCGCCCTTGTGTCGCCACTGGTAGAGGGTCGCCACCGGAATGCCGAGGAACTCGGCAACCTCGTCCACCGAGAGCAGACTCTCCATCTTCTGCCTTTGCCGGGGAACGGACGCCTTCGCGCTAGAAACCTGGGACATCGGGCTGCGCTCCCTTCTCGAGCGGACGGTGAATCAGGGCGGCATGGAGATCGATCCGGCTCGCGCCTGGCGAAGCCGCGACGGGCTTTGCCGGCGGCCGCAGGTGCTCACGCGCGGTTCTGATGACCTCGAGGTCGGCCGCACGGGCGACTGGCACGA
>CALALQ010000126.1 GCA_937925595.1 uncultured Demequina sp. | reverse complement strand
CCCCCTGACCGACGACGGCCTTCGCACCATCATCCCCCGGGTAGCCGGCTGGGGCTTCGAGACCGTCGAGCTCGTTCTGGAGAACCCCGGCGACTGGGACCCGGAACTCGCCGCCGAGCTCGTGCGCGAGCACGGAATCCAACCGGCCGTGTCAGCCGTCGTGCCGCCCGGACGCAACCTCGTCGCTGCAAGCGAGGACGAGATTGCGCGGACGCAAGAGTTCTACAAGCACTGTGTCGACGTGGCAGGCATCGTCGGCGCCCGGATCGTCGGCGGGCCGATGTACACCGCGGTGGGCCGCACCTGGCGTCTCACCGCCGACGAGCGCCGGGACCTGCTGCGTGACTATGCCGAGAACATGAAGCCGGTCGCCGATGTCGCTGGCGAGGCCGGCGTCGTGCTCGCGGTGGAGGCCCTCAACCGCTACGAGACCTCGTTCATCAACACGACCGAACAGCTGCTCGAGGCAATCGACCCGTTGCCCGAGGAGTCGGTCGGTCTCCTCTTCGACACGTATCACGCGAACATCGAGGAAAAGGATCCGGCCGCGGCGTTGCGCTCGGCTGCGCCAAGACTCCGCGCGATGCAGGTGTGCGCAAATGATCGCGGCACTCCCGGTGAGGACCACATCGATTGGGCCGCGTACGGCAAGGTGCTGCGTGATATCGACTACCAGGGTGCGATGTCCATCGAGACGTTCACACCCGACAACGAGATCATCGCAACAGCGGCGTCGATTTGGCGCCAGCTGGCCCCCTCGCCGGACGACCTGGCGCGCGACGGCCTCCACTTCTTGAGGCAGTGGCGGTCGACGTGGGCGTCGTAACTCCGTCGGACCCCGTCGTCCACATCGAAGGTGTTGTGAAGCGCTTCCCCGGGGTGGTCGCCCTCGCCGATGCGAGGCTCGACCTCTACGCCGGCGAGGTCCATGGGCTGATCGGCGAGAACGGCGCTGGGAAATCCTCCCTCATCAAGGTGCTTTCGGGCTACTACACGCCCGACTCCGGGACCGTGGAGATATTGGGCGCGCCTGTGCATCACTCCGTGGCAAGCGCGCGCGCCAGCGGCGTCGCAACGATCCACCAGGAGCGCCAGCTCATCCCCGACCTCTCGGTCGCCGAGAATGTCGTGCTGCCCGACTGGGCCCCCAAGGGCCCGTGGGTCCGCCGAAATGAATTGCACCAGCGCGCCGGGGCCGCGCTCGACCCCCTGATCACCGGCGTTGATCTCCGGCAGCCAGCTCGAATGCTCTCCCCCGCCGTCGGCCAGATGGTCGAGATCGCCCGCGGCCTCGCTCAGCACGCGCGCATCCTCATCTTCGACGAACCGACCACGGCGCTCTCGCTCGGCGAACGAGAACGGCTCTTTGAGACGATCGATCGGCTCCGCGCCTCGGGGCTCGCGATCCTTTACGTCTCCCATAACCTCGAAGAGGTGCAGCGGCTGGCCGACCGCATCACCGTCATGCGCAACGGGCGCACGGTCGAAAGCGGGCCGGCGACCGAGTTCAGCACACAGCGCATGGTGCGCTCAATGGTCGGTCGTGACGTTCGCGCCCTGCCCAGCGTGAACGAGCAACTCGGCGAAACGGTGTTGTCCGTGCGCGGTATCAGTCGCGGCCGACGGGTGCGCCGGGTGAGCTTTGACGTGCGCGCCGGCGAGATCTTCGCACTAGTCGGCCTCGAAGGTTCTGGGCGAACCGAGGTGGCCCGGAGTATTTTCGGCATCGACCGTCTCGACGCTGGCGAGGTCTGGGTCAACGATCGGAAGATCACTCTCACCAGCGCAGCGGCGGGCATCGCGGCGGGCATCGGGCTGGTTCCGGAGGAGCGCAAGCTCGACGGCATCTTCCCGATCCTCAGTGTGCGAGAGAACATCTCAGTCTCCCTGCTGAGCTTCATCTCGCGCCTCGGCATCGTCAGCATGCGGCGGGACCGCCTGATCGCGCGGAAGTCGTTCGCCGACCTCGACATTCGAGCCGGATCGCCCGAGACCGAGATCGGCAACCTCTCCGGCGGCAACCAGCAGAAGGCCATTCTTGCCCGCTGGATGAATCGGGAATGCGCTGTTCTCATCTTGGACGAACCCACCAAGGGCATCGACGTTGCTGCCAAAGCGGAGATCTACGCACTGATCACGCGCGCCGCCGAGGAGGGTACCGCGGTCGTGCTCATCTCGAGCGACCTCGACGAATGTCTGCCCGTCGCGAACCGCTTTGGTGTGATGCGGATGGGGGCGCTCGTGAACGTACTTGACCACACAGAGGCCAGCAAGGAGCGAATCATCTCGATCGCCACCGGCGATGCTGAAAGGACAGCCGCATGACTCGCACCACCGACGGCGCACCCGCCATGGACACCACCACCGTCGCACCCGCCCGGCGTCGATTCGATCCGGCGCGACTGCTCCAGGACCAGGGCCTCATCGTCGTCGTCCTCATTTTCGGCGTGGTGCTCTCGCTCCTGAGCCCGACGTTCCTCACGACAACCAACCTCCTCAACCTGTTGCTGCAGGCCTCGACCCTCGGGGTGATGGCGCTCGGGATGACCTTCGTCATCATCGGCGCAGGCATCGACCTGTCGGTCGGTGGCATCCCCGCGATCGTCTCGGTCCTCGCGATCGGGCTGGTGGCGGGCAGCGGTCTCCCCGTCTGGATGGCGTTGCTGATCGCGGTTGCCGTCGGCGTCGCGGTGGGATGCGTAAACGG
>CALALQ010000125.1 GCA_937925595.1 uncultured Demequina sp. | reverse complement strand
TCACTACATGCGCAGTCGTTACAGAAATCTGGGTCACTTCGCGGTCGGGCACATCTTGAACCCTGCGGCGGGCCCGATTCGCCGCAGGGTAAACCTCGAGCAGCCCGTAACTTCGAGGAGACCCACATGGCGAACCCTTTCATGGTCATGGCTGGCGTGATCGCCGGCGTGGCCTTCGCCGGGTTCGGCGTCCTTTCCGTACCCGGCTGGGTCGCGTCCGCAAAAGACGCCGCCGTCATTGATGAGCTGGCGAACATCCGTGAGGCGCAGGCGGTGTACTTCGACGTCCACGGCAGCTACGCGGAGAACCTGGATGACCTGAACCGGGAAGGCTCGTGGAGCACCCGAGTCGACATCCCCGCAGGGATGAGTCCGGATGAGTCCATCGGGTTCGGGAAAGCCTGGTGCGCGGTGCTGCAGTCCTCGAGCGGGAACTTCCTCGGCCAGGCGTCCAACCGATGGGAGACCGTCGTCGGCGGCAGCTACGAGGAGGTGCACGATGAGGTCTGTGACGAGGTCGTGAACGTCGAACTTGAGGACCCGTCCGAGCCGGTCCTGTCTGTCGGGCTGTCCGGCAACCAGTTCATCATCTCGGAGACGGGCGCTGCGTGCGGGGCGGGGACGGCGATGTTCCGGTTCCGGTCCAGCTGGACGACCACCGAAGTCGACGGTGAGTGGAGCGAATGGGGTGAGTGGGATGACCTGCGCACCGCCGTGTTCGAGACGAGCGCGCCGGGCGCCCGGTACAGCTTCCAGGTCGAGGTGAAGTGTGTCAACGGGTCCAAGGAGTCCGCGGTCGTGTCCGCCGGTGTCCTCGACCATTACACGACCATTCCCGCTGCCGGCATCGGCACCCTCACCGCATCGTCGACCGCGTCAGCGTGGACAGCGAAGGTCGAAGCCCCTGGTGCGAACTGCGAGGCAGGCCTGCCCGAATACCGGTTCCGCACTCGGTTCTCCCAGACCGCGACGATGAGCGCCTGGTCGTCCTGGTCGGACTGGGCGGCGGACGACTCCGTCACCGTCAACAGCCCAGAGCCGGGCGCGAAGTACGAATCGGAAGCTCAGGCCCGCTGTGTCACCGATGTCGTCACCGGTGAGGCTGGCCCGTCGAAGGCTGCATCGTCCGTTGTCGCTATCGCCGCCCCGGCCACCCCGAGCATCACGACCGCGCTCAGCAGCGGCACGGCAACGTCCACCATCACCGGAACGTGCCCGGAAGGCACGACGACCGCGTACGAGCAGCAGCGACGCCAGTCGAAGTCGGATGTCATCACATCGTGGTCGTCGTCACAGACGGCCCAGTCGTACGCGGCGACGATGAAGGAAGGCTACAAGCTCGACGCGCAGGGACGTATCAAGTGCACGACGAACTGGGCGTCCTCGTCCTGGTCGAGCTGGAAGGTTAGCAACGCGGTCATCCGCCCCATCACCACCACCCCGACGTTCACCAGCATCACCTACGGTCTGGACGCCACCTCTCAGAAGGGCTGGATCAAGGGAACGGTCGCCGGCTGCCCGACCGACACCTACGTGAAGGGCCGCTTGCGCCGCACGTGGGACGAAGGTGCAGTCAAGTACGCAGGGTACAAGGACCTCACGAACGGTGTCGCTTACCAGTGGGACTCAGTGGAGTACACCCCGCAGGGAACGAAGTACGTCCTCGGCACGGAAATCTACTGCTGGACCCAGCACTCCAACGGCCCGGTGAAGACAACAGACGCCGCCGCGAAGATCCGCCCTATCGACGCCCCCGACTCCCCCGCACTGACTACCAGCACGGGAACGGGAACGGTGAAGGGCACAATCCCGGCGGTTTCCTGCCCCGATTCGACGACGGCCCAGTACCACTGGCGCCACCGGTTCACGACGAACACCGACTCGTGGCCGGACCCCGATGAGTGGGGACCGTGGGGCACCTCGAAGTCGTACACCATCTCGAACACAAAGACGGGCACATACAGCATCCAGGTTCAGGCCCGATGCGTGTCCGCCTTCGCGCAGTCCAGCACGGCCGGTGCGACCAAGCAGCAGAAGTATCCCTGAGCGAGAGACGAGACGTCGGACTTCACTGTCGTTGTCGGAGACTGAATCAGCCGCGTACAAGAAGGGTATGGGCGTAGCAACCAATCCTGAGTTCGAGGCGACCGTCAACCGCGGTGCCGGTGGCCGGTTCGACCGACAGCGCACCGGCGCGGA
>CALALQ010000124.1 GCA_937925595.1 uncultured Demequina sp. | reverse complement strand
AACAGTTCTGCCAACGGCCCAACCGTCCGGTCACCGTGGGCTGTTGGCAGAACTATCCCTGGTGCGGATCGCGGCGGGGTGGCGTTCCTGCTTTTCCTGTGAGCGACCGTCGGTTTTCCTGTGATCGGAGGCGCTGTAGGTCAGTGCGCTGGCTCTTTAGGTTCGAGGCCGGGAGCGGGTTATCCAGCTGAGGGCGGTCGCCGTGGCGCGATTGCGTCACTGCCGCATGTCCTCACACGCTGGCGCTAGCGTGAAACCGTGCGATCATCTCTGGTTGGCTTCCTCTTCCCTAATGACTCCTTGTTGCATACGGATGAGCCCTTCCAAATGACTCCTGGGCTAAACGTCGTGTACGGGCTCAACGGTGCCGGCAAGTCCCGTCTTCTCAGGGGCATCACCCATGCGCTCTGTGGGATCGAAAGCGACATCAACGTCGCGCTCATCGTCCAGCTTCATGCCGGGAGTCCCTCTCAAACGTCAACTCGCGACGACGAGTCCTCGGTTCGCGTGGCGGCCTTCGGGCGCGAACCCGCCGATGCAATCGCCGCCGCCTGCGCGAGCGCCAGCGACTTTCAATGGGAGATGCGCGAGTTCGCGGCACCCGTCGACCAGCGAATCGTAGAGTCTGGGGCGGTGCAACGGCTCATCGACGATCTCATGTGGCGTCGCCTCGGCACCGCAACTCCGCTGTCGCGTGAGATCGCCGAGGACGCCCTTTTTCTGTTCTCTCCCACGGGCACGTCCTCTTCTCCGAGCTGGGACGTGTGGCCCGTCGCCGACACCCGGCGCCCGTTGGCAAAGACCGAATGCGCTGCGTTGGAAGCCCTTGCGGAGTCCGCATACGACTCCGTCGAGCATGAGTCCGACGAGGATCCGACAGAGCTTTTTGAGGAGGCAAGCGCGGAAAGTCCGCTCTTTGCCCCAAGCTTCAACGAGGTCTGGTCAAGCGGCTCGGCGCGGCACCTCCTTCAGCCTTCACCGTTCATGCCGTACAGTTTCGGCGGCCACTTCGCAGACCAGGTAGAACCCGTCCGAGTGAGAGGGCGAGTGGACTTTGGCGTAGATCTCATCAGCACTGACCTCGAGATCACTGCCGCAACTCGCGACCACCTCGCCGTCCTCCACGCCGCACTCAGCTCGGCGCTATATGGAGACCCCGATACCCCCGTTACGAGCGCTCTACGAAGAACTGGGCCCAGAGTCTTCTCGCCCGCTTTCCGCGCACAAGCCACCTCCCCGACAGAGCCCGCGCCGGACTGGAGCGTCCTGATGGACCCCACGATCGACGACGACGACGAAATCGAGCGTTTCGTTGAAAGGCGGAGCGCTGAGATCCGCTCAACCCTTGATGCGTTCATCGCCGATCTTGAGCATCGTGTCAATAGGGAATTCAAGTCAGTACTGCTTGATGCCCCGAGCGCGAAGTTGAGGCTACCCCGCTCGGAACGGCCATTCACCCCGGATCCCGTTCTTTGGGCCTTCGGCCCACGCAACCTGCGCGTCGAAGCCCTCTCCAGCGCGGAACAGCAATGGGCAACCCGCACCATCAACGAGGCCATCGCCCGACAGGTACGCGAGCTTGTGCTAGGCGAAACCCACCACCGTGCGCTCCTATACGTCGTCGACGAACCAGAGTCGGCGCTCCACCGGGCGGCGGAAGCACACATGGCAGCCACGCTCAGGAAACGCGCGAACAGCGGAACGGTTATGTTGGTGTCAACTCACTCCCCTGAGTTGCTCGACGCTCCCGAGGGGAACATCACCGAGGTCAAGAAGAACGCGGCCAAGTACGGCCGCTCATTGATTCAGCGTCTCGACGTATCCGACCGCAGGGCGCTGGATCAGCTGGGCCTCGTCCCGAGCGACCTTCTGCGCTGGCCGCGAGTCATCCTTCTCGTTGAGGGTGAGCATGACGCGGTCTTGCTGGAGGCCTTCCTCGGGCAGCGGCTGAGGCAGGCCCGCGTGAAAGTAGTGCCCCTCCACGGCGGCGCAAAGCTCGCTCAGACTGTCGACAGCCAGGTGCTCTTCGACCACACCGATGCGCACGTGGTTGCACTGCTGGACAACCTGCGGGCAGAGCGACTGAGCGAGGTATGGCGGCGCGCCACCGAGCTGGCTGTTCGAGGCGACGTTGATAGCGCCAAGACAGTGGTAATCGAAGGTCTACCGAACGATCCAAAGAAGAAGGGTGACGAAGCCAACTACATGCGGACGTGGTTGACGCGCGCCTTGGAAGCCGGTCTCGCTTCTCGAGCCACCCCTTTCGCGCTGGGCGAGGTGGACGTCATCCGTTACCTGCCCGTTTCATACTTCGTACCGGGGGTGGACAGCTGGGCTTCGCTCGACGAAGAGCATCATCTAGCCCGGTCCGATCCTTCCCGGAAGAGTCCCGTTCCCGCGGACTTCAAGAAGTGGCTAGAGCAACGTTACAGAGTGTCGATCACCCCGGCGGTGCTGCAGGAAGCGGCAGCCATGACCGACCCGCCCCGCGACTTCGACTTGCTTATGAAGACCCTCGAGGCGCTCAGCAGCGAGGTGCGGTAGCTCGGACTCTAAGACGCCTCGGCAAATCCTGTCGTCGCCATGTGCTGGCGATCACCTTCGGTGCCAGCAGAGGCACCTGATGAGGTCTCACGATCGCCGCCAGCGTCCGTTCGCTTCATCGAGCGCCGCGGCGGCTGATCGTTGCGCCCGAACTGCGAGCTCGCGGTCGACTCCCGGCAGAGGGCCGAGTTGACCAGAATCGACTCCCACCACCAAAAGCGCATCGCCGCGCCTTAACCCTTCCGGTACCCCTCGCCAAGGACGGCATCCGACCTCCGATAGGCGCCCGTCCGGTGATTGTGAGACTCCTAGACTCATCAAGACCGCTCCGTCGCCGATTCGCGGCGGCTGGCGCGACCGCCTGAGGGTCGCGCCGTCACAAACCGAGACCACGTGCGATAACCGGCTTTGGGGCGAAGTGACCGCGTTGATCGCGCCCCGCATGACCGTCAGTTGATTTCTCAGCATGGTTCGCTATAGTTCTTCTACCGGCGCACGCGCTGGCCTTCTGGAATCCGGTGGGTCGCGCGGATAGCGCCGGTTTTCATATGTCGGGGACCCGAACGGTCCTCGGGTGCACGGCGAAGCCCGCACCCGCGATCTTCCCGCTGCTCCAGTGCACCTGGAGGCAGGGCTGAACCCGATCCCATAGGTAGTGGGGCTCCGTCGGAGCTTCGCCTCGCTTCATGCACTCCGCCGCGCTGTAGGCAACGATGTCTGCGAGCTGGATTATCTCCCTGTCCCACGAACTGAGATCAGTGTCAACCCACAGCGGCTTGTCCAGAACGAGATTGAAGTTCGGTTTCACCAGAAGACCACTTGTGAACGCCTCACGGGTCTCATGCATCTGGCCGGAGCGGAAGTACACCTCGTGCTGTGTCTGCTGATCGGCAACGATGATCGCGGCGTCGCCGGCATAGAGCTTCTCCATGCTTAGGGCGATGCGCTGGTGCAAGTACGCGTACGCGGCGCCGAGCGGATTTGTCTCAGGCCGTCTGCGCAGTAGAGCGGTCTTGTCTACACACATCGCGAAGACGAGCGGTCGATACTTCGCAAATATCAGTCCTAGGTCATTGACGAGGGCGCTGACCTTTTCCACTGTGTTCAGTTGTTCATAGCCTTGGGGGCTGCTCAAGACATTTCCCGTGGCCACGCTTCGGCTTACACGGAAGAGGAAGCGCCCCTTAATCTCTGTCTGTCCCCATGGAAGCGTGTCTGCCGCGTCCCCAAAGTGCTTACGTTTGAGCGCGAACAGCTCCTCTGCGAGCGGCTTGCGTGATGTGTCTCGGACTCCGACGGCAGCGAGGATGAAGTACTCGCTGACTCCCGCCTTCAGTTCCGCTGGCTGAATGCCGTGCTTGGCGAGCATCGAATGGTCGCCGTATTCGTCGGCGTAGAAGATGAGCACCGTCGAAGATTATCTGGTTTGGGCCGTCTGGCGGCCGGCTTGGTCGGCGCCAACGTCTACGACGAGGGCGGGTACGAATGAGGACCGACCAAAGTGCGCGCGACATATACCGACGAGACCGATAAGAGCAGGCGAGAGATGCGGTTTAGGAGAGTGGTCCAGCCGGCTGCAGGAACATCGAGACGATCGCGGTTGCCGAAGCGAGCGAAACTAGCAGCAGAGACGTGAGCGCAATGGTCCATCGCGTGACCGCGAGATGATCGCACGCTTTCGTTACGCGATGGCCGACTTAGTAAGTGACGGCCCGCGCGAACCCTCCGCGACGACGATCGACGCCGAGCCGTATGAGGTCGATCGCCAACCGCACCAGGAAGATGACGATCGCGGCCTGGGTCGCGTAGAGCTCACGGCCCCGACGAGCGAAGCCAGTGCGTCGGCAACTTGCTGCGCCAAGCCCACGGCACAGCCACTCCGGCTATGCCGCCTAGGAATGTCGAAACATAAGGTAGAAAGGCCCCGGTACCGTAGCGGCCAAGCGACGACAGTCGGTTGAGGAGATGACTCTGGTCGGCGAGTCGAGGGAGGGGGCGAGCGCCGGCAAACACCGTCATCGTGAGGCCGGCCACGACGAGCGTCAAGGACCCAGCCCCCACCAAAGTCAGTCGCGTGCAGCCGCGGTTGCGTCGCCAGTCGCGCCTGTTGCGTCGAGTGCCGCCCGTACAGTGGCGATGACATCTTGCAGGTTGTAGTTCGGAAACACCTCGATGAGCGTCACCCCGTTCCGCTCGCACGCTATCCGCTTGTCAAGGTCGCGATGCTGCTGCCGGACGAATGAGTCCTCGCCCCCGAAGTAATCGACGGGACGGGAGTGCTGGACACCCTGGTATTCGATGGCGACGTTCCGATCCTGGAAGACAATGTCCAGCGACTGTTGCCGGAGCCAGAACGGCCTTGCCTGGTGGAGTACGGTCTCTTCGGGGAACGCTTGCCGCATTTCGTTTAGTAGTCGGGTCTCCGACACCCACCCCATCCCGACCCCGGGAAGCTCGACCCCCACACGAGCACGGTTCTCCGCGTCGCGGACGATCGTGCGCACGAACTCGTCCCATAGGGGGCCGAACCGTAGGGGATGCCAGACCGGGCGAGGGGTCGGTATCGGTCGGGAAAACTGTGGGTACCGGTAAAACGCGGTAAGCACGGCTGGCTTTCGGTCTGGTTCCCGTCCGAAGTTCACGCACCAGACGATGTCCTCGAAGCTCAGGTTCTTCCCAACCATCCCCTGCACGGAGCGAGCGACCTCCTCTGCCGGCCCGTCAGCGGTCAGGAGCGACCAGAAGTGCTCGGCGATACTGACGCCGTAACCGTCATGGAACGCGTCGAGCTCGGCTTGTAGCTCGTCCATCACGTCTCCAAGCATCCCGAGCCCCGGTTTGGTGACGTTGTTGCGACCCGACCTCCAGAACCGCCAGTGCTCGAGTCGCGGGTGGCCGACTTCGTCCGGCATCGAGGTGAGCAGGATCGTCTGAACCCGCAGTCGTGCAAGATCAAACGCTTCCACCCACTCTCCGCGAAGCATCCGCATCTCAGATTCGATGTGCTCAGCACTTAAACAGTCGAGTTCCGGGTACGCCTCGCGGAGCCTCCCGATCATCTGCAACGCGAGCTCTTCGTCCGTGTGGAACACTTCGACGCACTCAGCACGGAACATCGCCAGGTAGCCGTCGTTATCGCCGATGTCGACGGGGTCCCCGTCGAGGAGGCGTTGCCGAAACTTCCTGTAGAAGGCCTGGTGTCGCTCTGTCGGATGTTCACCTGCCTGCTTCCATACGACGTAGGAGGGAACTCGAGTGGCCATGCCCAAATGATCGCACTGTCCGTTGCACGCGATCCACCTAGCGCATCCTTAGCAGTCCCATCGGCTCGCCCGATCGGTGAAAGTCGCCCGCGATACCCCGATGAACTGGCGGTGAAGGGCGTCGTGCTTGAACCTCGGCGGCAGCGGCCGTCCGCCTATGCCAAGATCATCGCTATGGGGTTGCTTCAGCGTCTGTTCGGCAAGACCGCGACGAAGCCAAAGGGACGAACGCCAGTGCCAATGGCGCCCCGGGAGGAAGCGTCGCGGAACAACCGCGCGTTCCAGGTTGACGTCGAGATCGTTCCCGGCGGCGAGCCCGACCTCGTCAAGTTGTCAGGCACAACGACCTTCGCGAAGGAAGCCATCACCCGCCTCGCCGAGCGCCACGGTGCGACCGATCGTGGCTACCTCGAGCTGCCCGGTGTTCTGCAGCGCGAACCCCACAACAAGGCCGACCCATCGGCAGTCGCCGTACACGTCGAGGGCGAGCGGATCGGGTACCTACCCGGCTACGTCGCAGCGCGCATCGACCTCTCGGCGGGCGGTGCACGGGCGGTCGCTATCCAGATCTTCACCGAGCTTCTTCCGAAAGGGCTGCGGGCGGAGGCCTGGGCGTGGCTCCCGAACACCGCGCCGAAGTGGGAGTGGTCGGCAACCAACCGGCCGCCCCTCTCATCGGGAGCGAAGGTTGCGACCCACCAGGCGAACATCGACAAAATCGTGGCCGCCGCACTCGCTGAAGGTGGCGCACGAGGGGCATCCTTTGCCGCAGGCATGGTCAACGGCGTCCACTACCTGCAACTTGTTGAGCCAATCAAGCAGCTCAAGCGCGAGGGCCGGCTCGAAGATGCGCTGGAGCTCTGCACCGCCGCGATCCAGGGGGCCGAGGCCGCGCGCGAAGGCCGAGAACCCGCACCGTGGTACACCGAACAGGCCGCAATCATCTACCGCAAGCTCGGGCGACGCGACGACGAGATCGCGGTGCTACAGCGCTGGCTGACCATGTGCCCACCCGAACGTCGCGCCGGAAGCCGCATAAAGGAGCGGCTCGACA
>CALALQ010000123.1 GCA_937925595.1 uncultured Demequina sp. | reverse complement strand
TCCTCGCTCGATCCCATGTGCGGGAACGCTCTCCACCTGCATACCCCCGGGGGTACTTGACATACCCTAGGGGGTATATGCCACGATGTCCACATCACCGGAACATCACCCGGATCCAGCAACGGAGGAATCCATGATTCTCGAGCAGTACTACATCGAGTGCCTCTCCCATGCGTCCTACCTCATCGGCGACGAAAGCACGGGCAGGGCGGTCGTGGTCGACCCCCGCCGCGACATCACCGAATACCTTTCTGATGCAAAGAAATACGGGCTGACCATCGAAGGCGTGATCAACACTCACTTCCACGCGGACTTCGTCTCTGGTCACCTCGAGCTCGTCGACGCCACGGGTGCGTGGATCGGATTCGGTGAAGCCGCCGAGACCGACTACCCGATCCGCCGACTGAGTGACGGCGAGAAGCTGTCCCTGGGTGAGGTCGAACTCGAGATCCTGTCCACTCCGGGCCACACCTGGGAGTCGATCTCGGTGCTGGTGCGCGAGCATGCCGGCGCCGTCCCGGCCGCAGTGCTCACCGGCGACTCGCTGTTCATCGGCGACGTCGGCCGTCCAGACCTGGTCAACCTCGGAGACGGCTCGACCAGCGATCTGGCGCGGGCGATGTACCACACCGTGCACGAGAAGCTGCTCACGCTGCCCGACGAGGTCGTCGTCATGCCCGCTCACGGTGCCGGTTCGTCGTGCGGGAAGAACCTGTCGACCGAACTCACCTCGACGATCGGGGAGCAGCGCGCCACCAACCCGTCCGTGCAGCCGATGAGCGAGGACGACTTCGTCGCTCTGGTCACCGAAGGGCAGCCGGCCGCACCGTCGTACTTCTCGGTCGACGCCGCGATGAACAAGCGGGTGCACCCGCTTCTGGTGCAGGACCGCACGATTCCCGAGCTGAACCCCGAGCAGGTGAAGGCCGAACTCGAGGCCGGCACGCGTGTTCTCGATGCGCGAAGCGTCGACGATTTCGCCGCCGGGCATCTGCGCGGATCGGTCAATGTCGGGTTCGACGGGCGTTTCGCCGAGACCGGTGGCATGGTCGCCGAGGTCGGCGAGAAGATCGTGCTGATCACCTATCCCGGTGAGGAGCAAGACGCTGCGGTGCGCCTCGCGCGAATCGGATCCGACGGTGCCGCAGGTTATCTGAACGTCGACCGGGACGGGGACTTCCCCACGGAGCTGGCCGACCTGATCGAGGCCGCACCCCGGACGACCGTCGAGGAACTCGACCGCTTGCTCGCCGCCGACGCGGTCACCCTCGTCGACATCCGCAACCCCGGCGAGCGCGAGTTCGGGACCATCCCGGGCGCGGTTCCGATCCCGTTGGCGCAGTTGCGAACCCGTCTGGACCAGGTTCCTGTCGGCAAGCCGATCGTGGTGCACTGTGCCGGTGGATGGCGTTCGAGCGTGGCGGCTTCGCTGCTGCGGGCCCAGGGCTTCGGGAACGTCACGGATCTGCTCGGCGGCTACAACGCGTGGGCCGAATCCCACGTCCCTGCCTGATCATTCCGTCCTCGAGAAAGGAACAGCACCGATGACGACGAGGAACCTCACGATGACGGACTTCGAATCCACCATCGTCGGCAACGACATCGTGCTCGTCGACTTCTGGGCGTCGTGGTGTAGCCCGTGCCGTGCCTTTGCCCCGGTCTTCGACAAGTCGTCGCAGGCGCACCCCGAGATCGTGCATGCCAAGGTCGACACCGAAGCCGAGCAGCAGCTCGCCGCCCTGGCGAACATCCGCTCGATTCCGACGATCATGGCGTTCCGAGAAGGTGTGCTCGTCTACTCACAGCCCGGCGCGTTGCCGGCACCGGCTCTCGAGGACCTGATCACCCGGATCGAGGCCCTCGACATGGCCGAGATCCACAACCAGGTTGCCGAACAACGTGCAGCCTCCCGCTCCTGACCCTTCGCAGGTCCGTAGCGAACTCTCATCGAGGAGGACTCTCATGTGTTACCCCGTCGTCTGTCCGAACTGCGGAAAGACCGGATGGGGCGGATGCGGACAACATGTCGATGCCGTCATGCGCTCCGTGCCCACCGCCGATCGCTGCACCTGCGGTCAGGACACCGTCCCGGCCCGCGCCCAGCGTCGAAGCGTGCGTTCGCTCTTCCGCAGCTGACCTCGGTCGCAACCATGGAGACGGTGTACGAACCGGAACCGACCCGAGCGGTCAACTTTGATCCAGGGGTCGGGGCCGGTGCGTGCGTCAGGTATGACCGTGAGCCACGCGAGGGCAGATACCCTAGAGTTGCCGTGCGGGCATCAGGGAACCGGTCCCCGGCAGGGCCAAGTCTATAATTCCTGCACGTAAGTCGACGATGTCGTCACTGTGTTCTCCTTATCCAGATCACCTGCGACTGTCCAGACAGCGGCACTGTCAGGTCCACCGCCCACACCGGACATCAGTTTCACTGACACCGCGATGCGCGAGCCGGGCCTCTTCACGGAAACGGTGAAGTCGTCGAGGCCATCCCGGATACTGTGACGTTCCCGAGTGTCATCATCATGGAGTCGATCCATTCGCTGTGCCCCCCGAGAACTCGCAGATTCATCAGCACAACAGGATTAGAGGCGGTCCACGCCTTATACGACCCAGCCCACCTCGCGCACACTCATTCGGCCCAGGTGAATACCTGCATCACCTCCTCGCGACTGGCGAACTCGGCGGATTTGACATCGACCACGATGAGCTGCCGACTGAGGTTTTCTCACCAGGAGAGCACCCATGAGAGCTGTGTCGAGTCGGGGGCCAAGGCGGTGCTGAGGACGTGGGGTCCGGCCTGGTAGGGAGTGGTTTCGACCAAGAAATTCATTCCCCGAAGCAGGACCCCACGTGATCACCTATCGTGCCACGCTCGACGTGCCCGAGCACACCCTGACCTTCGTCGCCCGTATCCTCGCTGCCCACCGCCGCAGGACCGATCGCCGACCGTGGCAGCGGGCCGCGACCGTCTACGTCCAGGCGGTGATGGTGCTGCGGTGGTTCCGCGACGGCACCGACGTCGCCACCCTGGCCCGCGATGCCCGCATCTCGCAGGCCACCGCCTACCGGTATCTCCACGAAGGCATCGACGTGATCGCTGCGCACGCCCCGGACCTGCACGACGTGCTCGAACGTGGGATCGAGTCCGGCTGGGAGCATGTCTGTCTCGACGGCACCCTCATCGCCTCGACTCGCTGCCGGGAACGCTCCGAATCCGGTCATGATCTGTGGTACTCGGGTAAACATCACCGCCACGGCGGCAACATCGAGGTCCTGACCGA
>CALALQ010000122.1 GCA_937925595.1 uncultured Demequina sp. | reverse complement strand
CGACGCGGCCGCTGAGGCCGCTCGTGTCGAGTTGCGCGATCGCCACGGCATCGAACTCCCCGACCCCGAAGTGACCGCCCTGATGCAGCAGGTCAAGACGGCCGAGTGGAATGCCGCGGAGGCGCGATTCGCCGCTGAGGTTGGCCCTGAGCCTGATGAAGCCCTCACTCGTGCAGCGCGGTACGACGCGGCCGCTGAGGCCGCTCGTGTCGAGTTGCGCGATCGCCACGGCATCGAATTCCCCGACCCCGAAGTGACCGCCCTGATGCAGCAGGTCGAAACGGCCGAGCGGGACGCTCGGGAGGCGCGTTACGCCGCCGACTTCGGTGGTGAAGGCCCTGAGCGTGAGGCTGAGCTGGCTCGCGCCGTGAGGGCGGATGAAGTGGCTGAGGCCGCTCGTGTCGAGTTGCGCGATCGCCACGGCATCGACCTGTCCGCGGCCGCCGGCGACCACGCTGCTACACGCGCGGCCGTTCAGGCTGAGCTCGGCCGACAGTACACAGATGCAGCAGGGGCTCGGCTTGAAACCGCGGACCGCGCGGCTAGCCCGGCAACCACCAACGACCAACTGTCCGAACGGGCCAAGGACGCCGGAAGGAAAGAGGTCGCCCCGTCGAAGCAGCCGAAGCCCGCCACGGAGGCGAAAAGCTCCAGGGAGGCGGCACAAGAGGCGCTCGTTGCCCGGTACGGGGCGGGCTTTGACACACCACGCGCGGCTGAGAGCTTCGCCACGTCAGTCGTCGATCTCTACGAGCACAGCGACGACTTCCTGGTGGCTGTCGCTGCGCGCGGCGGGTTGCCCGTGACGGCTTTCAGCGACGCATGGAGCAACCCGGACCTCACACCGGCGAACGTCAACTCACTGCTCCAGCAGGTGTACGGGACCGCTGACCGGGGAGCCTTGGAGCGCGCGCAGCCCGCCGTCAAGTACTCCCACCTCAGCCAGCGCGACGCCACACGTGAGCGTGTGGCGTCCAAGATTGACGCCAAGGTCGGGGACCTCAAAGCGGGCCTGGCGGTGGGGCAGCAGGAAAGCAAGCTCCTGCAACGCGGTGCGGCCCAATCCCTCCACCAGGGGCGGTGACCCGATGGCGCGAGGTATGACTCCCGGCAAGGGCGTAGGACTTCTCCTCGGTGCGGCAGCGATCTTCTACGTCGTCGACCGGGCTGTTGAGCATGGCCGCCTCGTCATGGCCGCCGGCGGCCGGGTGAACGACGTTCTCCCGGCCATCCCGGGGGCGATCGCCGGGGACCCGTTTCGGATCTCCACCGACCCGTTAGATCTGATCAGCGGTCTCGCTGCGGCCGTGGTTCTCGCTCTGATCGTGCTGTACACGATCGCGGGCAAGCAGAACACGCGCCCGGGTGAGGAGCACGGGTCGGCAGCGTGGGCGAAGCCGGCCGACATCAAGCCGTACCTCGCGCCCGACCGCGACGCGACGCGGCAGCTGCAGTTCACCCAGACCGAGGCTCTATCGGTGGACACATTCCGCACCAGGCGCAACTGCAACGTCCTGGTGATCGGTGCGTCCGGCACCGGCAAGACCCGCTCGTACATCCTCCCCAACCTGCGACACCTGGACGCATCGACGGCGATCACAGACCCGTCAGGCGAGATAATTCGCGACACCCAGGAGGGGCTCGCTGCTCGAGGTATCACGGTCAAGTCGCTGAACCTGATCGACCTGGCGCAGTCGGCTCAGTTCAACCCCATGCGCTACTTCGACCCGGACAGCCCGGAGACGAGCATCGCGATGCTCTCCGACACGATCATGATGAACACGTCCGGAAAAGACAGCCGCGGAGACGCGTTCTGGGAACGAGCGGAAAAAGCCCTCCTCACAGCGATCGTCGCTTACGTGTGGGCCACCACCCCCCACACCCTCAAGCAGGAGCCGAACCTGTTGGGGGCGCTGGACCTTCTGAAAGGCATGGACGGCAGCGAGGAGAACAAGGATGCGCGGGAGAGCGAAACGGACCTGAAGTTCATCGCTGCTCGCGACGTCGTCGCCGAGTGGCAGGAAGCTCCCAACGGCGACGACGATCCCCGAGTGATGGACGTGCTGCAGTACGCGTGCGACCAGTACCGCACGTACGAGCAGGGGCCGGTGGAGACCCGCAAGAGCGTGGTCATCTCGCTCGCCGTGCGCCTGGCGCCGCTGGATATGAGGGAGGTGCGACGCATCCTCGCAACCGACACCCTCGGCATTGATCGGCTCGGTTACGAGCCGACGGCGATGTTCCTGCAGATCCCGGATACGCACGCGACGTTCAAATTCATTGCGGCGATGTTCTGGCAGTCCCTGTTCGAGCAGAGTGTCTACCAGGCCGATCATGAGCCCGATGGGCGACTGCCGCGGATGCTGCACTGCTTCCTCGACGAGTTCGCCAACATCGGTCGCATCCCCAACTTCGAACGCCACATCTCCACGATCCGCAAGAGGCAGATCAGCGTGAGCATGGTCTTTCAGAACTACGCCCAGGGCGAGGAGATGTTCGAGAAGAGCTGGCACACCGTCATCGGCAACTGCGACACGAAGCTGTTCCTCGGCGGAGATGACCCGCAGACAACGAAGTGGGTGTCGGAAATGCTGGGCGCCGAGACCATCGTTTCCAAAGACACCTCGCGCACATACGGCATGACCGGTTCATGGTCCGAAAGCACGCGGACCATGCGCCGCAACCTCCTGGACCCGGATGAAGTCGGACGCTTGGACAACGGTGAAGCCCTCCTCATGATCCGAGGCCTTCGACCGTTCCGGTCAAAGAAAATCAGCTTCTGACACAAGCACCGCGCCCGCCCAGCGATCTCGAGCCGCGTCACCATTTATAGACGCGCGCTCTCGACCCTGGCCTGTTCTCCTTCGTCGCGCTCGCGCGCGGCATCTGAGCGGTCGTCTGCGGCCTGCGGGTCTAATTGTGGTGATGCCTGCAACGCCCATGACTGTGCCGGACACTCCTATATATGAGCAGCGATGAGATGGCCGAGTGGGCAGACGCCCTGAACGGCGACGCTGCAGCCTTCGCTTCGATCTTCGACCGGCATAAGGCGAGAGTGTTCCGTCACGCCGTCTACCAGCTGGGTCATCGTGAGGACGCCGAGGACGCGACGGCGGCCGCCTTTCTTGAGCTGTGGCGACGGCGGAAACATGTGACCGTTCTCGACGGGTCTGTGCTGCCCTGGTTGCTGGTGACGACGACCAATCTGTCTCGCAACGTGGGGCGTTCGCGTCGGCGATATGGAGACTTGTTGAAGCGTCTACCGCGAGGACGGGACGCCCCGGACGACACCGAAGAAATTGTTCAGAGTCGAATTGATGCGCAGCGGCAGATCAGGGACCTTGTGCCAGCGTTCGATCGCCTGAGCGAGCAAGATCGATCTCTCTTGGTCCTTATCGTCTTCGAAGACCTGCCTATTGCCACCGCAGCGCTTGCGCTGGGGATGACCGCCCCGACTGCTCGTTCGCGTCTGCACCGCATGAGGGCGCGCCTTCGCCATCAACTCGAATCATCCTCGGAGGTGAGGTGATGATGAAGAATCTCGGAGAAATCGATCCTGTCTTCGCCAATGCTCTACGCCGCGAATTGATTGAACACGTCAACGCGCGAAAGCGCCGCCGCTGGCTGGCGCCGTGGCTAGCTTCTGTGAGCGCCGTCGTCATCGTGGCCGGTGGGGGAGTGGCTACTGCCGCTGTTCTTGGGCTACCGGGGGCCCCGACGCTGATGCCTGCGTCGGAGAAGGTGTCCGTTACCGGCACGGGTACAGCGACTGCTGAGCTCGGCTCGGCGCCGGTTGATGCCAATTACGTGACCGTGCGATTTGAGTGCCTCACTCCCGGAGATTTCGAAATCTCCGGCGTCCGTGTTTCCTGCCACGAGGCGGATGTCGCTCAGCAGAGCGTCTTCGACATCCCCTCCAACTATGTGAGGGAAGACCAGCTGGAGGTGCTAGCAGGCCCCGGCAGTTCCTGGCAGTTGACCGCGACCTATGTGGTCAAGTCTCCAACGGAATGGGGACGAAATATTCATGGCGAAACGTTCGGAGTGATAAACGATGCGGGCTCGCCGGATTTGATCGCCGTGGAGGCCACCAACGGTAAGCAGGGCTACGTCAGAGCGGTTGACCTCAACCAGGCGAACGGTGACCCGACGGCGCTGAATTTCACGTCCCCTGACGACGCGCTCCGCTGGCAGCAGGAGGTCGCCGGCACCATCGTGACCCTTCCCGTGGTCGAGTCTGACGGCGAAACGCGTATTGGGGAATTCGTGATTCAGCGTTAGTGCCCCCCTGTCGCCCATGCCGATAGCGGCTCTCTTTGTCGTGCAAAAAATCCCTGATGAGGAACAGAATTTATCATGGACAGAAGTTCCTTTTTCCCCTAGCTTCAGAAGCGTCGAATCAGACATATATGGGGGAAAGGAAGCCATGAAGGTTTTCAACGAAGTTCGAGCGCCTCGCCGATTGGCGATAGCGGCGGCCGTGATGGTAGCGGTGGGTTTCGGTGCCACGGTTGCCCCGGCAGTGGCTAGCGCGGGCACCGCGACGTCGAGTACCGGCTACTACACCGACAACGGCCGGGGCTACTTCAACCGCGCTGAGATCTCCACAAGCGTAGGAAGAGCGATCGCGTCATCGATTGTTGGGACGTCGAACGGTCAGGGGGCTCCCGGGGGGTGGATGGGTGCGCGTGCGCGGCTTTTCTCGTCCAACGGGGCGCTAGTTCAGGAGAGCAGCACGAGCTACTCGGGGGCGAACGCCTACCAGCTGAGCATTCCTACGTCTCGAAATGCCGGTGGGACCTGGTACAGCTACGGCGTGACGTACGGCTGGAACGGAAGCGGCTACAACGCCCACTACACATTCCAGAGCCCGAACCAGAACTCTTAGGAGCGGAACATGAAGTTCAAACGATCCATCGTTGCTGGCGCCGTCCTGGCGGGCGCGCTCTCGGTCGGCGCGGTAGCCGGCAGTGCGTACGCGCAGGTGCCCGAGCTTCTCGCGCCGTGGGGGGTGTCGTCGGCTAGCGACGCGTCGGCAATGCCGGCGCCCAGCTATGAGGAGAACGCAGACGGACTCACCTACGGCTCCGCGCTGGAGGCTCCCACTCCCGCGCTCGAGCCGGATCTGATCGAGGCCGTGGCCACCAACGGGAAGCTGGGGTACATCCTGAAGACGGATCTCGACGCCGCAAACGGAAGCGACGCGGCTGAGTCATTCTCATCTCCTGAGGAAGCACTCGCTTGGCAGGCCACGCAGGGGGGTAAGACCACCACGGTTCCTGTGTACGACGTCGATCAGACAACCGTGGTTGGCGAATTCCTCATCGTCCCGAGTGTCGCTACCTCGCGGTAACAGACGCTCTACTGACGGTTGGGGGAACGGCTCGTCCATTCTGGGCGGGCCGTTCCGTCGTGGCCGGGGGCGTCCCGAACAGGGGGGGCGTCGCCGGGCGACGCGTCGTGCTACCTCGCAGACCGCCGCGCACACGGATGACTCAGCCGTTGCGGCGGGTGATCCAGCCGCCGAACCCATTTCTCTTGACGACGGTCTCGCCGCCGCCTTTTCGGCTGACGACGTAGCGGCCTGTGATGGCGCTGTGCTCGACGGTGCGGCCGGAGCGGCGAAGGTTCTTCGCAGCCTTCTCGGCCAGCTCCTCGGCTAGCTGCTGGGACCGTTCGCTGTACCCGCTCATCGTCGCCACCACCTCTTGGCCGGCGTTGCGTTCATCGTGGAAGCTCTCACTCCCGCATCCGGTGCAGAGCGACTCGACACAGCCCGACGCGCCACCGAGACGGGAAGGTGCCACTACGGGCCTTCCCCGAGTCCTCCCCCCTCCGGCTATACGAAGAGGTAGGACAATCTTTCGTTGAAGAGAAATCGAATCTCGTCGGGGGCGTCGAAATCGACATCCCCAAATACGGCAATGGCGTCATCGCCACCGTCACGCGAGAACAGATCGGGCATGACGGATCGGTTGGCCGCCGCGGTGCTCAGGAAGAAGAGGAACTTCTGCGTTTCGGCCTCAGGAGCGAACCCCAAGTCGACCTTTCGACCGCTCCCTTTCTCACGCAGACGGCCGGCGCGCTGGCCTTGCGCGTTCCTATACTCCTCGATGTAGCACCGCACCTCTGTCACGTCGCTCATGACAACCAGCATGACGCAACGAACCAGTCCACATCGCGCCTCGCGACCACGACAGGAACAGCGACCGTTGCGAAGGGAACTCACCGAAGCGGAGGCTCCGTTTCTATCGCGGTGGGTCGCCGTCACCTGCGCACGCGAAGTCGCACATCGCCTAGCTGCAGCACTGCACCCTCCGGGACAGGGGTGACGGTGTTGGCCTGCACCAGGACGCCGTCGATGAAGGTGCCGTTTACGGAGTCCTGGTCGACGATCACCACGGTGCCTCGGTCGTCGACGTCGATGACCGCGTGCACGCGCGAGACTTCCTGGCCGGGGCTCGAGATGGACAGCAGCATGTGGTCACGGCGGGGGCGAGGCCGGCGCCCGATCAGCACAGGTGCGACCATCTCTTCCTCCGCTGCGCCGTCGACGGCGATCGTGACCGTTCGACGTCTCGGCCGCAGCACGGTCTCCTCGACTGCCGGCGCACGATTCACCGCTCGCACGGTGTGATCCTCGGGCTCGATCACTGCGGCGGGATCCTCGGTCACCCGCTCGAGGGGGACCGCCGGCGCCGGCGGGCGGTGGATCGGCGCCGGCGCATCCGAAGGCGTGCGGGGCGGCACCGGTGCGCGCGGCCGCGGAGGGGGAGGCGCCGGCGGTGCAGCGGGCGCCGGAAGAACCTCCCCCGTCGGGTAGACCACCATCGCCCACTCCCCGGTCGCCTCGAGCGCGGTGAAGCTCTGCGGTGCCCCGGTCTGCTCGGCGTACCGCCTGGCGTGTTCCATGACGACGGCGCGGACCTCGTCCGTGGTGTCCGCTCGAAGCTTCATCTCGTGGCCGTCCAGAACGAGCCGGGCTGATCCGTCGGCACCAACGAATGCGCTGATGGTCATCGCTACCTCCCTACGAAACGCACCGACAGCTCGGCCGGGGCTGGCTGATCCACCTCGAGCACCCGCTGCGAGTCCTCGTCGATGAGGACGTACCAGGTCGCTGTCAGCGGGGCCGCCACGATCGGGTTGCCGGTCTGAGAGGCGTACTGCGGCACACAGGTGATGGTCACCGGCACCCGGACCGTGTGAGCGTCCGCGGCGGTGGCGGCCCCGATCTGAGGGTCGCCGTCGACGGCTACCGCGGCCGACACCAGCGTGTCGCCCGTGGCATCGACATGTGCCCTTCCGACGGCCGGACTGTCGAAGACGGTCAGCCACACGGGTGTGAGGGTCTCGGCGAGCTCCGGCGCCAGGCCGGCCTTCTGATACTCCCGAGCCCGCTGTGCTTTCGTGTCGGATCCTTCGAAGTGCGCGACGGTGGCCGCGGCCGCGATCGCCGTACGGGTCGTCGCGTCACTGATAGGGGCCGGAGATGGACCCGCTTGCGACGTCGGCTTCTCCTCGGGATGACCCTGATCCGGCGGCGTGAGCGCGATCAGGGCCAATACCGCGGCGCCGACGAGCATCACCACCACTACGACGGCTACGCCCGCCACCAACGCGATCTTTCTTCGGCTCAGCATCGAGATCAGCCCTTGTACAGGTGACGCAGGGACGCGGCGCGCACCTTCTGCAAAGGCTCCGGGAGGTCCGACACCGCGGGCTGTTCGATGGCCGTGATCTGGTTCGTTTCCTCGTCGAGCGTTGCCGTCCACGTGGCCTCGAACCCGTTGTCCACCTCGAGACGGTAATCGGGGTCGTCGCCGTAGCCGCCGTAGCTGAAGCTCTGCGTCACCTGGAGGGTGACGCGCAGGCTCGAGCGACCGTCGACGTCCGTTCGTTCCACCCCCGTGACCTTTGCTCCCTTCGCGGCGATCAGCCCGACCAACTCGGGCTCGGGAGCGTAGTCCGAGTTGCCCAGCGGCAGGACGTCGATCCAGATCGGGGTGAACGACGCGATCAGTTCCGGGCTGAATCCCGCTTGCTGGTACGACTGACGACGCGCGCTCTCCGAGCCGTCTCTGTCCGGGTTGAAGCGCGCAGCGGTCAGCACCGCTTCTCGTACCGTGGCGCTCTGTTCGCTCGACAGAGTCGCGGAAGACGTCGGAGAGGGAGATAGCGTGAGGGCCTCGCCTGCGCTGTCGCTCCCTGTCGAGCGAGTGGCGAGCACCACAGTGATGATGATGATGACAGCGATCAGGATGCTGCCGGCGGCGTAGATCAGGCGTCGTGAGCGGTCGGTCATGAGGGTCTCCTAGTACCAGTGCGGGGTGTTGTTCTGCCAGAACGCCCAGGCGCCGCAGGGGCTCCCGTAGCGGTCGGTGATGTAGGTCAGCCCCCACCTCACTTGGGTGAGGGCGTTGTCGCGCCAGTCCGCTCCCGCGGTGGCGAGCTTTTCGGCAGGCAGTGCCTGCGGGATCCCGTAGGCCCCCGACGCGGCGTTCACGGCGTGAGGGTCCCAACTCGATTCGCCGTTCCATAGCCGGTCGAGGCAGTCGAACTGAACCCCGTCACCGCCGAGAGCAGCGCGCGCATACGCCTTGGCATCGGAGGGATCGGCGCCGGCGGACCCCGCCCAGCCCCAGAACTCCCAGTGCCACGCCTCGGGGCGACCGCCGTCCTCCTCCGCCCACGCCGGGTGTCGGTAGCCGAAGGCCCCGGCGTGCTCAACCAGCCACCGGTACGTGTCGCTGTCGAAGTCGATCGCTGCGCCCGATTGCTCACCGATGTCGACGGCGAGGGCCCATCCGTGGATGGAAGTGCCGGGGGTCGTCGCCTTCCCGCCGTAGTCGATGACGGCTTGCACCTGCCCGGCGTAGTCGCGGTAAGCGTCGTTGATGACCAGGTCGTGGCCGAAGTCCGCACGGTATTCGGCGTTCAGCGCTGTCAGCGCGTGGACGGCGTCGGAGCGCAGCCGGTAGCCCTGCGCCCAGGGGATGGGCGACAGAAGCTCTTCGGGGATGAATCCGTTCTCCCACCCGCCCCACGGCCCCGGCTCCACGCCAATGCCGTAGCTGCCGCCGACGCTGGTCCGCTGCTGCTGCACTCCCGGCAACAGCCAGCCCACCGCCGCGATCACGATGACCAGCACCGCGACGACCGCCGCGGTGATGATCGTGACAGGCGACACCGACAGCACCGAAGTGACAGCAGTCACCATGGCGCGCACCGCGTTCGCCGTTGCCGCGGCCGCGCGCGCCGTGACCGCCGCCGTACGCGAGGCGGAAGAACCCACCTGCGCCACGGTGGGGCCTTTATCCACGACCGCGGTTGCCGCGCCTCGACGCAATCGGGCGGTGAGCGCGGGGCGGGATGGGTTCCCCGTCGCCGCCTGAGCTCCGGTACGCCGTCTCGCGGAAGCGGGTGCAGCCGCTTCCGCGCGCTGCACGCGAACCGGGCCTCGCCGCCGCGGGAGAACCTTGCGGCTCGCCGTCGACGTGCCCCTGATGACCCGTCCGCTCGCCGCGGCCGGGTCTTGTTCCTCCTCTTGTGAGCTGGAGGCCGCGGCTGCGGTGCGCGCCAGGGTCCCCGCTGCGCGCGCCGCGCCGTCGACCAGCCGGACGCTTCGGTATGACGGCTGGAAAGCCCCGAGGCGACTGCTCGCCTCAGGCCCCTCCTCCGTGCGTCGGAGCCCTTTCATCTCGCCGGCGCCGGCGCCGGCGCCGCTTCGGTGAACGTGGTGTTGAACAGCGCGTACAGGGGGCCGTCGTCGTTGATTCGTGAGTCGAAGCCGAGGATGTTGCCCCCGCTTCGCAGGAGTCCCTGTCCGGGCAGCACGTTCTCGAACTTGCGGCGCTGCTCGGAGCTCAGGTGCAGCAGGTCCGCCAGCGCATCCGCGTCCGTTTCGTTCTGACCGAGAAGCGCGAGGAAGTCGCTGTTGGCGAGCATGATCCGGGCGGAGGCGTTCGCGAGCACCGCTTCGATGTTCTGGGTGATCCCCGTGGGGATGCCGCCGTACTTGCGGATGCGGGCCCAGATCTGACGGAACTGCTCAGCGATTTTCTCGTCGTTGAACAGAAGGTGGAATTCATCGACGTAGATCCACGTCCGCCGTCCGGCCTGGAAGTTCCGGAGGACGCGGGTCCAGATCTGATCGAGAACCACCATCATCCCGAAGCTCTTCATCTGCGTGCCCAGGCGGGAGATGTCGTAGGAGACGATGCGGTTGCGCGGGTCGACATTGGTCGGCTCGGAGAACCCGCCCAACGACCCGGTGGTGTAGATTTCCAGCGCCGTCGCCAGCTGCTGCGCGGGAGCCTCCCCAGTGGCCAGCAGCCCCTCTCTCAGGTGATGGAATGTGGGCATCACGCCGTGGCCCACCGCACGCTCCTGGGCGTACCGGCGATACAGGTCTACGGTCACCCGGTCAGCGATCGACCGCTGCTCGGGTGTGAGCCCGGTCGTCCCGCCGATCTCGCTCTCGAGCACGGTGAGCACGAACTGGGCCTTGATGAGGATGGGATCCTCGTCGGCGGCCGCGTCAAGGTCGATGTCCATCGCGTTGATGCGTTGCTCGCTGCCCGGGTGCAGGCGGATCGTCTCCCCTTCGAACGCTTGCACGAGGGGTTCGTACTCCCGCTCGGGGTCGACGATCACGATGTCGTCGTTCAGTCGGGACAGGAACGTCGACGCGATCTCCTGCTTGCCGAACATGCCCTTACCGGAACCGGAGGTGCCAGCGATGAATCCGTTGCCGTTCTTCGTTCGCGTGCGGTCCGCGACGATCGCATTCGAGGAGTCGGTGTTGGTGCCGTACCAGCACCCACCCGCGACGAAGAGCTCTTGCGTGGTGAACGGCACGACGATCGCGGCCGAACTGGTCGTCAACGCCCGACGCATCGGAATCACACGCCGACCGATCGGCAGCTCGGTGGTCAGCCCGTCCAACTGCATATACGTGAGGGCTTCCACACTCACCGACTGCTTGCGCATCACGGTCATCGCGCGCTTGACGTTCTGCTCGAGCTGATCCCTGGTGCTACCGCTGATGCCGATCACCATCACGGTGGAGAACATCTTCTGGTTCGACTGCGACAACTCCTGGCGGAGATCACGCGCCTCCCCGAGAGCGTCGACGAGCTTCTGGGGGATCATGTCTTCCCCCAGGTGCTGCTTCGCGGCTTTCTTCCGCTCGGAGATGGTCTGCATCTCCATCTCCGCGATCTGCCGCTGGACCAGGGACATCCCTTCGACCTGGTCGTAAGACTCCAGATGCAGGCTCACCACGACGTCGCTCTTGATTTCCGTGAGCTCGGTGATGAGACGATCCGACAGCCACACCGGGTAGTCCCGCACCCACAGCACCGTGTGGAATGTGTCCCCGGTACCGTTGGACAGCTTCACCGGGCCGGCCTTCTCTCGGTACTCCACCGCCCACGGCGCCACATAGTCGTGCGTTGCGCGACGAGGTGAGACCGCGAACTCCTCCTCACTGAAGCTGAACAGCTCGTGCGGGCGAAGGATGTGCGAAAACACCTCCAGACGCTCCCGCCGCGTGAGACGCCGTACCCGGCACCCCTCCATTGCCGACAGGGCTGCTTCGATCTCGTGCGAGATCCGCGACAGAGTCGCCTCAGCCTTCTCCTGGTCCGGCTCCTGCACGGTCACGGTGAGGTACTTCTCCGTCACCGTATTGCCGCTCGAGGCGGCGAGCTTCTCCCGCACGTTGCGGTTGAAGTCGGCACGGTACGCATCGAATTGGTCGCCCACGAGCGGCTTGTGAACGAGGGTGGCGACGTCGGCGTCATCCAGAACACGGTTGATCACGGTCTGTTGCAGTCGCACGCCGGCACCGAACGAGTTCAAGAACCGTGCCCAACGGTCGACGATTGACTCCTGACGGTCTTGGGCCGCGGAGACGTAGTTGATGTCGGAGATGGCGAGGGTCATGCTCCACTCGTCTGCGCCCAGCCATGCCACGCCGCTGGGGAGCATGGTCTTGTACCCCAGAAGGTCACGAGTGCGCCGCGGCGCCGCGGTGAAGGCACGGCGCGCGCGGGAGTTGTCCAGGCCCGTCTTCCGCGCGGCCACCTTCGTGCCCGGCGCGGGCGGCGCGTCACTTCGCCGAACTCGCCGCGTGCTCCGAGAGGCGCTTTGCGGGGCGCGGCCGCTGCCGGTGGGCTTGTCGTTTCGGCTCGTGGGGAGCTGCGTCAGATCCTGCAGGTACGGGTTCTGCGGACGGGAGGACGGAGTAGGTGTCGTCATAGTGGATGACCTTCACTGAGAGGTTGTGGCGGAAGAAGAACTGGGCGTACGTCTCTGCGTGCAGCCCCATCGGGCGCACCCATGCCCACAGCGCGACAGGTGCCATGGCGAGAAGGGTGGGAACCATCGCCAGAGACGTCGCGCGGCGAAGTGCGTCGGAGTCGCCGTCGACGGTCCCGTTGGTGTGCAGCTGCGCGGACACCGCGTCGACCAGCGTTGTTCCCGAGAGGGAGAGCACGATGGCGGTCAGACCGAAGAAGACCACACCGCCGCCGCTGAGCATGATCGCGAGGGCTGCGATCTGCCGCCAGGTGAGACCGAACATGGGCTTGGCCTCGTAGGCGGCGATGTCCTTGTGCGTTTTCATCTCCAACGCCATCGCTCAGCCCTCCCCGAGGATCGACTTGGCCAGGTTGTTGGCGCCGAAAAGCAGGAACATCAGAACCACGGGCCCCACGAGAAAACCGGCGAAGTGCGACGTCAGGAAGCTCATGACATCGCCGCCGGTGTAGGTCAGGGTGCTTCCGCTGATGCCGCCGATGAGCGCCTGGTAGAGCTTCGACACGATCACCAGCACAGCGCCGCTGAGAGCAACGACAGCGAACCGCTTCAGATACCCAACGCCGATCTGCTTGGTGTCCTCGTGCGCGAGGAACGCCAGGGGCAGACTGGCGAACGCGCTCATGACGTACAACTGCAGGAAGCGGACCACGACGAGCACCGAAGCAATCGCCGTAGCGGCCGCGACGAGCAGCCACGGAACGAGAAGCATGACGATGATCACCAGCTGCGACATGGTTCCGGCCGCGTCGATGGATGCCCGCATCGAATCGCCGAGGGCGTTGGTCGGTGTTCCCGCGCCCACGTCGACACCGTTCGCCGTTTTGCTGAGCCATGTGGAGACCTGGGTGATGGCGTCGAGGATGAGCGGCGCGTTCTGGCACAGCAGCACCACCATCACGATCTTGAACATCGTCGCCGCGATGATCCGCGTCCCCAGCTCACGATCACCCTCCACACGGGTGGAGGATGTCGCCAACGACAGGGACGCGATGATCGCGAGAATCACCGCCGTCAGAGGCTTCACCACCGTGTCGTGCAGGAGAGCCATGGCCGAGCTGACAACAGGGCTGTACTCCGCCGGAGCGGCTAACGCCCACTTCATATCCACGGTCGCGCCCTGGGACACCGCGTTGAGCCACGCGACGATCAGGTCCGTCACGGGGCCGTCACCAGCCGACCGTGAGGGTCTTAAACAGGCCGGCAGCAGCCAGGATGAGCCCGCCGCCGACGATCTGCCAGACGCCCGTCTGAATCTGTGGGCCGTTGTGGTCGCGAAGGCCACCGCCGAGCACAATCGCACCCCACAGCAGCCACAATCCGCCACCCAAAATGGCGAACTGCGAGATCAAATCGAGGACAGTCTTGAGAATTTCGGGCATGACTTTCTTTCTTTGTCGGTGACGTATCCCTGCTCGCGGCGTGAACCGGGCAGGAGCTTTTCGGGGAGAGGGATCGGCGCGGGACCTGCCTGACACGGATCTCTCGTCATGGCATGGCCATGGAGTCGCTCAGCGAGCCGAAGGGCACGTTCAACAGCGGATCGCCCCATTCCCAGGCCAGCAGCGTCGGTTCCGTGCTCGGCGGGAGGGAGAACGTCAGCCGTCGCGACGGGCCGAAACCGAGCTGGTCGGTGATCACGGCAGGCAGCAGCGCGACACCGGCCCCAGCCCCGGTCAGGGCGACTCCGACGACGATGGCTTCAACCTCCGCCGCCTCCGAGATAGGGGCGAGGACGACGTGCAGAACCAGGCGGCCGGAGTATTCGGCGGCGAGGCGGGCGGCGCCGCGGAGATCATCGATTGACGGCGCGCCGCAGCGCACATCGCTTGTGACCCTCAGATCGGGCTGAGCGTCCGCAAGCGCGAACCAGTCGACCAGCGGTGACGCGACGGCAAACCATGCGGGGAAAGCGCAATGACTCGCCTTCAGCAACGGCACCCCGCGAAGCGCCGCGCGAAGCCACGGCGGGATGCCCTTTCTCACATAGAAGGCACCCGGCCCCCTCGTCGAAGGGCGAAGCTCCGCCTGAACCTTCCGAGCCGACTCCCACTCCGACCGCGGCCACGCATCCCCTAGCGCCTTGCAGCCGCCAGTGCGATCACGGATGAACGCGTTCAGCTGCGCACCCCTCAGCCCCCGGCGTCGCCGCAACGCATCGATGGACTCTTCAGCGTCTGCAGCCTCCAGCGCATCGCTCTCAGACACGCTCTCTCCCGGAAACGACACCGTCTTCCGTGCTGCGCCCGTCGAGATCCTCGACGTCGACCAGGAGGAACGCAGGGCCGCTTGTGAGGTGGAGCTCGGCGGCGGCGAAGAGCATCCCGTCGACGGGAATGTCATCGAGGCGAGCGCCCAGGCGCTCCCAGATCGGCGCGCACATCTCGCACGACCGATGGTGCGCGAGCAGCTCGGGATTCAAGACCCACGTACGCCCGTTCACCAATTCCACAACAACCGTCTGCACACCACTGAAGGGATGAGCCGGCCCCTTGCCCAGCAACGTCCTCACGACAGGCGAGGCCTTAGGCGACGAACGAGAATAGTGACCAGCCCACGCATACGGCACCAGCACTTCGCGACCATCGGTGAGATGCGCGACCATCTCCAGCAGGGAACGGTTCGGATGCATTCCCATGCCACCTACGCCGTCACGAGATGCGGAAAGGGACGACGAACGACGCGACCGCGTGAACTCGTCCGCGGGCGGGTGAAAGCGGCGACGTTCTCGTCGATCACGCGCAGACCCTCGGGGATGCCCGCGATGCTGAGGGCCGAGGAGGATAGTGCCGCGACGACGGAGGCGAGACGCACCGTCGCGGCGATGTCTCGGCCGACGGCGCTACTCGTCACATGGGCGGTCAGCCGTGCCTCGGCCGCGATGTACGGGAGATACGTCTCCACGAACGCGGCATCCGATCCCGCGCCCCGGAACGCTGCTGTCATCTCCCCGCCGGGGCTGGCCTGAAGGAGATCCTCCTGATCGCTGCGCATGAGAGCGAGGTACCGCCGGAGCGGGAGCCCGATTCTGCGCCAGTCACGACTGGGCTGGCATCCGTCGAGGGGGTCAAGATCGCCGAGGAGATCCGCGCATTCGGGCTGCAGAGCAAGGCACAAGATGTCGGGACCCGTCACGCGGACGAAGCGATCTACTCGTGCCCGATCGCTCACGGGCTGCGCAGGGGCGGAGGTGGGTGGGGTGGGTATGGCCTGAATGCTCATCAGGGGTCTCCGTAGGCTGAGGGTGCCGGGCGGGCCGTAGCCCGCCCGGCGTGGGTGCTCCGATGTCGTCGTGCCGGCAAGCTGCTCGACACCGGAGCGGTCAAGGTGCCGACCCCTCGCGGGGCGGCTCCGGGGGCTCTAGGCAGAGGACGGTGACACCGTGCTCTGACCTAGAGCCCTACCGAACGTCAGTCCGTCAGCTGCTCGCTTGAGCGGCGTCGACGCACCACGCGCACGCCCGCGACCGTCAGACCCGCCAGGACCGCGATGACGGCGCCCGCAACCCACGGACCCATCGACCCGGCATCCAGACCCGTGATCGCCAGTGCGCCAGCAGGAGCGGCCGCGGGTGCCTTCGCGAACCAGGGGTCCGTGGCGGTGACCGTTTTCCCGGTGTAGCTGGACTCACCGGTAACGGCGGCCGTGTCGCCGTGCAGGGCGTTCGCTTCCATGCCGTGCAGCGTTCCGACGCAGTCGATCGACTGCCCGACCGCCAGGTCGCCGATTTCGGAAGGTGACAGCGTCCCATCGGCGCAGGTGATGCCTTCAACCGTCCCCGCCAGACCCTGATGGGTGGAGTCGGTGAGGACCACGTTCTTCAGCGCCACGTCACCGGTGTTGGTGATGTGGAACCCGACCTCGACGCTGTCGCTGGCCGAGTTCAGTCGGTCGGCGTCGCTTTCGGTGTCATGATCTCCAGCGCTCACGCCCTGGTCGAGGGTGTACTTCACAAGGCTGATTGCCGGGTTCTCTGACGTCGTGGTCCAGACGATGTTGGACGCGCGGTCGACGGTGTTGTAGTTCTCCGTCGTCTGGTTGTCCACCCTGTCGGCGGGAGCGATGCGGATCATCTGGGTGTAGACCGAAAACGACTGAGCGAGGTCGCCCCGCGTGTTGACGAGATCCAGGTACTTCTGGGTCGCCGTCGCCACGAAGGTGTAGCTCGACTCGTCGAACGTCACGGTGAACAGGCCCTTCAGCGCTTCGCTCTCGTGCCCGGCCGAGTCATTCAGCAGCGCGCCCTTCTTGGCGAGCAGGGTCCGCCCGTCGTAGAGGTCCTCATTCGCGTAGATCGCCCAGATGCCGGTGTACTGATCGTGCACCACGTCGAACTTGTCCGTGAGGGACCAGTTCTTCGCCGCGTACGCCCGGTTGGCCGGGATCTCCGAGCTGTTGAGACGGTAGTTGAACGTGCTGTTCAGCTTCACCTCGGCCTGGTTGATCGAGTTGTCCTTCGTCTGCTCGCTGATGACGACGTCCTTGGTGGGGTCGATGTCCTTGAGCGGGTTCGAGACAATCTCGGTGGCCAGGTGCGCGTTCTCGATGTTCTCGATCGCCTGGTTCTTGATCGTGTAGCCGTCCGTCACCTTCTTCACCGTGGTGTCGAGGGTGACCCAGTACCTCTGGCCCAGCAGCGACTGGTCGATGATCGGCGTCTTCTGAGCGTCGATCGTGCTCGCGTCGTACGCCTTGAGATCAGTCGGCTGGGGGTCGCCCGCCAGCGTCTCGCCGTACGCGTTCTTCGAGTCGACCTGCTTCGCGAACACGTAGGCGACACCGTCGGTGACCTGCACGTTGAACTTCGCCGTGACGTCCTCGCCGGTCGCCTTGTTGACGACGCGCACACCCTCGGCCGTGAGGTCGAGGTACTGCTCGTCATAGTCGTCGACCATGCCGAGCTTGTGGACGTTGTACGCGAGTTGGTCGCGCGATGGGCCGGCGTCGAGGGTCAGGCGGTACAGGAGGTGGTCTCCCTGCACGACCGTCTTGCCGTCGATGTCAACCAGGTCGGTGCTCAGGTCTTCCTTGTGGGGCTCGACCTTCGGCACGGTGACCGTGGGGATCTCCGTCGCCGTCTTGACGCCGTTGATGATCTCGAACGCCTGGTTCTTGACCGTCGAGCCGGCGGCCGCCGTGGACTTGACCGTGCCGGTGAAGCGCATCGTCAGCCAACCCTTCGTCGACCACTCGCTGTTCGCGTCAGTCGTCTGCGTGTTGGCCTTGATCCACGCATCGGTGAACGTCACCGTGAACGAGTGCGTCGCGGCATCCCACGTGAGCGCGTAGGCGTTCCGCGCGATGGGCTTCGGGTTCTGCGCGTCACGCGAGTCCCAGAACTCCACCGAGGCCTTGTCCGGGTCGAACTGCACGTCGTACACGTCCTGCACGGCGAGGGTCTTCACACCGCGAGCGGTGCCCGCGGGGACGCGGAGGTCGACGCCGACCGAGTACTCGAGCTTCTGGCCCGGGAACACGGAGAGGCCGTTGATGTCGCTGTGCGCCTTGTCGCCGGACTCCTCGGCGCTACCGAGCACCTGCTTGTTCGGGTTGGGCGTCCAGGTGAATACGGGCGGTTCGTTCGTGGTGACCGTCTGGTTGTTCCAGACCTCGGAGCCGTCGTTGAAGAGCTGGACCGTCGCCCCGTTGGTGTCGTAGTCGGTGCGGAAGTTCCCCGACACGACGAGCTTGGTCTTGTGGTCGCCCGACTGACCCGCCGTCGCGGAGAGGAACGCTGCCTTCGCCGTCGCCGTGCTGACCGTGCCGGACACGCTCACGTCGAACTGGCTCGTCACGTCGGCGAACTGACCCGAGCCCGGGGCGGTCTCATAGAAGACCTTCGCCTTGCTCGCGTCGGAGAAGTCGACGTACTGCGCTGCCTTCGTCCAGTCGTCGATCAGCTTGTACGTGTCGAGGTTCGAGGCGAGAGCCTTGTGGATCGAGCCGTTCACGACGGCGCTCACAGCATCACCCGGGAGGAAGACCTTCTGGTCCGCGCTCACCTGGTTGGTCTGCGAGGGGTCCGCCGCGACGAGCGCGCCGTTCTCGTCGAGAACCCACACCTTGTCGGGTGCGGGAGTCACCTTGTGGGTGGTCTCGTCGTTGCCCGTGAGGCACTTCGAGCTGTCGTTCATCGACGCATCCGCGTAGCAGACCTCGCTGCCATCGGTGAGGTCGTAGTCGCTCGTCGTGGGCTGCACGTAGGTCGGCACGACCAGCGTGTAGTTCCCCGTCGAGTTGCTGTCGCTGATGTTCGCGACGCGGCCCGAGATGGTGATCCTGCCGGCGGCCGAGCGATCGATCTTGATCGTGGCATCCGAGACCTTGTTGCCGCTCGGGTCGAGCACGTAGACCGCGCTCGAGTCATCTGCCGTCGACGAGCCGATCCAGGCCGTGTCGGTCTGCAGCGTGTCGTAGATCGTCATCGCGGAGGTGTACCCGTTCGGGTTCGCCGTGATGCGAGCGTCGTAGACCATGCCCGAAGCGAGCTCCTCGGAGTCGCCGAGCTCGCGAGCGGGATTGCCGACCGTGAGCGTCTTGCTGGGGTTGGCCGGCGTCGCCGTCCAGGTCTCACGAGGATCGCGGTCCGGGGTGTCGACGGAGCCCGCCATCTTGCCCTGCTGGGGGACGACGACGTCGAACCAGAACTGACCCGACGGCCACGCGCTCCAGCCGAAGTCACTCGGCGAGAAGCTCGGCGACTGGGTGTCACCGTTGTTCGTGATCGACGCGGTCTTGCTCACCTGCTTGCTGTTGCCCTCGAGACCGTCCCAGTGCAGGACGACCTGCGCATCGACGCTCTCGCTGATCGACGAGCCGTTGTTGCTGGAGTGAATCGTGTCAGAGACCGAGCCGGTGGAACCGGCGGCGTCGAAGGTGCCCGTCTTGTCGGTGGTAACCGACAGGTCGTAGGCAGGCGGAGCCGGCTCGAGGTTGTTCAATGCAACACACACGATGCGCGGAGTCACCTGAGTGATGTTGGCCGTGAAGTTGTCGTGGATCGCTTCAAGAGCCGCTGGTTCGGTCGTTGTCTTGATGTCGGGCTGCCAATACGTCTGCGACGTCAGGCCGTTGTACCAGTTGAGCATCGTCTGGTAGGTGCCACCCCACCCGAGATACTTTCTGCCGCCCGACGCGCCGACCGAGACGCCCACCTGCACGACACGCGCACGAGTAGCTGCGCCATTGCTTCGCGCGATCGCTTGGTCGATCGCGGTGGTGCAGGCGGCGTTGAGCCCTGAGTTCGTGCCATCCAGGGGACCTGAGACGGCCCACGTCCCCTGCTGGGTCATCGCGTTATTGAAGTAGTCGATTGACGCCTGGCCCCATCCCTGTTCTGGTGTGATGGCGTTACCTGTTGGGGCGAGGTTGTTATCCAGCGTGAACAGCCAGTAGCTGCTACTCGCGCTGCCTCCGCCCCCGCCGCCCCCGGTTCCGCCACCCCCTACAGCGGCGTGGGCGGGGACGGCTGAGCCCGCCATCACGCCAGTGCCGAGGATCGCAGCCGTTGTAACGGCTGC
>CALALQ010000121.1 GCA_937925595.1 uncultured Demequina sp. | reverse complement strand
GGTACAGGTCGTTGAGGTCGGAGGTCGCGAAGCGGCCACCGTCGAGCTGCACCATGGGGCGCAGGTCCGGCGGGATGACCGGCACGGCGTCCAGCACCATGCCAACAGGGCTGTTGGAGGTGGTGAGGAACGCGTTCACGACCTTGAGGCGCTTGAGCGCACGGATCTTGCGCTGTCCACGACCGTTGGCGATGACGTCGCGCAGCGCGACAGCCTCGGCCTCGAGGTCGAAGGACTGCAGGCGCTTCTGGATCGCCTCCGCACCCATCGAGCCCTTGAAGTAGGAGCCATAGCGGCGGGACAGCTCGCGGTAGAGCAGCTCGTCGCCCTCGAGGTCCTGGACCTTCAGGTTCACGAAGCGGTCGAAGACCTGGTCAAGGCGCTCGATCTCCTGGTCGGCACGCTTGCGGATGTTCGCCATCTCGCGCTCCGCGCCGTCCTTGACCTTGCGCTTGACGTCAGCCTTGGCACCCTCGGCCTCAAGCTCGGCGAGGTCCTTCTCAAGCTTCTCGGCACGAGCGTTGATCTCGACGTCGCGCTTGTTGGCGATCGCCTTCTTCTCAACCTCAAGCTCGTTGCGCAGCTGGGGAAGGTCCTCGTGACGGCCCTCCTCGTCCACCTCGGTGACCATGTATGCGGCGAAGTAGATGACCTTCTCGAGGTCCTTCGGCGCGAGGTCAAGGAGGTAGCCAAGGCGCGAGGGGACGCCCTTGAAGTACCAGATGTGGGTCACGGGAGCGGCAAGCTCGATGTGGCCCATGCGCTCACGGCGCACCTTGGAGCGGGTCACCTCGACGCCGCAGCGCTCGCAGATGATGCCGCGGTAGCGGACACGCTTGTACTTTCCGCAGCCGCACTCCCAGTCACGGGTGGGGCCGAAGATCTTCTCGCAGAAGAGTCCGTCCTTCTCCGGCTTCAGGGTGCGGTAGTTGATCGTCTCGGGCTTCTTGACCTCACCGTGCGACCACTCGCGGATCTCCTCCGCGGTGGCCAGACCGATGCGCAGTTCGCCGAACTCGTTCACGTCTTGCATTCTTGTGAATTCCTCTTCTCAGCAGTCGTCTAGATCTCGTCGACGCTCGAGGCGTCCGGGCGGCTGGACAGGGAGATGCCGAGCGACTCTGCCGCTTGGTAGGCGTCCTCTTCTGTCTCGCGCATATCGATGACGTGGCCGTCAGCGCCGAGGACCTCGACGTTCAGGCACAGCGACTGCATCTCCTTCATGAGCACGCGGAACGATTCCGGCAGGCCCGGGTCGGGGATGTTCTGGCCCTTGACGATCGCCTCGTAGACCTTCACGCGGCCGGGGACGTCGTCGGACTTGATCGTGAGCAGCTCCTGGAGCGCGTAGGCGGCGCCGTACGCCTCGAGTGCCCACACCTCCATCTCACCGAAGCGCTGGCCACCGAACTGCGCCTTACCACCGAGCGGCTGCTGGGTGATCATCGAGTACGGACCAGTGGAACGGGCGTGGATCTTGTCATCCACGAGGTGGTGCAGCTTGAGGATGTACTTGTAGCCCACCGCAACCGGCTCGGGGAACGGCTCGCCACTGCGGCCGTCGAAGAGCGTCGCCTTGCCGTCAGGGCCGACGAGGCGCTCACCGTCGCGGTTGGGGTTCACGTGCTCACGCAGACCCTCGAGGACGTCCTCGGACAGTCCGTCGAAGACGGGGGTGGCAACCGGCGTGCCGGGCTCGGACTTCACAGCGCCCTTGGGGAGCTTCTCCGTCCAGGCGCCCTTAGCGTCGGACGCGTCCCAACCGTGCTTGGCGACCCAACCAGTGTGGGTCTCGAGCACCTGGCCGACGTTCATACGACCGGGCACACCGAGCGGGTTGAGGATGACGTCGACCGGGGTGCCGTCCGCGAGGAATGGCATGTCCTCCACGGGAAGGATCGTCGAGATGACGCCCTTGTTGCCGTGGCGACCGGCGAGCTTGTCGCCCTCCTGAATCTTGCGGCGCTGCGCGATGTACACGCGCACCAGCTGGTTGACGCCTGCGGGAAGGTCGTCGCCGTCCTCCTCGGTGAACACGCGGACACCGATGACGGTTCCCGACTCACCGTGGGGCACCTTGAGGGAGGTATCGCGAACCTCGCGCGCCTTCTCACCGAAGATCGCGCGGAGCAGGCGCTCCTCAGGGGTCAGCTCGGTCTCACCCTTGGGCGTGACCTTGCCGACGAGGATGTCACCGGCGCGAACCTCTGCACCGATGCGGACGATGCCGCGCTCGTCGAGGTCCGCGAGGACCTCCTCGGAGGCATTCGGAATGTCGCGAGTGATCTCCTCGGGACCCAGCTTGGTGTCGCGGGCGTCGACCTCGTGCTCCTCGATGTGAATCGAGGACAGGGTGTCGTCCTGAACGAGGCGCTGCGACAGGATGATCGCGTCCTCGTAGTTGTGGCCTTCCCAGCACATGAACGCGACGAGCAGGTTCTTGCCGAGCGCAAGGTCGCCGTTGTCGGTCGCGGGACCGTCGGCGATGACAGAGCCGACCTCGACGCGGTCGCCCTCGTCGACGACAACGCGCTGGTTGTAGCTCGTGCCCTGGTTCGAGCGCTGGAACTTCGCGATGCGGTACGAGCCGGTGGTGCCGTCGTCGTTGGCAACGGTCACGAGGTCAGAGGAGACCTCGGTGACGACGCCCGCCTTGGAAGCGATGACCACGTCACCGGCGTCGATGGCCGCACGGCGCTCCATGCCGGTGCCGACGAGCGGCGCCTCGGAGCGAACAAGCGGCACCGCCTGGCGCTGCATGTTCGCACCCATGAGCGCGCGGTTCGCGTCGTCGTGCTCGAGGAACGGAATCAGCGCGGTCGCGACCGACACCATCTGGCGCGGGGAGACGTCCATGTAGTCGACGGCCTCCGCGGGAACGAGCTCGAACTCGCCACCCTTGGAGCGGACCAGGACGCGGGGCTCGATGAACGCGCCCTTGGCGTCGATGGCCGCGTTGGCCTGGGCGATGACGAAGTGGTCCTCGTCGTCAGCGGTCAGGTAGTCCACCTGGTCCGTGACCTTGCCCTTGACGACCTTGCGGTACGGGGTCTCCACGAAGCCCAGGGGGTTGATGCGGCCGAAGGACGCCAGCGAACCGATGAGACCGATGTTCGGACCTTCAGGGGTCTCGATCGGGCACATGCGGCCGTAGTGCGAGGAGTGAACGTCACGAACGTCCATGCCTGCGCGGTCACGGGACAGACCGCCGGGGCCGAGCGCCGAGAGGCGACGCTTGTGCGTCAGGCCGGCGAGCGGGTTGTTCTGGTCCATGAACTGCGACAGCTGCGAGGTGCCGAAGAACTCGCGGATCGCGGCGACGACGGGACGCGTGTTGATGAGCGTCTGGGGCGTGATGGCCTCGACGTCCTGCGTCGTCATGCGCTCGCGAACCACGCGCTCCATGCGCGACAGTCCCGTGCGGATCTGGTTCTGGATCAGCTCGCCCACCGCACGGATGCGGCGGTTGCCGAAGTGGTCGATGTCGTCGGTCTCGACGCGCACGTCACCGGTCGCGGTGGCCAGCGAGTCGTGGCCGGCGTGAGCCGCGGCGATGTACTTGATGGTCGCGACGATGTCGTCGAGGCCGAGCACCGAGTCGCCAAGGGCCTTGCCGACACCAAGCTTCTTGTTGAGCTTGAAGCGGCCGACCTTCGCGAGGTCGTAGCGCTTCGGGTTGAAGTAGAAGTTGTCGAGCAGGTTCTGACCGGCCTCGACCGTGGGCGGCTCGCCCGGACGCAGCTTGCGGTAGAGGTCCACGAGGGCCTCGTCGTGGCCGTGCACGGTGTCCTTGGCAAGGGTCTCGAGGACCGAGGGGAAGTCCTTGAACTCCTCCGCGATGTCCTCGTCGCTCATGCCGAGCGCCTTGAGGAACAGGGTCACGGACTGCTTGCGCTTGCGGTCAACGCGGACCCCGACGGAGTCGCGCTTGTCGATCTCGAACTCGAGCCAAGCCCCGCGGCTGGGGATGATCTTCGCGGTGAAGATGTCCTTGTCGCTGGTCTTGTCGGGCGTGCGCTCGAAGTAGACGCCGGGCGAGCGGACGAGCTGCGACACGACGACGCGCTCGGTGCCGTTGATGATGAAGGTGCCGCGGTCCGTCATGAGCGGGAAGTCGCCCATGAAGACGGTCTGGGACTTGATCTCGCCGGTGGTGTTGTTCATGAACTCAGCGGTCACGAACAGCTGTGCGGCGTAGGTGAAGTCCTTCTCCTTGCACTCCTCAGGAGTGTGGCGCGGCTCCTCGAAGTACGGGTCTGCGAAGCTGAGGGACATCGTCTGACCGAAGTCCTCAATCGGAGAGATCTCCTCGAAGATCTCCTGGAGACCAGCGACCTCAGGGACGTCGTTGCGGCCAGCCTTCTTGGCGGCCTCGACGCGCGCCTTCCAGGCGTCGTTTCCGAGGAGCCAGTCAAAGCTCTCGGTCTGCAGACCAATGAGGTTCGGGACCTCAATCGGCTCTTGCAGCTGTGCAAACGAGATGCGGTTTGAAGCGGTGCGGTTGTCAGTAGCGGTAACGGTGCGCGAGGCAGCCAAGGGGGGTTCCTTCCCTTTTGTTCGTGCAATACACGAGTCGTAGCCGCGGCTCCACCGGATCCTGGGGCGTTACTGCCAGACAGCAGGCGCACGCCAGGTAGGCATATGAGGGCAGGGCAATAGACAGCGCAAATCGCTAGCGTACTCGGCGCGCGCGCAATTGTCCAGTCCTGGACCACGCTGTCCAGTCGCCACGCCGAGCGCCTGCGCCACTCCCCCGCGCCGTCGCTCGCGACCACGCTACACCCGCCGCCCGACGCTGCGGTGACGTTTGGGGAAAACGTGACCTTAGCGTCGGGCACGCTGGGCAAAGGCCGGGCCGCACCGACAGGGGTCCCCTAGACTGCCCGTCGACACGGCCCGGCCGCCTGAGCGCTAGTGCTCGAGGACTGGTGCTCCTCGCCACTGCGGAACCTGGAGTCCTGCCGGCGTGTAGTCGTAGTAGTTCGCGCCTCCGGCAGAGCGCACCACGCCCGCCTTGTGCTTGACCACGTCCTTCACGACCTCGAGGGCAGGCGGGTAGATGTCGTGCGGCTCACGATGCTTGGGGTCCTGCAGCACCTCGCGCAGCTTCGCGAAGTACGCGGTCTTC
>CALALQ010000120.1 GCA_937925595.1 uncultured Demequina sp. | reverse complement strand
GACGGCGGCAGACCGCAACGTCGAGGCCATTCGGGGCGGCAAGCACCGGATCTATGACGAGGCGGTCGAGTTCTTCCTGTCGAAGTATGAGCGTCGTCCTTGTGAAGCGCTGAAGAACATTGGATCGCATGGCTGGCGCACCGTTCGCGTGCAAGCGTCCCTTGCAAAGCGATGCAAACAGGTGGCCTCGCGCGGCGGTGTCGCCGTCGGCAGCGTGGTCAGCTGTGCATTGATGCTGTTTGTCGAGCATCACGTTCAGCCCGCACTGCGCGAGTTCCGTAACAGTGTGCGCGTCCAAGCCCAGTCCATATTGAACGGGCATCCAAAGTAATTGCGAGATCAACGCGTCACGCATCGGTGCTCTGAGCGGCCTTCAAGGTAGCTCTTGGGCTTGCACCTGCGCGTCTGCCGGTAGTAGTTTCACTCTCGCTGTATCATTGAAACGTTCAGTGATACAAGCGCGTGACTTCAGGCACAGGGAAGGCAGATGCGCGCGTTCTTCACAGCTCACATCGCTTACGTCTTTGTATTGGCAGCGGGCCTGATCGCAAGCACGAGCGCGTTCAGCGAAGCCGGTCCGACCTCGCTCTCTGTTGACTCAATCGCCGACTCCCCATGGATGGTGGCCGCCAGGCGTTACCGCATCGATCCACTCGATCTCTACGCGATCGCTCTCCAGGAGTCGCGCCGTCGTCGCGCGGACGGGCGGATGCGGCCTTGGCCTTGGACGCTGAACTCTCCACGCACCGGTGCGCTGTACTTCGACTCCTATGAAGCTGCGCTCAAACAGCTCAACGAACTGATCTCCCAGGGTGAGAGAAATATCGATGTGGGCCTGATGGGGATCAATTGGTATTTCAACGGACATCGCGCCCGAGATCCGGCAAGCCTCCTGAACGTTTCTGAAAATATATTTATCGCCGCGCAGATCTATCGAGAGCACCTGGATCGCTTCGACGGCGATCGGCGCAAGGCGATCGCGCACTATCACAGCGCGACCGCGAAGCTCGGTGGTCCTTACGCCGCCGCGGTCCTTACGATTGCCGATCGTCTACGCGCTCTAAATGGCGTTCATTTGGCGCTTGGACGCTTGGCATCGCAGAATCCTTAGGAGGTGGTGGCATGGACGCCATCGACGAAGATGTCGCGCACTTGAACTCGCAGGTACTGCTACTCGCGAGTGATCCGGACGAAGGAGATCGATTGATGCAGTTGCTGGGCGCTCATCCACTGGTGATCAAGCGAATTGCCGCGGCGGGATCCAAAGCCGTGGGCACGGCAATCCGATGCGGTGTACCGCTCGTGACCTTCTCGAGCCGGTTGGAGGAGGCATTGCTGACCCAGGCGAGCGAGTCTGGTGGAAGCGCAGGACGTGACGTACCCATGTCTCTGCGCGCATTGGCCCGCGACACGCTGCAGATGGCTCAGCGCCTCGCGTTCATCGATCGAACGGTCGCGCAGTTGCACTTCGGATTGACGACCCGGGCGTGTGAGGGGCTGATGCGGTTGTCCGTGCACCGAATGGTTCGCCTCACCGAGCGTCACGGCGTGCTGCTCACCTTGCGGGCGGCAGAGAAGGTGAAAGTGTGGGATCGCTTGCTCATCGGGGATCGCTGTAGCGGCCCGCTCGGCTTCCGAATCAGCCAACAGGCGGCGCTGTTGAGTCTAGGCAATGATTAATGAGTGGATGCGTCAGTGAAGAGGAACTCACCATGGTGCATAGAGCGGCAAACGTTTCGACGGCACAGGAGGTCTCAATCGCAGTGGAGCTCGCCCGGCTGGGTGCCGCCTCTGCGCTGATCGAGCGCCTGACGGGCTTCGGGTCGCGTTGGGTCCGAGGCATCGTTCGCGCCAATGGTGGGGCGTTGGCGATCAAGCTCAAGGACCCGGTGCGTTGGTTCGAGAGGGATCCACAGCGCTTGTTGCATGCTCGGTATGTGCAGATGGCATACGAGCGACAACCTGCCAATGAAGCGATCGCCAAGCGGCTCCTGACCACCTACATCGCGTATCGCCGCGTAGCTGCAAGTCCAGGCGTCTTAGGAATTAATGAATGCGCGCAGTTGATCGACCTGTACCAGAGGGGTGAAGCCTGCGTGCGCGAATGTCTGCACTGCCAGGAGAAACATCTGGTGATCGTTGATCGCGCCACGTGCCCCATCTGTCGGCTCATGCGCCGAGAGTTCTGTCGGGGCTGTGAGCAGCCGTTGCCTGAGCATGCAGAGCGGCGTGCCTATTGCGACACCTGTTCGCCTCGCTCGGTGCGCAAAGCGCTCCGCCGCCGAGGGCGCCTACCGCTTGCGTCTGTGTCCGACGCAATCGTCGTCCGGGTACCAGCCCAAACGGCTGAGCGTGGACGATCCTTGAGCTAGTGACCCCTTCACGCGAGGGTCGAATCCGACGGAGCCTAAGTTCCTTGGCTTCTAGCGGGTGCTCAGTTGGTGCGTGTCGTCGCTATCTCGCGCAACTTCGGTTGCTTGATGCTATGGCGGTCGAGGTCGGGGCCACGGTGCGGGGGCTGAGGGAACGCCCACCTTGGGCCACAAATTGCCAGCCGCCAATGATGATGGCCGCCTCAACCC
>CALALQ010000119.1 GCA_937925595.1 uncultured Demequina sp. | reverse complement strand
GCGGGTGAGACAACCGTTACCTCCCCGCCGCTCCCGACGCGGTCGCGGGTAACTCCCCCTCCCTACGCTGGCGGCACGCCCAGCCCATGCGGGGCGCTGCACCTCCCCACATCGCCCTACGGAGGACCCCGTGACCGTCACCGACCCGCGCCCCGAGACCGCAACGACTGCGGCCGAAACGGCCAGCGCAGACGCAACCCTGAAACACCGCCCCGGCCGCTGGATCGACAACTGGAACCCCGAGAACGCCACCCAGTGGGCCAAGGAGGGCAAGGCCATCGCCTCCCGCAACCTGCGGTGGTCGATCTTCGCCGAGTTCCTGGGCTTCGTCGTCTGGCAGCTGTGGTCGGTCGTCGTCGTCTCGCTCCCCGCGGCGGGCTTTCAGCTGTCGACGGGCGAGATCTTCTGGCTCATCTCCATGCCGAGCCTCGTCGGCGCGACGCTGCGCATCCCCTACACGTTCATGGTTCCGCGCTTCGGCGGCCGCAACTGGACGATCGTCTCGGCCGGCCTCCTGCTCATCCCGAGCATCGGCCTCGCCATCGCGGTGTCGAACCCCGCGACCCCGTTCGGCCTCCTGCTCCTGATCGCCGCGTTCGCCGGCTTCGGCGGCGGCAACTTCGCCAGCTCGATGTCGAACATCACCTTCTTCTACCCCGCCGCGCAGAAGGGATACGCCCTCGGACTCAACGCCGCCGGCGGCAACCTCGGCGCCTCGGTCGCGCAATTCGTCGTCCCGATCGTCATCACCGTCGGCGCCGCGGCGACCCTCAACCTGCCCCTCGCGGGACTCATCTGGGTGCCGCTGATCCTCGTCGCGATGGTCGGCGCCTATCTCCGCATGGACAACCTCTCCGCCGCGAAGGCCGACATCACGGCATCCCTCGCCGCTCTCAAAGAGCCGCACATGTGGGTGCTCTCGCTCCTCTACATCGGCACCTTCGGCTCGTTCATCGGCTTCGCGGGCGTCTTCCCGAAGCTGCTCGCCGACACGTTCCCCGACTTCACCGGCTTCACGATCGGCTCCGCCACAGTGACATTGGCCTTCATGGGTGCGCTGGTCGGCTCGCTCGCCCGTCCCTACGGCGGCAAGCTCGCCGACCGCTTCGGCGGCACCGTCATCTCGATGGGCGCCTTCACGGTCATGGGTCTCGGCATCCTGAGTGTCATCCTGACCCTGCCGATGCAGAACTTCGCCGTGTTCCTCGCGTGCTTCCTGGTGCTCTTCGCCGCGGCGGGCATCGGCAACGGCTCGACGTACCGCATGATCCCGACGATCTTCGCCCTCAAGGCCAACGGCGGCGTCGGCGCGCAGCGCAAGGCGGCCGCGGCCCTCGGCCTCATCTCGGCGATCGGCGCCTACGGCGGCTTCTTCATCCCGCAGCTGCTCGGCTTCTCGAAGACGACGTTCGGCTCGTACACCCCCGCCCTCGGCTGGTTCGCCCTCGCGTACGTCGCGTTCCTCGCCCTCACCGCCGGCGTGTACCTCCGCCTCTCGAAGAAGACCGGAACGCGGATCTGACCCCATGAGCTCCGCCGACACCCACTGCCCCTACTGCGCCCTGCAGTGCGCCATGACCGTCAGCCACGCGGGCCACACAACGGTCACCGGCCGCGACTTCCCCACCAACCGGGGAGGACTCTGCGCCAAGGGCTGGACGTCGGTGAAGCTCTTGGCATCCCCACACAGACTCCGGATGCCGCTGATGCGGCGCCCCGACGGCGCCCTCGCCGAGACCACCTGGGATGAGGCGCTGGATGCCGTGGCCGCGGCGTTCCGCGACACAAAGGCCACCCACGGACCCGACGCCAACGCGATCTTCGGCGGCGGTGGACTCACCAACGAGAAGGCGTACCAGCTCGGCAAGTTCGCCCGCGTCGCGCTCGGCACCTCGCGCATCGACTACAACGGCCGCTTCTGCATGTCGTCGGCGGCCGCGGCATCCAATCGGGCCTTCGGGATGGACCGGGGCCTGCCCTTCCCCGTCACCGACCTCGACGACGCGCGGACCATCCTGCTGCTCGGCTCCAACGTCGCCGCGACCATGCCGCCGTTCCTCGCGCACCTCGCCGGAGCGCGCGCGAACAGCGGACTCATCGTCGTCGACCCGCGCCGGTCCGCCACCGCACGCCTCACCGAAGACGGTGCCGGCACGCACCTTCAGCCCGCACCCGGCACCGATCTGCCGCTGCTCCTCGGCCTCACCCACATCGCCATCGCCGAAGGACTCGCGGACCGCGCGTATATAGAAGAGCGCACGACGGGCTTCGACGCCCTGCGCCGATCGGTCGCCGCGTGGTGGCCCGAGCGCACATCGGCGACCACCGGCATCCCCGTCTCGCATCTGCGGCAGACCGCTCGGCGGCTCGCGGAAGGCGGCGCGTACATCCTCACCGGACGCGGCGTCGAACAGCACGTCGACGGCACCGCCACCGCGACCGCCGCGATCAACCTCGCCCTCGTACTCGGACTCGTCGGCCGCGAAGGCTCGGGCTACGGCACCCTCACCGGACAGGGCAACGGCCAGGGCGGACGCGAGCACGGACAGAAGGCCGACCAGCTACCCGGCTACCGCTCCATCCGCGATCCCGAAGCCCGCCGGCACGTCGCCGGGGTGTGGGGCGTCGATCCGGATGAGCTTCCGGATGCCGGCATCCCGGCCGCCGCCCTGCTCGGCGAACTGGGCGGGCCGGTGAAGACCCTGCTGGTCGCCGGCTCCAACGTCGTCGTCTCGGCTCCCGACGTCGAGGCCGTACGGGCGAACCTCGGAGCCCTCGACACCCTCATCGTCTGCGACTTCTTCCTCAGCGAGACCGCGGAGCTCGCCGACATCGTCCTGCCCGTGCTGCAGTGGGCCGAGGAGGAGGGCACGATGACCTCGCTCGAGGGCCGGGTGATCCGCCGCCGCCAGGCGCTGCCCGGGCCCGACGGTGCCCGCAGCGAACTGTGGATCATGTCCGAGATCGCGCGGCGCCTGGGCGCGGCATCCACGTGGTCGATCGACCCTGCCGAGGTGTTCGACGAGCTCGCCCGAGCCTCCGAGGGCGGCATCGCCGACTACTCCGGCCTCTCGCACGCGCTGCTCGACACCGGCGTCGAGGCGTACTGGCCGTACCGCTCGTCGAGCACTCCCCGCCCTTTCACCCAGCGCTTCGCCCACGCGGACGGCCGTGCTCGTCTCGTACCGGTGGATGCCACTCCCCCGACGCCCACCGACCGCGGCGCCGAGCTCACCCTCGTCACCGGCCGCTATCTGCAGCAGTACCAGTCGGGCACGCAGACCCGGCGCGTGGCCGAGCTGAACGGCACCCGCCCCGAGGCGCGGCTCGAGATCCATCCGGCCACGGCGTCGGGTCTCGGCATCCGGGAGGGTGAACTCGTGGCGGTGTCGAACGAGCGCGGCACGGTGCGCGCGCGGGCGACGGTGACGACCGACATCCGCCACGACACCGTGTTCCTCCCGTTCCACTATGCGGGCGACGAGTGCGCGAACCGGCTCACCGAGGCGATCGTCGACCCGACCTCGGCGATGCCGGAGTTCAAGCGCACGCGGGTGCGGGTGGCTCCGGATGCCGCGGGCCCCGTCGCCATGTCGCAGCACCCGGGCGTCGTGCACGCGGTGGCCGCGGGCATGGCATCCGGAGACGAGCCGGTCGGGGTCTCGGTCGCGGGCGGACCGGTCGGTCGGGGCAACACGTCCGCCAAGGAGGGTCTGCATGTCTGAGCGCGTGGTACTGGTGGGCTACGGCCCCGTCGGGGCGCGGCTCATCGACGGGCTGCTGCCCGCGGTGCGCGACGGACGCATCGACCTCACCGTCATCGGCGCCGAATCCCATGACGTCTACAACCGCGTCCTGCTCGCCGAATACGCGGTCGGACGCACCGACCGCGCGGGCCTCGACATGGACGACCGCCGCGTCGCCGAAGAGGCCGGCGTGCGGTTCCATCTCGCGACGGCGGTGGTGGGCGTGGACCGCCACCGCCGGGTGGTGCGCCTGCACGACGGCATCCGTCTCGACTACGACCGGCTCGTGCTCGCGACCGGAGCGCGCGCGAACGTCCCCACGCTCGCCGGAATGGAA
>CALALQ010000118.1 GCA_937925595.1 uncultured Demequina sp. | reverse complement strand
TGGTTGCGACGCGCCTCACGCGCCTTGACTGCGGCTTCGTACTTGAACTTGCCGTAGTCCATGAGCTTCGCGACCGGGGGTCGCGAATCAGGCGCCACCTCGACAAGGTCAAGATCCGCCTCCTGTGCAAGTCGCAGTGCGTCCTCGATGCGGACGATGCCAACCTGCTCACCCTGCGGACCCACGAGGCGGACCTCGGGGACGCGGATGCGCTCATTGATGCGAGGCTCGTTGATGGGTAACTCCTCTTGTCTAGACACTAAGTACCGACCGCCGGGCAAAGAAAAAAGCCCCCGCTCGTGCACGAGCAGAGGCCACCGACGATTACCAGCCGGGCCACACACCAAAGGCGTGCGATCCCGCGGGAACCGAGACCCTGGCCCATCTAGTGGCCCGAGGGTGGGAGGTGAACTCCACTTGCGCGCCGCGAAAATCGCGACCGGTCAATAGGGAAGAATAGCACCATGAGCGCGGAAACTGAAGGCGCGGGCACTGGACCCCAAGCGTCGGACCTTGGCCCTGAAGCGTCGAACCCCGGCCCCACAGCGTCGGGCACCGTCCGCGATGAGCGGCGCGACCTCGCCGAAGTCACCGCCGTGGAACTTATCACGACGGTGAGCGTTCATCTGTTGAGCGCTGCCGCACTGCGGTGTGGGCTGGCCGAGGAGGGCGAGGAGTTCGCCGACCTCGACGAGGCCCGCAAGATCATCAACGCCCTCGCGGGCCTGGTGACCGCCTCGGCGCCCGATTTGGGGGACACTCACGCACGTGCCCTGCGAGACGGGCTGAGGACGGTGCAGCTGGCGTTCCGGGAGGCTTCGGTCATTCCCGACGCTCCGGGCGAGGGCCCGGGTGAAAAGTACACCGGTCCGGTGAGTTAAGGAGGCAAGGCAGCCATGGCGGGTGACGAGACGCCCACCTCGGAGCTTGCCGTGCCCGCACGCGCGAAGAGCGCGGAAAGCCCGGCCGAACCGCAGACCATCACCATTCCCGTGGTGCTGCCCCTCAAGCAGCACGTGCGGATGTGGATGCTGCTGAGCGGCGTGCTGGGCATCATGCTCATTGCCGCGCTGGTGATCATCGGCTACCTGTGGAGTGTCAACGGCAAGTGGCAGGCCCAGGTGGCGAGCCTCACCGAGACCGGCTACAGCCTTGGCGATCGCATCGCCGAGCATCAGCGCCAGATTGAGCAGCTTGAGTCGACGAATGAGCTGCTCGCGGACCAGCTCTCGACGGCGAAGGACCGCGTGCTGTCCCTGTCCAACGAGAAGGCGCAGTGGAGTGACGAGACCGCATACGCGCAGCAGCAGGTGGATCTGCTGCTCGCCCGAGTTGAAGGCGCGCAGTCCGTGGTGGGCCAGCTGGGACGCTGCGTCGAGGGAGAGCAGCAGCTCGTCGAGTATCTGACCAACCCGCCAACGCAGGTCGTCGACGACGTCGAGGTGCCCGTCTACACGGATGAGCAGATCGCCGAGTATCGGGCGAGCGTCGACGAGTTGTGTGCCTCCGCTGTCAGCGCCAACCAGGCGTTCCAAGAGTCGCTGTCGCAATGAAGCGCCTGGTCCTTGGTGTCGCCGCCGCGTGCGCTGGTGTGCTCGCGGGATGCGGAGTGCTGCCTGAGGCGCCGCCGTCCCTGCCGACTGACTTTGTCCCGTCCGTGTCGCCCTCGCCCGGCGAGCTGACCGGTGCCCTCTCCCCTGACGGCTTCTCCGCCGCGCAGCGGATGAGCGTGCGAGTGCGGAACATTGGGTGTGGGTTCCTCGCAACGGGCTCCGGCTTCGCGCTCGACGAGCACACGCTCGTGACGAACCGTCACGTGGTGGAGAACGCGAAGAACATCGAGGTGTCGACGTACGACGGCCGGGTGGTTCAGGCGACCGCGGCCGCGACCACCGCCGTTGCGGACATCGCGATCATCACCACCAAGGAGTCGCTTGGCGTGTCGCGGACCGTGCTTGCTGCACAGGACCCCGCCGAGGGTGACGTCATCACTGTCGTTGGCTATCCGAACGGCGGTCGGCTCACGACGACCTCCGGTGTGGTGATTGGTCAGGTGTCTGACCCGCTGGAGGCTTCCGCCGGTCTGGTCCTGGCGTCGACCGCGAAGATCGAGCCCGGATCCTCTGGGTCCGCGGTATTCAACGCCTCCGGTGAGGTGGTCGGCGTGATCTATGCGAAGAACGTCGACGAGCAGAGCTTCATCGTGCCCATCTCTACACTCAAAGCACTCCTTGAAGAGCCCGGACTGCTTGTCCCCGACACCGCAGGATGCCACTCATGACGGACCACGATCCCGAACCGCACTCCGAACCGCAGCCTGCCGTTGCGCCGACTCAGCCCATCCCCGCACAGACCGTGCCCACGCAGCCACTCCCCGCCCAGCCCGTCCCGGCCCAGCCTGTTCCCGCACAGACCGTGCCCACCCAGCCACTCCCCGCCCAGCCCGTCGCCACGGAAGCCGCTTCCGCACCGGTGGCGACGTCGCAGGTGGCGCCGGCCACAGCGTCGGGCAGTGCCACGGCGGCCGCTGCGCCGGTGACCGCAGCCCCACCCGCTACCGGTCTCAAGATCGCGCTGATCCTCGCGCTGCTCGCCGTCGTGGCGCTGGGCGCGATGAGTGCGTATCTGTGGAGCGTGCACTCGGAGTACGTGGCGCAGAACGAGGAGCTGCGGCAGGATGCGCAGGAGCTTGGCGCGGACCTTGCGACGAGCCGCCAGACCGCTGAGGAGCTGCAGGATCAGCTCACGGAGACCAAGGCGCAGCTCGACGTGGCGAAGGACACCATCAGCGGGCTAGCGAACTCGGAGGCGCAGGCCGGCGATGACCGGCAGGCGCTCATCGACATCGCCAAGAGCTTCCTCGAGTGTGCCGATGCGCGTCAGAACCTCATCGACCACCTCAAAGAGGCGCACAAGTGGACCACCGCGAGCCTGCGCGCCAACGAGCGGTCCATCACGGACTACTGCAACAAGGTGGAGAAGTCCTACCGCGAAGTGATCAATGACTAGGTCTGCGCGCGGTGTCGCGACGGCGCTGCTCGCCCTTGCGCTTGCCGGGTGCGCGTCGCTCCCCCAAAGCCCCGAGCCGCTGCCCTCGAGCTGGGTGCCTGAACTCACGCCGAGCGCGCACGCCTCCGCGGACGTGGTTGGCGGCTTCACGGCCCTGGAGCGACAGTCTCTGCGCGTGCGGGTGCGCACCTGCAAGGCGTACGGCACGGGTTCCGCGTTCGCGATCGACGAGACCCACGCGGTCACGAACCGCCACGTCATCGAAGGCGCCACCAACATCACTCTCACCGGCTTCGACGGCAAGCAGTACAAGGGCGTCACGTCGGTGATCTCGAGGGACTCCGACCTTGCACTCATCACCATCGACGGCACCTTCCCCAACGTCGTGAAACTGGCCGACGCTGCGCCGGAGGTGGGCGAAATCCTCACCATTGCGGGCTATCCCAAGGGCGAGGAGTTGACTCTCACCGTTGGGCCGTTCGTTTCGGTGGTGCCAGACGAGCTCGATGACGCTCCGGACCTCGTGATGCAGATTCAGGCAGAGTCGCATCACGGCAACTCGGGGTCGCCCGTTGCGAACGCTGACGGCGAGATTGTTGGCGTGCTCTACGCCTCCGACGATGTGCGCACGTCCTTCGCGGTGAGCCTCGCGACCCTTGAGCGATTCCTCGACAATCTCGACAAGGCGAAGAAGAACCGCGCGGAGTGCAAGGCGCAGGACTAGCCGGCCACAGCGTCGGGCCGCCGGAGCGCTAGGCGCCCGAGAGCCGCAGCTCGAGGCTGTCGAGCCGCTGGGCGATGATCTCGCTATAGGACAGCTCGCGCTGGACGCGCTGGACGACCGCCTCGACCTCGGGCTGCGTCAGCCCTGGTACAAGGCGCAATACGATGGCGACCTCTGCCCCCCTGCCCGGCGCGACGTCCACATCGCGGAGCGAGTCGTCGAGGCTCACGGCGCTCGCGACGGCGGCGCGGATCTCCTCGTCCACCTGACCCTCGACCACAGCCGGCCGCCAATGTTCGCCGCGACCGAGCGCCCACACCGCAGGGCGCGGGATGAGGACCGTCTCCATGCCGGGGTTGAGCACCAGGGCGCTCCACTCCTCGGCGACGGCCGCGAGTGCGGCGCGGGGGCCCTCCGCGGGGATAGGCCGCGCCTGCGGATTCCACATCTTCATGGCGTCGACATCGGTGAAGATGGGAAGCGCCGCGCGGCCGTCCGGCATCTGCACCGCGACCACGCCCGTCGAAGCGACGGCATCCTGCTCAAGCCCGTGCTTGCCCACGTGACGCTCCTCGCCATGCGCAAAGACGGGAATGAGCACACGGGCGTACGCGAGCGCGTCGACCACCTCCGTCAGCGGACCCTTGCCCCGCGAAAAGCGGATGAGCGCTTGGGCGAGGCGAGCGTCGGCCGTGCCTGTGTCGTCGGCGAAGATCGACTCAGGAATCTCCTTGAGAGGTTCGTCGCTCATGAGGGCACTCTACGTCCAGGCACCAACACCGGCTGCCGGGTGTGGCGAAGTCCCTACGGGCGGCCCGCGACGTCGAGCGCCTGGGGCAGCGTGAAGTTGCCGTTGTACAGCGCCTTGCCCACGATTGCGCCTTCGATGCCTTCGCTCGTGAGCTCGCGCAGCGCGGCGATGTCATCGAGAGAGCTGATTCCGCCCGACGCTACGACGGGGGCGGTGGTCGCGGCGGCTACGTCGCGGAGCAGCTGGACGTTGGGGCCCGAGAGCATGCCGTCCTTCTTGACGTCGGTGACGACGTAGCGCGAGCAGCCTTCGGAGTCGAGGCGAGCGAGCACCTCCCAGAGGTCGCCGCCGTCCTTGGTCCATCCGCGTGCCGCGAGGGTGGTGCCGCGCACGTCGAGGCCAACGGCCACGCGGTCGCCGTACTCCGCGATGGCCTTGGCGGTCCACTCGGGGTTCTCAAGCGCTGCGGTGCCGAGGTTCACGCGGGTGCAGCCGGTGGCCATGGCGCGGCGCAGCGACTCGTCGTCGCGGATGCCACCGGAGAGCTCCACCTTGACGCGGTCCGCGACCTGGTCGATGACGCTCGCGAGCAGCTCGGCGTTGGAGCCGCGGCCAAAGGCGGCGTCAAGGTCAACGAGGTGGATCCACTCTGCCCCGCCGGCGACCCAGTCGAGGGCGGCACTCAGCGGCTCTCCGTAACTGGTCTCAGATCCCGCCTCACCCTGGGTGAGGCGGACGGCCTGGCCGTCGGCAACGTCGACGGCGGGAAGAAGTTCGAGGCGAGGGGTGTCAGTCACGGGGACAACCTTAGGGCACCTTGGCGCGGGCCCGGCCACGGCCAGCGCGGTGCGGTGGTGTTGCCAGGGATGCTTGGCGTGAGGTGCAAGTGAGGTGCCTAAACGAGGCGCCAGATGAGCGAGTGGTGCGTGTGAGGTGCCTAAACCCCGATGGTGGAAGTCTCTAGAGCGAAGCGACCCAGTTGCGGAGCAGCTGCAGGCCTGCCTCGCCCGACTTCTCTGGGTGGAACTGCGTGGCGCTGAGCGGTCCGTTCTCGACGGCGGCGACGAAGCGGTCGCTCGTCTGGCCCGATCCCGCAACAGACCACGTGACGAGGGGCGCTGCGAACCGGCCAGTGTCCTCCGTGGTGCCGAGCGGGAACTCGCGAGCGCCATAGCTGTGCACAAAGTAGAACCGCTCGTTCTCGATGCCCTTGAACAGTGCGGTTCCCGCCGGCGTCTCTACGTGCGCCCAACCCATGTTGGGAACCACGTCCGATTGCAGCAGCTCGACAACGCCCGGCCACTGGTCAAGACCCTGGCTCTCGATGCCGTGCTCCACGCCGCGCTCGAACATCACCTGCATTCCCACGCAGATTCCCATGACCGGGCGGCCGCCAGCGAGGCGACGACCGATGATCTGGTCGCCGCGAGCCTCCTTGAGGCCCTGCATGACCGCCTCGAAGGCGCCCACACCAGGCACGATGAGGCCGTCGGCGTTCTCCGCAGTGGCACGGTCGCGGGTGAGCGTCACGTCGGCGCCCACGTGCTCAAGCGCACGCACCGCAGAGCGGACGTTGCCGAAGCCGTAATCGAAGACGCAGACGGTGGGATTGCTCACCGGGCAAGTCTACGGGCGAGTTCAGCCCTGGTTCCGCGCCTGCTTGGCGAGCTTGCGCAGCTCGCGCACTGCCTTCAACCGGCCCATGTGCGCGTCGAAGACCTTGTCCGGGTGCGTCTCAGCGATCTGCTCGATGGTCTGCGAACCCGTCATGAGCGACACGATGACGCCGGGCGCCTGATCCAGCGCGAAGCCCGGGGCGAGGTTGCCCTTCGACGCGCCTGCCTCCCACTGGGTAACGATGATCTGGCCGTCGCGACGCTCCATCGCCAGGATCGGGACTGTCTTGACGAACATCGAGATCGCCTGGCCGGCCTTAGCCGTCGCGCCCTCCGAGGTGTCGTCGAGGACAGCGAAGGACCCAGCGGACGTCTCGAGCACCTTGCCCATGATCCCGTTCACGCCGCACACCGCCGCGAGCACCTTCCCGTTGGGGATGGAGGTGAAGATCGCGACCGTTGCCTGCTCCTGCTGAGCAGTCACTGCGCCTCACCCACTACAGGGCGCCCTTGGTGGACGGGACGCCCTGAACCCGAGCGTCGGGCTGGACGGCGAAGCGCAGAGCGCGAGCAAGCGCCTTGAACTGGGCCTCGACGATGTGGTGAGGGTCGCGGCCCGCGAGCACGCGCATGTGGACGCAGATGCCCGCGTGGTGGGCGATCGACTCGAGGGCGTGGCCCGTCAGAGAGCCCGCATAGTTGCCGCCGATGAGGTGCGTGGCCTGGCCAACAGGCTCGCCCACGTGAACGAAGTAGGGGCGGCCAGAGACGTCGACGACGCACTGCGCGAGCGCCTCGTCGAGCGGCACCAGGGCGTCACCAAAGCGGGAGATGCCAGCCTTGTCGCCGAGCGCCTCGCGAATCGCCTCGCCGATGCAGATGGCGACGTCCTCGACCGTGTGGTGCGAGTCGATGTGCACGTCGCCCGTGGCGCGCACCGTGAGGTTCATGAGCGAGTGCTTGCCGAGAGCGGTGAGCATGTGGTCGTAGAACGGCACTCCCGTGTCGATCTCCGTCTTGCCCTCGCCATCGAGATCGAGTTCAACGAACACGCTCGACTCGCTGGTCTCGCGCTCGATGCGTCCTGTGCGGCTCATGCCGTAACCTCCGAGGTTGTACATTCCAGCAGCGCCGTGCGGAACAGCGCCATCTCCTGTGGGGTGCCGATCGACACCCGCAGCCATCCTTCCGGACCTGTGACCCGGATCAGCACACCGCGCTCGAGCAGGCCCTGGAAGACCGCCTCGCGGTCCTCGAAGGGACCGAAGAGCGCAAAGTTCGCGTCGGTGTCAGCCACCGTGTAGCCCTGGGCGCGCAGCCACTCGACGGTGTCGTCGCGCTCTGCGCGAATCTCCGCGACCTGGGCCTGCAGTTCGACATGGTGGGCAAGCGCCGCCCGGGCCGTCGCCTGGGTCACCGCGCTCAGGTGGTACGGCAGGCGCACCACGCGCAGCGCGTCGACAATCGCCGCGCTCGCCGCGAGATACCCCAAACGTCCACCTGCCAGGGCAAACGCTTTCGACATGGTGCGGCTCACCGCGAGGTTCGGCAGATCAGGGAGCAGCGTCACCGCGCTTGCGACACCGCGGCGGCGGAACTCTGCGTACGCCTCGTCGATGACCAGCACGGAGCCGCCCGCCACGTCCATCGTGGCCTCATGCAGCGCGACCGTCGCCTCCAAGGGCAGCGCCGTGCCGGTGGGGTTGTTGGGGCTTGCGAGGATCGTCATCGACGGCTGGATCTCGCGGATTGCCGCAGCGGCAGCCTCGACGTCGATCGTGAAGTCATCGCGGCGCGGCAGTGTCACGTAGTCCGTCACGGTATCGCGCGCGTATTCGGGATACATGCTGTACGTGGGCGCAAAACTGAGAACGCGTCGGCCCGGCCCCCCAAACGCCTGGTGCAGGTGCAGCATGACCTCATTGGACCCGTTCGCCGCCCACAGCTGGTCCACCGTGAGGAAGCCTGCCCCCGACTCGACCGCGAGATAGTGCGCGAGGTCCGCCCTGAGCGCCGTGAAGTCGCGATCCGGGTACCGGTTGAGTCCCTCCGCGGCCTTGTGAACGGCCGCAGCAATCGCGTCAACAACTCCCGCAGGAGGCGCGTACGGATTCTCGTTGACGTTGAGGCGCGCGGCCACGTCAAGCTGGGGCGCGCCGTACGGCTCGAGGCCCACCAGTTCGTCGCGAAGCGGCAAGGTCATGGGCGCGAGTCTAGTGGCGCTCGACCGACCCTATGGCCCGGCGCGGGACTACGGGTACGGGTCCCCTGAGACCCACGTCCACGTTCCACAGCCCCACGTGGTGAAGAACACCATCCACGAGGTGGTGAGTACGAACCCCTCTCCTGCAGTGGGGTAGGCGTAATCGATCGTTGAACCGAGTTCGTGAGAAGCGTTGGCGTCCCCCGTGATGAGACACGACGACATGGGGCCGCTCTGCTCGTACAAGCCATCCTTGATGTCCACGCCCTGCGCATAGACGCCATCCTTGGTGATGGTTGTCGCCTGCTTGCCGGTGCCGTCGTACCGGATCCACGAGCCGCAGCCCTCAGTATCGAACACCTTGTCCGTCGCCTTGATCTCCACCATCCAGCGAGCGTTGCCACCGCGCCAGACGACGACGCCGTTGTCGGCGTCGAAGTCGGCGTCGCGATACCACTCGCACGAGTTGGTGGCCGTGTCCGTGAAGTACACGCCAGGGGCAATGTAGGGAAGCTCGGAGGTTGCGTCAGGCGAGTAGCGGCCGTCGGTCGCCATAGCTGGCGTGCGTGTGGCGATCTTTGCCGTCGCCTTCGAAGTCGCGGACTTGCTCGCGTATCCGGTCAACTTGTACGTGACCTTCACCGTGATCTTGGAGCCTGCATCGGCGTTGACGAGCGCGTACCGCGCGCTCGTCGCCCCGGAGATCTTCATGCCGTCCCGATACCACTGGAAGGTGGGCTTTGCGCTAGAGGGCGACACTGCGTATGCGGTCGCGGTGAGGGTCTTGCCTGCTCGCGTCGTCCCCTTGATGACGGGAGTCTTCACCCCGGTGATACTGCCCTTCGCGATCACCGCGGTGGCCTTAGAGGTCTTGGGGGTCGTGTAGTACCCGGAGCGAGATCCGGTGGCCTTCACCGTGATCTTCTTGCCAGCGTCGGCTCCCTTGAGGGTGTAGGTCGACTTGGTGGCTCCCGAGATCTTCACCCCATCGCGATACCACTGGTACTTGAACGACGCCCTAGGCGACCACGCCCTGGTCGTGGCCGTGAGCTTCTTACCCACCTTGGCAGTGCCGGAGATGGTGGGCGCGTACTTCTTGCTGAACGCCCTCTTGACCGTCGGCGTGGCGGCCGAGGTCTTGGTCAGGGACTTGTACCCGGCCTTCTTGGACGTCACCTTCACCGAGATCTTCTTGCCAAGATCCTTCGACGTGAGCGTGTACGTCGACTTCGCGGCGCCGGATATCCTCTTGCCGTCTCGCAGCCACTTATACGTAAGCGTGGCGCCCGAGGGCAAGCCCGTCACCTTCAGCTTGGATCCCACCGCCGCTGCACCCGAGATCTTGGGTGTGAAGGACTGCGTTCCGAGGACCACGGCTGAGGTGGCTGCGGACGAGACCTGCAGGTCAGCAAGCTCGTCACCGCCCGCGGTCAGCAGGACCACGATGGTCTTGTCGAGGTCGGCAGCCTTGATCTTGTAGGACGGGCCCGTGCCGACTTCTGTGTCGCCAACCATCCACGTCAAGGTGGTCCAGCCAGGCGCTGGAATGAACTGCGCGGAATCGAACGACGCAGTAAGCGTCTTGCCTACCGCGGGCGTGCCACTGATCTGCGGTGTGGGCCAGCCCTCGAAGTATCCGGGCTCCGCGCTCGCGGCATTCAGGCCAGCGGTCGACAGCAGCGTGGCCGCAACTACGGCAATCACCACACGAAACTTGGTGCGAACAGCAGACGTCATTGTCGTTCCTCCCCAGGACCCACTTCAGGTCTTGCCTGGGCACATTACTGGCTGACGCGCCTGGAAACAGCGCCATGTGACGTTTCCGTCATGCGCTGTAGAGCGGCTATGACTGAGGCTCCCCGACGCGAGTCCAGGTGCCGCAGCCTTCGGTTCCGAAGTAGTTCACGTATGGGGGGATATTGACCACGGGGCCCGGCAGAGCAAATGTCAAGACTGAGTCGACCTCGCCGGTGAGTGTGAAGTAATACGAAACGAAGCACGACTCAGGCGCGCCCTCGTGCGCATACAGCCCGGACTGGATATCGATGTCAACAGCGAAGATGGCGTCACCACTGAACGTGTCTGCGTATGGACCCGAGAAGTCGTACGGGCGCCATGACCCGCAGCCAGTCGTGTAGAACACCGCGTCCGTTGGCAGAACCTGCACGATCCAGCGCTTCTTCCCCTGGCCAGTTTGGAGGTTTCCGTTGGTGTCGTTGAGATCGTTGTCGCGCACCCACCTGCACGAATCGGTGGCTTCATCCGTGTAGTAGTGGCCAGGTTCCACGTCTTGCAGGTCATAGGCGGTGGATGCGACATAGCCCCCCGTTCCCGTCATCACCGCAGGACGCTTGGCCACGGCGGCCGTGGGCGCGGAGGTCAGCGTCTTGGCGCTGTAACCCTTGGCTTCGTAGGTGACGGTGAACGTCAGTTTCTTGCCGACGTCCGCATTCTGGGGGGTGTACCTCACGTCATCGGCACCCTTGATCGCCACACCGCTGCGGTACCACTGATACGCGGCGACGGCACCTGCGGGAACGGGGGCGTACACGGTCGCCTTGAGCATCTTGCCCGCCTGCGCGGTGCCCTTGACCACGGGCACCTTTGCCGAGATCGCACCCTTGCCTACCGCTGTGGTGCCGGCGGAGGTCCTCGTCGTCGTGGAGTAACCGGAAGCCGAACCCTTTACCTTGACGGTGATGACGGCACCCAGATCCGCACTCGACAGCGTCCGGGTCGACTTGGTGGCCCCGGAAATCGCTTTGCCGTTGCGATACCACTGGTACGTGAGCTTCGCCTTAGGCGACCACGATTTGGTGGAGGCAGTCAGCTTCTTGCCCACCTTGACCGTGCCACTGATCTTGGGCGCGTAGGTCTTGGAGAACGACTTCTTGACGGCGGCTGTCGCAGCGGAGGTCTTTGTCGCCTTCTTGTACCCGGTGAGCGTTGACGTCACCGTCACCGTGATCTTCTTGCCAAGGTCCTTCGTCGTGATCTTGTACGTGGACTTGGTGGCTCCAGAGATCGCCTTGCCACCGCGCTTCCATTTATAGGTGAACTTGCCGCCAGCGGGCAGGCCGGTGATCTTCAGGGTCGTTCCCACCGCGGCCGCGCCGGAAATCTTGGGCGTAAAAGTCTGCGTTCCGAGTGCCACCGGGGCCGTAGGCGCCGACAGTTGGAAGACGCCGTGGAAATCGGGCGTCACCGCGTCAAGGCGAACATGGATCGTCTTGCCCAGGTCGGCAGGGCGGAGGGCGTACGTCGATCCCGCGCCAACGGGAACGTCATTCGCGAGCCACACAAGTTCCACCGACTCGGGCGCGGGATTGAACTGCGTCGCGTCATAATTCGCAGTCAGGGTCTTGCCCACGGCCACGGTTCCCGAGATCGTCGGCGTCGGCCACGTCACGAATGGCTCCGCGTGAGCAGAGCTGAAGCCGGCCCCCGCCAGCGCGATCGCCGCAACCGCTGCGATCAGTGCACGCATTCTCCTGTGATTCTGGGCAGTCTTCGCCATTGTGTCCCTCCCCTGGCGAGGGCTGATCCCCGCCCCTTAGGGATGGACATTACCGTGATGTTCCCTGAGGGCAAGAGGTGGACCTGTCTCGCCAAGCGTCGGCCCGACGCTGGGCTGGCCACTCGAGAACCTCGCCTACCGGGGTCCAGCCGAGCAGTTACTCGCGGTCGAGTCGTGCCCGTATCGCCTCACCATGCGCGGGCAGGTCCTCAGCGTTGGCGAGCGCAATGACCTTCTCCCCCACCTCGGCGAGCGCCGCCTCGCTGTACTCCACGACGGAGACCGCCTTGAGGAAGCTCAGCGTGTTCAGGCCGGACGCGAAGCGAGCCGTCCCGCCGGTGGGGAGCACGTGGTTGGAGCCAGCCAAGTAGTCGCCAAGCGGCACTGGACTGTACGGCCCAACAAAGATCGCTCCAGCGCTCGTGATGCGCTCCGCGACCGCTCCTGCGTCCGCGGTGTGAATCTCGAGGTGCTCCGCGCCGTAGGCATTCGCGACGGCGACCGACTGATCGATGCTTCCCGTGAGCACCACCGCGCTCTGGCGACCCGCAAGGGCCTCCTTGGTGCGCGCGATGTGGCGCGTCGCGTCGACGCGACGGGCGAGGATCGTCTCCACAGCGTCGGCCAGTTCTTCACTGTCCGTGATGAGAACCGATCCCGCCATGGGGTCGTGTTCTGCCTGGCTGAGCAGGTCGGCGGCGACGTACTCTGCCGACGCGGTGCTGTCGGCGATGACCGCGATCTCCGTGGGGCCGGCTTCCGCGTCGATGCCCACTGTGCCGTTGACGGCGCGCTTCGCTGCAGCGACGAAGACGTTGCCGGGGCCCGTGATGACGTCGACAGGGTCGATGCCCTCGCTGCCGTATGCGAGCAGGCCAATCGCCTGCGCTCCGCCCGCCGCATACACCTCGGTCACGCCGAGCAGCGCACACGCCGCGAGGATCGTGGGGTGCACCTGGCCGCCGAACTCGCGCTGCGGGGGGCTGGTGACGGCGATCGACTTCACGCCTGCCGCCTGCGCGGCGACCACATTCATGACCACGGAACTGGGATAGACCGCAAGACCGCCAGGCACATACAGGCCGACGCGGTCCACGGGGATCCATCGCTGGCTCACCTTTGCGCCGGGAGCCAGATCCACCGAAGTGCCAGGGGGAACCGTCGCCTCGTGGAAGGTGCGGACGCGGTAGATCGCCTCCTCGAGCGCCTCCCTGACCGCCGAATCCAGGCCAGCCAGAGCGTCGGCCAATGCCTCATCCGCGACACGCAGGGACGGGGGCGTCACGCCATCGAAGCGCTCGCCGTACTCGAGCACGGCCTGGGCACCGCGAGAGCGGACGTCGGCAAGGATGGGGGCGACGGTCGCGAGGGCGTCTGCGACGTCGACCTCGGCGCGCGGCATGAGGTCGCGCAGCTCCCTGGCAGACAGGTCGCGACCGCGGACATCGATTCGACTCAGCACGCGGATCAGCCTACCGGCGCTGCGCGATGAGACTGTGAGGTCAACTCGCCAGGCAGCTGGGGCCGAAGGCGGCCTTGAGGTCGCCGTAGAGCGCCGACGAGCGCTTCACGCGGAACTCGTCGCCAAGGCGCATCGTGATGGGATCGCCGGAGCCGGTGAGCACCATGCGCACCTCGACCGATCCCGGGTGCGCGCGGAGCACGGCCTTGACCTCCTCCACGAGCGGAGGCGTGACGCGAGCGGCCGGCAGCGTGATCGCCACGGGAGACATGTCGACCGTGTTGACGTTGGGGGTGCGCACCTCCACCGCGGAGAGCGACAGGCCGCCATCCCCGCGTTCGCGAGCGCGCACCACCACGGCGATGACCGCGTCCTCCGCGAGGTCTCGGGCGTACGTCTCGAAGGTCTTGCCGAAGAACGAGATCTCCGTCTCGCCGCTCATGTCCTCGAGCGAGATGATCGCGTAGGCGTTGCCGCTCTTGGCGATGCGGCGATCCACGCGAGTCACCAGGCCAGCGAGCGTGAGCTGTGCCCCCTCCCCCACGCCGTGCGCGGGGTTGGCGTTGAGGATCTGATGGGTCGATTCGGCGCGGATGACGTGCTCGAGTCCCGACAGCGGGTGGTCGCTGACGTACAGGCCCAGCATGTCGCGCTCAAAGGACAGGAGCGTCTTCTTGTCCCACTCGGGCATGTCCCGCACCTCGACCACGACGCCGCCGCCAAGGTCGGGGTCGTCGCCAAAAAGGTCGAACTGGCCGGTGGCCTCTTGTCGCTTCACGCCCACAACGGAGTCGATCGCCGTCTCGTGGATCGCGTTGAGAGCGCGGCGCGTGTGGCCAAGCGAGTCGAAGGCGCCGGCCTTGATGAGGGAGTCGATGGTGCGCTTGTTGCACACGGATGCCGGCACCTTTGACAAGAAGTCAGCGAAGGATTCGAAGGCGCCCTTCTCTTCGCGAGCACGCACGATCTCCGTTACGACGTTCTCGCCAACATTGCGCACGGCGGTGAGGCCAAAGCGCACGTCCTCGCCCACAGCGCTGAAGTTCGCGACGGACTGGTTGACGTCCGGCGGGAGCACGCGGATGCCCATGCGGCGACATTCCGCCAGGTACAGGGCCGACTTGTCCTTGTCTGACTTCACCGAGGTGAGCAGCGCGGCCATGAACTCTGTGGGGTAATGCGCCTTGAGGTAGGCGGTCCAGAACGACAGCACGCCGTACGCCGCGGTGTGCGCCTTGTTGAACGCGTAGTCGGCGAACGGGACCAGCGTGTCCCACAGCGCCTTGATCGCGGCCTCGGAGTAGCCGCGTTCGCGCATGCCCGCGCTGAAGGGCTCGAACTCCTTCGCGAGGATCTCCGGCTTCTTCTTACCCATCGCGCGACGCAGCAGGTCTGCCGCGCCCAGCGAGTAGCCGGCGACAATCTGCGCGATGCGCTGCACCTGCTCCTGATAGACGATCAGGCCGTAGGTGACGTCGAGGACCTCCTTGAGGGGCTCCTCGAGTTCCGGATGGATGTAGTCGACGGGCTGACGGCCGTTCTTGCGCTCCGCATAGTTGGTATGCGAGTTCATGCCCATGGGGCCGGGGCGGTACAGCGCGAGCACAGCGGAGATGTCCTCGAACGAGTCCGGTCGCATCTGTCGCAGCAGCGAGCGCATCGCGACACCATCGAGCTGGAACACACCAAGGGTGTCGCCGCGGCCCAGGAGCTCGAAGGTCTCCTTGTCCTCAAGCGGCAGATCCTCGAGAACCACCGGGTCCTTGCCGTTGTTGACGATGTTCTCGAGCGCGTCGTCGAGGATCGTGAGGTTGCGCAGGCCAAGGAAGTCCATCTTCACAAGGCCAAGCGACTCGCACGTGGGGTAGTCGAACTGCGTGATGATCGCGCCGTCCTGCTCGCGGCGCATGATGGGCACGATGTCGATGAGCGGGTCGCTCGACATGATCACGCCAGCGGCGTGCACTCCCCACTGTCGCTTGAGGTTCTCGATGCCGAGTGCGGTGTCCATGACCTCCTGCGCATCAGGATCGGTCTCGAGCAGCGTGCGGAAGTCCGCTCCCTCGCTGTAGCGCTCGTGGTTGGGATCGAGCACGGCGGACAGCGGCATGTCGCGGCCCTGCTGCGGCTCGGGGAACGCCTTGGTGAGCTGCTCGCCAAGCGAGAACGGCTTGCCGAGCACGCGGGTCGCGTCCTTGAGCGCCTGCTTGGCCTTGATAGTGCCGTACGTGACGATCTGGGCGACGCGGTCCTCGCCGTACTTCTCGGTGACGTACTTGATGACTTCCCCGCGCCGACGCTCGTCGAAGTCGATATCGAAGTCCGGCTTGGATTCGCGCTCAGGATTGAGGAAGCGCTCGAAGTACAGCTGGTGGACAATCGGGTCGAGGTCCGTGATGCCCATCGCGTACGCGGCCATGGAACCGGCACCGGAGCCACGACCGGGACCCACGCGGATGCCATGCTCCTTCGACCACTTCACGAAGTCCGCAACGACAAGGAAGTAGCCCGGGTAGCCCTTGTCGGAGATGACCTCGATCTCGAAGTTCGCGCGCTCCTGGACCTCTGCGGGGATGACCGCGCCATAGCGTCGGTGCAGGCCCGCCTGGACCTCCTTGACGAACCACGAGTGCTCGTCCTCTCCCGGCGGGCAGTCGAAGCGCGGCATGTAGTCGGCGGAGGTGTTGAATTCGACGTCGCACTGCTCTGCGATCGCCACGGTGTTGGTGAGGGCGTCGGGGTGAATGTCGCCCCAGATCTCCCACATCTCTTCCGTGGACTTCACGTAGTAGCCGTCGCCGCTCAGCGCGAAGCGCTTGCCGCCGTTCTCATACGTGGGCTCATCAAGGGTGGAGCCCGACTGCACGCACAGCAGCGCCTCATGTGCGTGGGCGTCCTCGCGACGCGTGTAGTGGAGGTCATTCGTGGCGACGAGCGGAGCGCCGATCGCCTTCGAGACGCGAATGAGATCGTCGTAGACGCGCTTCTCGAGCTCGAGTCCGTGGTTCATGAGCTCGACGTAGTACGAGTCCTTCCCGAAGATGTCCTGGAACTCGCCGGCCGCCTTGACCGCCTCGTCGAACTGGCCAAGTCGCAGTCGCGTCTGCACCTCACCGGACGGGCAGCCCGTGGTGGCGATGATTCCCTTCGAGAAGCGCTGGAGCAGCTCGCGGTCCATGCGCGCCTTGTAGAAGTGGCCCTCAAGCGAGGCGTACGAGGCGAGGCGGAACAGGTTGTGCATGCCTGCCGTGTCTCGCGCCCACATGGTCGCGTGGGTGTACGCGCCACCCGAGGACACGTCGTCACCCTCCTGGCCGCGCTCACCCCAGCGCACTCGCGTCTTGTCGCCGCGCGCGGTTCCCGGCGTCAGATACGCCTCGAGGCCAACAATGGGCTTGATACCAGCAGCTTTAGCCTTCGACCAGAACTCGTAGGCACCAAAGAGGTAGCCGTGGTCGGTGGTGGCGATAGCCGTCTGGCCAAGGCGCTCGACCTCAGGTTCTTTCCCGAGCTCTGGCTGGCCAGAACT
>CALALQ010000117.1 GCA_937925595.1 uncultured Demequina sp. | reverse complement strand
TGATAAGGCCCGCCACGCCGTGAGGCAGCCGGTCGGTGTAGGAGTGACCGCCGCCGGCCTCACGGAAGTGGTCACCGCTGGGCAGAAGAGTGAGTTGCGCGTAGTAACGGAGGATAGCCACGGTGCGACCCACTTCGCCGCGAGCCTCGGTGATGGGCTTGCCCACCTCGCGAACGATGAGCGCGGCCAGCTCCTCCTGGTCTCGGCTGACGGCGGAAGCGAACTGCTCGAGCGCGAGCCCGCGCGCGTTCGGCGACATCCGGGCCCAGTATCGCTGCGCGGTCCGTGCTCGTTCGACGCTCGTGGCCACTGCGGCCGGTGACGTTGCCGGCGCGTCGACGACGATGTCCGCGGGGTTCTGCGGCGAGACGCTGACCACCCGCTCGTCGAGAGTGGTCATTGCGCGGCCGCAGCCTTCGCCTCGAAGAAGTCGGTTCCCGCCGCCACCGCTTCGGCGATGCGCCGTTCGATTCCGGCTTCGCGGACGCCGATCGCGACGACCGCCGCAGCGTGCGCAGCCGGGACCACGACCACGCCGCTCGCGTCGCCGACGATCAGGTCACCCGGCCGTACGGTCGCGCCGCCGATCGTCACCTCGTCCTGGGTGCTGACGGGGTTGGCATAGCCACGGGATCCGACGACGACGCGTTGCCGTGCGAAGACGGGGTAACCGAGCTCGATGTGTTCCGGGATGTCGCGGTAGGCGCCATCGACGACCGAGCCGACGGCTCCCCGCTGCCGGGCGGCGAGCGATCGCTGGCCGCCCCACACCGAGCAGTCGGTACGGCCGCCGTTGGAGATGACCACCACCGAACCGGCGGGAATCGAGCCGAGGTATTCGATCCGCTTGCCTTCCGACTCGGCGGCTGGGAGGCAGTGGACGGTGAAGGCCGGGCCGACGAGTCGCGCGGACAGGTCGAGCGTCTGGATCCCTTCGAGAGAGTGCGCCGGGAGTCCCAATTCGGCCAGGGCGTCGGAGACCTGGCTGGCAGAGAGGCCGCGCGCCGCGCGCAGCGTCTCTTCGTCCACCGTCGCGGCCCGTTCGACGCTCATCGTGCCACCTCCCCGCCCGACGCGGTGAGGGATGCTGCGTCGAGCGAGACGGAGGGGGCGCCCATCAGACCTGCCATCGCCGCAGCGGGAGTGTCGTCGCCGGCTTCGAGGATGCAGCTGATGAGAGCGTCCTGTGCGGCGGCATCCAGGTGGAGTTCGACGGTGGCGCGGAACTTTGCGATCACCTGTTCCGCGCTGAGCAGGTCGTCGGGGTCGTAGCCGTGCGGTGTGAGGTGGACGCTGCGGAAGGTCTCGCCGTCGCGGTCGTACTCGATGGATGCGCCGTAGTAGAAGAACGGGTCTTCGCGCGTGCGCAGGAAGACGTCCTCGATCTCGTCGTCGAGGCCGACCGTGATGCGATCCTCCACGAGGGCGATCCGGGTGTCCCTCAACTTCTCGGGCGTCATCTGTCGGAGGGTGACTTCGCCGTCGACGATTCCCGCCGCGGCGGCATAAGGGATGCTGAAACGCGCCTCGCCTGTGCTGGATGGCCGACGCTTGAGGAAGACGGGGTCATCGACCAGCCAGGACGGGACGCCCACACGGATCTCGTCGGGGAGCTCCAGGTGCAGGTCGTGCCGCGACCGCGCGGCCAGGATTCCGTCGAGCGTCGTGAAGAGCATGCCGCAGGTGGAGTGCACCTTAAAGCCGGACTCCACGAGCGAGTAGCGGGTGCCGAGATCCTTCAGGATCATTTCGGGCCGCGGATGCGAGCACATGGCGGCGCAGAATCCGATCTCGCTCTCGAACAGGGGGAGGGGTCCTGTGAAGCCCTCGGCTGCGAGATAGGACGACGTGATGCCGTTCATGACGGCGCGTCCCGCGTGGAGGGGCTTCGATTCCTGACCGCTCTTGAGGGTCTCCTTGGGTCCGGCCGCCGCTGTGCCGGCGATGACGATGGCCTGTGCCGCCTTCTCGGCGTCGAGGCGGAGGAGCCGTGCCGCCACGGCGGCTGAGCCGAAGACGCCCGTCGTGCCCGTGCCGTGGAACTTGCTGCTGTCACGGGTGAGGAGCGTCGCTTCTCCGGTGCGCCCCATGACGTCGTAGCCGACGACGACCGCGTCGAGAAGCGCGCCGACCGTGGCGCCCGTCTCCTCAGCCATCGCCAGCGCTGCGGGAACCACGACGCAGCCCAGATGGTTGTCCGAGGGGCGGTGTCCATCGTCGAACTCCAGCAGGTGCGCGAGGGTGCCGTTGGCGAGCCCTGCGTCCTCCGCGCGGAAACCCCCCGCGATGCCGACCGCCGTCGACGTGCCGGAGCCGCCGCGCCCCGCAATGTAGCGGAGGATCCGCCGACCGCTCTCGGTGCCGCTCGCGCCGATCATGCATCCGACGGTGTCGAGAACGGCCAGTCGGGCGCGTGACCGAACTTCTAGCGGGATGGCCTGTCCCCTGTCGGCGACGTAGCGGCCGAGGCCTTCGGCAATCGTTTCGGACCGTTCTGACATGCGGATACCGCCCTTTCTGGAACGCCCCCAGCGTAGGGGCGGATATCCGACAGCGTCAACTGTTGACAATCGACAGAGCGACAGGGCAGTCTGGGCACGTCGATCGCCGCCGATCGATTGATCGCAGCGCAGCGAGCCCCATCCGTTCACGGTCCGCGATCACATCTGACGAAGGGCACATGCAATGAGAACGAGACGTGTGGGCGTGCTGGCACTGGTCGTGGCGCTTTCGCTTGTCGTCGCCGCCTGTTCCGGCGAACCGAACGAGGGCAACGGCGCCACGGGCGAGAATGCCGGCAAGATCACCATCGCAATGCAGGAGGACGTGCGCTCCCCCGACAACCTCCTGATGAGCGGCACGACGACCGACCGGCTGATGCTCGGCTCGACCGTGTACGAACCGCTCTTCACCACCGACGAGCGCGGCGGCATCCAGCCCGCTCTGGCGACGGAGGCAGCGTCGAGTGAAGACCTGCTCACCTGGACGATCACTCTTCGAGAAGGCGTCACGTTCTCGAACGGCAAGGACTTCACGGCAGCCGACGTCATCGCCAACTTCGATGCGTTCCGTAACCCGGACAACGCATCCGGCTACGCTTCCGACCTCTCCAACGTCGAGTCCATCGAGGCGACCGGAGACTACGAAGTGGTCTTCCACCTCGCTTCGCCGGACGCGAAGTGGGACACGGCGCTGCAGGACACGATGTTCATCTCCGACCTCGACGCGCGCGAGGCGGAGCTGCTCGCGCCCGAGGAGGTGCCCGTCGGCACAGGACCGTACGTCTGGAGTACTCGCCAGGTGGGCTCGTCGGTGACGTTCACCCCGAACGACGCGTACTGGCGCGGCGAACCGCCGCTGACGCAGGTCGTGTTCCGGGCGATCCCGGACGGTCAGACGGCCGTGATCGATCTGCAGCAGGGATCGGTGGACATGATGGCGAACTATGTGCCGCCGCAGTCGCTGCCGGCGCTTCAGTCAGACCCGGACATCGAGCTCGTCGCGGCCGAGGGCAGCACGTTCTACCAGGCCTACCTCAACTTCGAGAAGGATCGGCAGGGCGGATACGCCGACGGCGCCAAAGTGCGTCAGGGCCTCGCGCATCTGCTCAATCCCGAGCAGACCGTGCCTGCCCTGATCGGCGACTTCGGTGTTCTGGCGACCCAGCCCATCCCCTCCTGGATGGACGGGTTCAACCCCGACATCCGCCACATCCCGCTCGACGTGGAGGAGGGCAAGCGCCTGCTCGCCGAAGGCGGCATCAACGAGGGCGACCCGATCAAGCTGCTGGCGCTGAAGGACCGACCGTTCATGTGCGAATGGGCGACGGCGGCCCAGTCGACTCTCGTCGACGCCGGCTACGACGCGCAGCTGACCTGCCTGGACTCGGCCGCTTCGACGCCGCAGGTGACAGCCTACGAGTGGGACCTCCTGTTCTGGCGCACGAGCGGGCGAGCCAACGCCGCGGTGATGTACCAGCAGCGGTGGGGTCTTGAGCTCGCCTCACCGCCGACGGACACCTACACGCTGCAGGACCCGGATCTGCAGAGCATGATCGACGAGCTGCGAGGCAGCCGGGAGCCGGACGCGTACACGTCACTCGCGCAGTCGATCGGGGAGCGGATCGTCGTTCAGGATGTCGCCGTGATCCCCGGCTACTTCGACAACGTGTACTTCCCGATCAACAAGAGGGTGAAGGGTTTCGTCCTCTCGCCGACGACGTGGTACGGCATCCTCTACAACGCGATGGGTTCGGTAACCACGGAGTGACCCCCTCGATCGCGGCCCGGAGTATTCGATGACGAGTGAAAGGTAGAGCCCATGTTCCGGCAGGTCCTTCGGCGGTTGTCCACATTGCCGATCGTGCTTGTGGGTGTCGCCATTGCACTCTTCGTCTCGTCGCAGGTGTTGCCCACGGATGTCGTCCGGCTCATCGCGGGCGACAGCGTGACACCGGAGCTCCGGGCCGCCATCGAGGCTCGGCTGGGACTCGATCAGCCCATCTGGGTGCAGTTCTGGAACTACATGGGACGGCTCCTGCGCGGAGATCTCGGAACGTCGATCCGGTTCCAGCTGCCCGTCTCGCAACTCGTCGCCGACGCGCTGCCCGCATCGCTGACGCTCTTCGGGGCGGCGGCGGTCGTGGCAGTCCTCATCGCCTTTCCGGTGGGAGTGCTGGCGGCACGCTTCCGCGGCAGCTGGTTCGACGTGCTGAGCCGGGGGCTCGTCGTGGTCGGCATCTCCTCGCCGCCGTTCTTCCTGGGTCTCTTGGCGATCCTGTGGTTCGGCCTCTACCTCGGGTGGTTCCCCGTCTCCGGCAGGGGGGACCCGCCGGACCTGTACCACCTGGTCCTTCCCGCGCTGGTGCTGGGTTTTCGGGAGGCCGGCAGCACCACTCGAGTACTGAGGGCGTCGATCCTCGATGAGCTCAGTTCCGAACAGGCACGCGCCGCACGTGCGCGCGGCATGACCCGCCGCTACGTCCTCATGAAGAACGGGGTCCGGAACGGCCTCATACCTGCCGTGACCGATTTCGGCACCACCATGACGGAACTGGCCGGCGCCCTCATCCTCATCGAGATCGTGTTCGGCTGGCCGGGGATCGGTAATCTGCTCTACATCGGAGTGCGCTGGAACGACTTCCCGCTGGTGTCGGGCACCGTGCTCTTCCTCGTTCTCTACGCAGTCGCGGCGAATCTCATCGTCGACCTGCTCTACGGCGTGATCGATCCCAGACTGCGAGGCTGAACGTGACCATTGAAGGACCCGTGACGTCGGGCATAAGGGTCAAGACCGACCCTGCCGCGACCAAGAAGTTCCTCTCCGGGGGGCGCCGGCGCTTCGCGCAGAACCTCCCCGGTGTCGTCGGCCTGGCCGTCATCGTCGTCATCCTGATCGTCGCGATCTTCGGGCCGCTCTTCACGCTGGACCCGAACCGGGTGGACATGACGCACACTCTCTCCAGCGACGGGATCGCCGGCACCGACGCGCTGGGGCGAGACCTCTTCGCTCGTGTCGTCGAGGGTGCGCGGGTCGCGCTGTTCGTCTCCGTCTTGGCGACGGTGCTGGGGCTGCTTATGGCCATGGTGCTCGGAGTCGCGGCGGGATACTTCGGTGGGATCGTCGATGAGATCCTGTCGCGCGTCTTCGATGTCATCCTGACCTTCCCGATGATCCTGCTGGGCGTGCTGATCGTCATCTCCATCGGGCCCTCCCTGACGACCGTGGCGATCGCCATCTCCATCGCCATCATGCCCAGGTACGGACGCCAGTTCAGGGCGCAGACGCTCTCGTGCATTCAGCGCGAATACGTTCAGGCCGTGCGGGCGCAGGGGTACTCCTCACTGCGGATCATCCTGCGTCACGTGCTGCCGAACGTCTGGCTTCCGGTCGTGGTTCTCGCGGCCGGGAACATGGGCAAGGTCGCCGTCTCCGAGGCGTCCCTGAGCTATCTCGGCGCGGGCGTGCAAGCCCCCAACGCGAGCTGGGGAAACATGATTTCGGAGGGTCAGGCCTATCTGCAGACCAATCCGGGGCTCGTTCTGTGGCCAGGGCTCGTGCTGCTCGCGCTCGCCGTCTCGTTCAGCTTCGTCGGTGACGCGCTTCGCGACGCGTTCGACCTCACCGAGTGACGAAGACAGTGGAGGGAGATCCTGTGACACAACACCTGAGCGTCCAAGACCTGAAGGTCGACTACCGCGTCGAAGCCAACGGCACGGTGCAGTACGTCCCCGCCGTGCGCGGGGTGAGTCTGGAGGTCGAGGCGGGAACCTCGCTCGGCATTCTCGGTGAGACGGGATCGGGAAAGTCGACGCTCATCGCGGCCATCATGCGTCTGCTCCCGCGCACGGCCCGCTGGGAGGGACGGATCCGGCTCGGCGATCTCGAACTGAGCGCCATGCGCGAACGCGACCTGCAGAAGGTGCGCGGGACCATCATCGGGCAGATCTTTCAGGACCCCGCAGCGGCGCTCAATCCGGTGATCAAGGTCGGCACGCAGATCGCGGACACCGCCCGCACGCACGACAGGACACTGAGCCGACGTGCAGCGCGCGAGGTGGCCGCGCAGCTTCTCGAAAGCCTGGGCGTACCGCGAGAGAAGCTGGACAGCTACCCGCATCAGCTCTCCGGAGGGCTTCAGCAGCGGGCGCTCATCGCCACGGTGCTCGTCGGCAACCCCGGCTTTCTTCTGGCGGACGAGCCCACAGCGGCGCTGGACAAAGTGACGGAAGCGCAGATCGTCAGGCTTCTGCGTCGGCTGCAAGAAGAGCGCGGGCTGGGGCTCGTCGTGATCAGCCACGACATCGGGGTCGTCGAATCGCTGTGTGACCGGCTGATCGTGATGTACCACGGCCGCATCGTGGAGGCGGGCAAGACCGCGGACGTGCTGGAGGATCCGCAGCATCCGTACACGATCGGCCTGGTTCGCGCCAGCCGTCGGGATCGCGACGCCTCCGGCCGCCTGGTCACCGTCTCACCCACCTGGGAGGTCTAGGCCAATGGTCGAAAGCACGGGTACCCGCGCCCCGCTCGTCAGCGTCCGCGATCTGGAGGTGACGTTCAAGGTCAGCAGCGGATGGGTCGGCCACCGCCTGGTGCCCGCAGTGCAGGGCGTGAGTCTCGATCTGCATGCCGGGGAGATCGTTGCGCTGGTCGGGGAGTCGGGTTCCGGAAAGACGACCCTCGCCCGTTCGATCGCCGGACTGCGCCCGTGGAAGAGCGGGTCGGTGCGCTACAAAGGGGTCGATATCGCCGAGATGAGCCGCAGACAGCTCCAGGAGTTCCGCAGTCGCAGGGGAATCGTCTTCCAGAATCCCAACTCGAGCCTCAATCCGCGAATGCGGGTCGAAGATGCACTGGGCGAAATGCTGCGCGTGTCGAGGAGCGTGGAGCGCGCCCGGATCTCCGACGAGGTCGATCGACTGCTCGACAGCGTGGCCTTGCCGCGCTCGTACCGGGTGAAGTATCCGCTGGCGCTGTCGGGGGGTGAACGCCAGCGGGTCGCGATCGCGCGAGCCATCGCCGGGCGGCCGTCGTTGCTCATCGCCGACGAGATCACCTCCGCGCTCGATGTCTCGGTATCCGCCCAGGTCGTCAATCTGCTCCTCGACCTTCGGGATCAGCTGCAATTCGGATGCCTCTTCATCACGCACGACATCACGCTCGCGCTCGCCGTCGCGCAGCGGGTCGAGATCATGAAGTCGGGAAAGGTCGTCGACTCGGGGACCCCTGACCACATCGCACACCGTTCCGACAACGAGTACACGAAGGTGCTGATGACTCGTCAGATGGATGCCGTGTCGGGCACCGACGGCCGCTAGGCGTGGGCCGGCCACGATGACGGAGGAGCCCCGACCTCGACGGATCTTCGCGTCGCTCGCAATCAGGAACTACCGGTACTTCTTCTGGGGTCAGTCGGCGGCCACCATCGGCAAGTGGGTTCAGAACCTGGCGTTGTCCTGGTACGTCCTGCAGGTCGGCGACAGTGCCGTCCTGCTCGGGGTTGTGATCGCCTGCCGGTACCTGCCGGCGCTGATCCTCGGGCCGTGGGCCGGTCTCGTCGTCGACCGGCGAGGGCAGCGGTCGGTCATGACCGTGACCCAGATCTGGGGGTGCGTGCTCTCCGTCGCATTCGTGGCGCTCACCGCAACAGGAACGCAGTCGCTCGCTCTCATTCTGCTGTTCACGACGGCGATCGGAGTGTGGGATCTGTTCGACGTGCCCGCGCGGCAGAGCATCATCCCGTCGCTGGTCCCCCTGCCGTTGCTCGGCAACGCGATCGGCCTCAACTCGGTGACGAACAACCTCAACCGGGCCTTGGGTCCTGCGGTCGCAGGAGTCGTCATCTCGACGATCGGTGTCAGCGCGTGCATGGCGGTCAATGCCGCGTGCCAAGCTATCTCGCTCGTTGCGATACTCGCGCTGCGACCGTCCGAGATGATGCCGGCGGCACGGGAGACCGCAGCCGGGAGCGGGCAGGTGTGGCGCGGTGTGCGCCTGGTCGGAAGTGATCGGATGCTTCTCGCGCCGATGGTGATGGTGGTCGTGACGGGGCTGTTCACGTGGGAGTACCCCGTGTCGATCCCCCTCCTCGTGACCGACACCTTCGACGCGGGTTCGGCGGCCTTCGGTGCGGCGATGGCCTTCTTCGGCGCGGGATCGCTGTTCGGGTCGGTGGTAGCCGCTCGAACCCCGCTGACGAGTCTGTACGGCTTGGCGTGGATGTCCATCGTGTGGGGTGCGGCGACGCTCGCCGTCGGACTCGCCCCGGCGGTGTGGGCCGCCTACGGCGCGCTCGCCTTTGCCGGCGCCTTCGCCGTGCTCTTCAGCAGCGCGGCCAAGACTCTTCTGCAGCTGCATGCCGCCCCGGAGTACCGGGGGCGAGTCATGGCGCTGTGGTTCGTCGCGTGGCAGGGAAGCAGCGTCGTCGGTGCACCGCTGACCGGTCTGGTCGCGACGTGGCCCGGGGGTGCTCGCGCGCCGCTCGTCCTCGGCGGTGTCGCGGCAGTGATCGTCGGCCTCGTCTATCTCCGTCCGCATGCGCATGGAGCGCAGCGGTCCAGCGAAGGAGCAGTCGGATGAAGATCGTCGTGTTGGCGAAAGTCGTTCCGGACACCTATGGTCAGCGCTCGCTCGACCTCGGGACCGGGCTCGCGGTGCGCACCGCCGATGAGAGCGTGTGGGATGAGAGCAGCGAGCGCGCACTGGAGGTGGCTCTGTCGTACGCCGATCGGGCGCCCGGCACCGAGGTGGTCGTGCTTTCGATGGCATCCGACTCGGCGTCGCAGCATCTCCGCACGGGCCTCGCGCTGGGCGCGGCATCCGTCGTTCACATCTGCGACGACGCCCTCGTCGGCGCGGACCTTCCACTCACCTCCGAAGTGCTCGCAGCGGGCGTGCAGGAGATCGGCTTCGACCTGATCGTCGCGGGTGACTCGTCCACCGACGGCGGATCCGGGATGCTTCCCGCGATGCTCGCCGAACGGCTGGATGTGCCCGCCGTGACCTTCCTGTCCACGATCGAGGTCGACGCGGGCTTCGTGGAGGGGACACGCGTGTCCGATGCGGGGACCGTGCATCTCTCGGCGCCCCTTCCGGCGGTGGTGTCGATCACGGAGGCCTTGCCCAGTGCTCGCGTTCCGGGCTTCAAGGGCATCATGGCCGCCAAGCGCAAGTCGATCGAGCGGCTCGCGCTCAACACCATCGGTGTGGATGCGGATGACCCCGCAGTGGCCCGGTCGATCATGCTCCGCGTCTCGCAGACGCCGGGTCGGAGAGCGGGCGTGAAGATCGAGGACCAGGGCGATGCCGGCGAGAGGCTCGCGGCGTACCTCGTGGAGAACGGACTGGCCGGCTGATGACGAACGACTTCGCCCCGGGCTCGATCCTCGTCCTCCTCGACGTCTCTCCCGACGACCGGCTCGCTTCCAGCACGGCCGGGCTGATCGCTGCGGCCGCGTCGATCGGCGAGCCCGTCGCGTTGATCGTCGGACCCGGGACGCTGGCGGCGGACGCTGTCGCTCACGGCGCGAGGATCGTACTGGTCGCGGCGCCGGGGGACGGCTTGACCGTTCCGGCGGTCGATGCGCTGGTGTCCGCTGCGTCGGAGGTGCGACCCGACGCGGTCCTCGTCTC
>CALALQ010000116.1 GCA_937925595.1 uncultured Demequina sp. | reverse complement strand
CCCGCACCTTCACGGCGAGGACCTTCGCGACCTGAGACAAACACAACCCTTCCGACAAGTGGACACTTCCCCTATGCGCAGCCGCCCATGAGTTTCCGGGTCACCGACCATCTCACCGACCTCCGACCTAGCACCAGGCGCCCGCGCTACCAGCGCAGTTGACGCGGCTCCTCCCCACCCTCACGGATGGGGCTTCCGCCGCCACGTTTCATCCGGTGAACCTGGTGCCCAGGTTCCGTTCGAAGACGACAGCGCCGCCTTCGATGTACCACTTGCAGTCCCCGTCGGCGTAGGTGGCAGCCACCTCGAGGAGCTCGGCGACGTCACCGCCGCGGACGCGGGACACTTCCGCGTCGGTGGTCTTGAAATGGTGGGAGACGCTCATGAGCCGGGGCTCCAGACGTGGAAGAACCCGCACCCGAACGCCTTCGAACGCCCCAGTCCCTCGCGCAGCAGCTTCTCCACGGCATCGGGGTCGGCGATGGTGGCGTCACCGGTGATGGTGGTGAGGGTCAGTGACCCGCCGCGGCGGCGGGCGTTTCGGAACTGGATGTCCTGGATGTCCACGTCAGTGAGGATGCCTTCGACCTTGCGGAGGAACCAACTCCCAGCGTCCCCGACGGGCACGTCTTTGCCTCGGACCCGTGCGACCGCGTCCACGGTCGTCTTGAAGCCGACGCGCTGACCCTGCTGCGGGTCGTAGACGATCTCCCATGTGCGGCCGCCTGCGGGGACGTTGGTGGCAGGGAGGTCTGCGCGGACGATGATCTTGTCGTCGTCGGAGGCCCAGAGGATGTTCGCTCCGGCGCGGCGGGCTCCGGGCTCCCCGGGGAGGTCCGCGTCACGGTACAGGCCCATCGTGGTGACGTGGACGAGGTCGACATTGTCGGGGTCAGCGACGAATGTGCGAGGCAGGGCGGTCGTGTACAGGGTTGTGGTCACGGCTGCTTCCAGTCTGTGAGAGGCGTGGCGGTGGTGGGTGCCTCTATGCGTGCTGCCTGGAATGTCGCGTGCTCGGTGACCCGGTACACCTTCACCGGGCCGGTCGCTGTTGTCGGCAGCGCCTTCAAGACGGACATGCCGTCACCGTCTCTGGCGCCGAGGGTGAACGGGAACGTCGGGGCGTACGCGAGCCGGCCCAGGTACGGGGTGAACACGGGGTTCCGGACAGCCGCGGCAAGCTCAGCGATGAGCTCTTCGGGACCGGTGGCAGCGAGGATGAACTCGGCGTCGGCGATGTAGGCGCGGTGGCTGATGAAGGTCTGCACCTTCGTGTTCTTCACCCACGGCATCCCGTTCCCGAGCGGTACGACGTAGTCGGCCCGCCCCTTCCCGGCGCTGTGGCGGAGCCGGTAGTCCCGCTGACGCGCTTCGGCCACATCCGCAGGAGGTGCGGAGACCGTGTGGAAGTCCTGCTCGATGGCCCCGGGACGATCCGCACGGACCAGCAGCTCGAGCGTCCGGAGCCGCTCCGGGACCTCACCTGCAGGCGCACCGAGCGCCGCGGCGAGGAGCCCGAGGACACCACCGTAGGTGGGGACCGGTTCTGTGGGTCGGTGCCTCTGCGTTGCCGGGCCACCCCACGACTGCTGGGGACCGGCGAGCCGGAGAAGAAGTGTGCGGGTCATGCGGCGCGGAGGAAGTCGAGCACGAAGTCGGTGTACCCGGCGAACGTGCCGACGGGCACCGCCCCCAGGTGATGGGCGGCTTCGGTGCCGGTGTAGAACGTCTCCCCGAACAGGTCCGGATCAAACGCGCGGGCGTCGGCGGCCTTGTTCAGGAGCGCCTGGATGCTGGGGCGGAGGAACCCACCGTCCTCGGCCCTGGTGACAGGCTCATGGAAGTCGTACGCGACGCGCTGCGCCTGCTCCTCGGCGACGATGAGCGCAGGGAGCGTGTGCGCAGCCGTGCCCGCCTCGCGGCCGCCGGGGAGGGCCAGGGTGAGGTGGCGGATGAAGGACCGCAGCTGAGGTTCTGCGGCAGCCGAGTCGAGCGGCAGGTCGTAGTTGCGGGCGAGCTGGGCCCGGTCGATGGTGAACGACCGGTAGTAGACACCGGTGGTCTGCATCGTGAACCCGAGCTGCCCGGCGCCGGCGCGGGCGTTGATGCCGTCGTCGACGGCGGCGAACCAGTCCAGTTCGATTTCGGCGGCGTGGGTGGTGATGGCGTCGGAGACCGCGACCGCTGCCCGCAGGGACAGGTCGGGGGCTGCGGCGAACATCCGACCGAACCCGGCGATCGCAAGGCTTCCAGTGGAGGTGTTCTCAACGGGGGCCACCTTGTCGGCGCCACGGTCTTTCGCGTACGTCTGCGCGAGGGTTTCCAGCTCACCGGCGCTCAACCAGACGAGGGTCTCCTTCTTCCCGTCGGTGGTCGTGTGCGTGAGCGTCCCGACACGGTTCATGACCTTCGTGCGGAGTGCTTCCCGCTCCTTCGGCTCCATCGGGCCGGTCAGCTCCTCCACACGCTTCACGACGAGGGCGGGGACGGTCTTGGTGCGGACGGACGCTTCGGCGCACTCGGTGGAGCGTTCGAACCCGATGCGGGCGGCGCGTTTGAGGGACTGGGAGGACAGTCGGGCGCGGGTGACGCCGCCTTCGGTGAGCTGCTTGGGCGAGCCGTTCTCGTCACGGTTCAGGTTGTGCCACGGCAGGGCCGTGAGCGTGTGGACCGTCAGGAACGGGAGACGGGAAGTGGTGGTGGTCATGGTCCCCGCTATGCGCGTGACCGGTGAAGTTCGATGAGGAACGCGCTCCGCTCCCGAGCGGTCAGGGTGTCCCAGGCGGCGATGAGTGTCACGAACTCGACCAGGTTCATGCTCCCGTGGCGGGCGGCGCGAGCGACGGCCCCGCCGATGAGGGTCGCAGCCTGCGGGGCGGCGAGGGTGACGGAAGCGGCCATCGCTTCAAGGTGGTTGTCGCCGTAGATGCTGCCAAGCGCCCGCCCGAGAGGGATACCGGGGTTGTGGACGAGGTTCGGGGTCCGGGCGATGACCGACAGCGCCAGCAGGGCCGGCACCTGCTGCGACGCCTGCACCTCATTGAGGAGCGCACGCACCTCCGCGCCAGCGAGCGCGGCAGCCGCAAGCTGCGGGTTCATCGCGGAGGCTACCTGCCAGCACAGTGTCGTCTTCTCGGTGCGGGCTTCGGTGACCTGGGCGATGAGGTCCTCGGCGTTCATCCCTTCACCTCCCGGACGGCGGCAGCGACCCGGTCGCTCAGGTACCCGATGGCGGCGGCGACCCCTTCGGAGTGCTTCCCGGCGAGGGTGTGGCTGGTCCAGTACGGGGTGATGAACCGTTCGAACGCGCGGAGTGCGGCGGCAGCGAAGTCGGTGACCTGGCCTCGGGTGAGAGAGTCGGCGTGGATGATGTCGTCGAGGACGGGCTCTGCTTCCAGGCAGAAGCTGGCGAACAGCTTGTCGTGCAGGGGTGAGGCGACGTCGGGCCCGAGCGCTTTGATGAGCGCGCCGACGAGGATCTTCCGAAGCGGCAGGACCAGCAGGGAGCTGACCGACGCGAGACGGGAGTGCGCCCGTGGGGATGCGATCTCCGACAGCCCACGGACCCGCCCGTACGCTGCGACCTCGGGCCCGGACCGTTCCCCTTCCAGGAGGATGGAGAACACGTCCGAGTGCGCTGCACCGACAAGCCCGGGTTCCATCGGGCGGGCGGCCGCGCGACGCTCGTCGGCGGCGTACCACTCCCCGACCCACTGGACCGAGTTCGCAGTCGGGTGCAGTGCCCGGATGGGGCGGACCTCCCCGGTCTCCTCCCCCGCTTTCATGACGGGCGCGCGCGGGATGGTGGGGTCTGCGCGCCAGATGTCCTTCTCGATGTGGGAGATGAACTTCTTCCGCTCGTCCGGGTCCGTCGGTGCCCCGGGAATCCGGCGGCCGGCGGTGCGGACGCCCACAGCGTTCCCGTCCTCGTCGAACTCGAGCAGGTACGTGGAGCCGGTCCACGTCGACGCGGTCAGCGGGCTGTCTGTCGGGGATGCACCTTCCGGTTTTGCCCACAGGGGCGCACCTGTCCTCCGGCCGATGACGTGCTGGTGGAGGGTGTTGGCGAGGATGGTGTGGGCGAGGTTCTTCCCACGGTGGAAGACCCGGAGGCCGTGGTTGTGGTAGCCGAGGACACCGCGGGGCCGCCACCCGGTGTCCGGGTCGTCGGTGTAGTAGCCGAGGGCTTTGCCGGAGACGCCGACGTCGAAGAACCACGCGGTCACGAGCCCCTGGGCAAGACGGGCCGGCACGCCGGCGTCACGGTGGACCCGGTCGCCGGCCTTCCCCCACCACGCTTTGCTGTTCGCGGCAGGTGCGGCGTTGAGCAGCCACTCGGTCGTGTTGGAGTTGCCGGTCTCGCTGATGAGCGCATCCTGCATGAACGGGGTGTCCGGGTGGCGCAGCCACAGCCGGTCGTCCACCTTGTTCAGGGCCCGGTCGATCGCAGTTTGCGGGAACCCGGTGATGTGCGCCCCGTCGAGGACTTTCGGGTCCTCTGCTGTGATGAGTGCGGCAACACCGGGGAGAAACCGCATGATGGCGGCCCAGATGAGCGGCTCGGCGACGACTTCGGCGAGCTCGTGCGCACGCTCGAACGTCTGCTGCAGCGTCAGGGTCTGCAAGTCACCATCGAGAGTGACGGCGGGAATCCAGGGCACCTCATGGCGGATGGACAGTGCGGTTGTCATGGTGACGCTATGCGCCGAACCTCAGGCCGAGCCGTTCGTCGTAGAACGCGCGCGGTGAAAGGCGGACCGGGACGACCCCGCGAAGCTCGGACGCCGCGAACGGGGTCACGTCCCGGTCGAACCGGTCGTTGACGGGGATGAGAGGAATCAGCTGACCGTCAGCGTGGACCTTGTCGAGCGGCACCTGCACGGTCAACCCCAGCAGCACCGCGATCTCCCGGGGGCTACGGGTGCGCAGGACACGGGAGATGTTCGGGTCGTCGAGGTTCCCCCGCCACGCCCACTTCCCGGTCGCGAACTGGTTCACGATGAGGACGGGCACCTGCGCGTAGTCGGTGAAACGGGTGGCGACCTCCGACTGGGGGTCAGGCATCGTCAGCCGTGCGAGCTTGCCGTAGGTGAGGGCACCGACGAACGGTCCCTGCGTGTCGCGGGAGTGGATGGTGACCTCGTGGGCGGCCTGCGCACGCTCCGTCGCGGCGCTGACCTCGTCGACGGTCGCTTCGGCCCGGTCGTCGGGGTCCATCAGGTCGTAGTGGGCGGTGTCCACGAACTTCTGAACGTCCCCGGGGATGTTGAGGGTGCCTTTCATCTTCCGGAGGGCGTTGTAGGTGCGGACGAGGCTGCCGTACGAGTACGGGAGGGCGAGCGCGTCCGACGGCCCGGTCGTCCCGTCCTTCTTCTCCTCGAGGAGGGTGACGACGATCATCTCCGGTCGCTTTGTCGGCCGGGTGTGCCAGTGTCCTTCCCAGGTGCCGCGGTCCACGCGGGAGTGGCGCCACTGGCGGCCGGCGCGCTGGATGAGCGCGGACGCGGGTGCGAGCTCGGAGATGATGATGTCGAAGTCGAGGTCGAGGGACGCTTCGATGACCTGGGTGCCGACGACGATTGACCCTTCGACCCGGGAGCCTTTCCCGGCGAGGTGTTCGAGTTCGGCGGACAGGTCGGTGCGGTGGGCGGCGCTCATCCGCGAGTGCATGGCGGTGACGTCGGGGATCCCTGCCAGCAGCAGTTGCTCGGCGATGTCCTGAACGTGGGCGACCCGGTTCATGATGACCGCGATGCGGGCGGTCGGGTTCTTGCGGCGTGCTTCGAGGACGGTCTTGGTGGTCTGGGCTGCGATCGTCTCCCCGTGGCTCTGGTCGGGACGGCCCCGGAAGCCCTTGATGGTGATGCCCAGCTCGTACGCGCGGGCGGTGTCCATCGCTTCGGTGACCGCGTTCCCTCCTGCGACGAGGGTGTGGGCGGGGTAGGCCGCTTCCACGTCGATGGGCTCACCGTTGTACGCGTCCGCGAACCGTTGGACGAGCACGGTCGGCAGTGACGCGGAGAGCATGGTGACACGGGTGTCGGTCATCCCCCACCAGGCGAGGAGCTCTTCGACGAGCTGGATCTGGTACTCGTCCATGAGGTGCACCTCGTCGAGAATGACGTGAGCGTTCGCGATAGCAAGCAGCCTCACGGGATTCCACTTCTGCCGGAGCGCGCCGAGGAGCACCTGGTCGACGGTGCCGACGGCCACTGGGGACAGGAGAGGCTTGATGTTGCCGAGGACTTCGGTCGCCCAGGACGAGTAGCGAAGCCCGGGACCGTCGGTGTTCTTGGCGAGGTAGAACCCGTTCAGGGACCGGTGGGCGTGCATGAGCGCGCCGACGTTCTGGGTGCGGCGGTACATCCACTGGATGCGGTTCCACATCTTGTCGGCGGTCGCCCTGGTCGGAAGGCCCCAGATGACCGACTCCCCCGCTTCGGTCATGTGCCGCAGCATCGCCGACTCGGTCTTCCCCGACCCGGTGGTCTCCGCGACGATCCACAGGCCGCGGCGGACCTTCGTCGCTGCCTTCTGTAGCGGGTACAGGTCGAGCTTTGTGGACCCCATGACGGCGAGCGTGGAGTTCGACGGTGCCTTGTAGACGCCGACCGTCTCCGGGAGTGTCTTCTTGTACGCCCGCTCCGCCGCCCGCACATACTTCCGCCCGGCGTCCTTCTTAGCGAAGGCGTCGGCGGCGCCGGCGGCTGAGCTGTTGCCGAGGACGAGCCCCAGCGAGTCCGAGGCAACCCAGTCGGCAACGACGGTGAACCCGGTCAGCAGGATGACCGCCGCACCCTCCTCGTCGGCGAGCGGGCGGGCGATGTCGTCCCAGGTGACCCCGCAGGAGGTGAGGACGAGGTCGATGATCTCCTGCCGCTTGGCGGACCAGTTCGGGTCGGCGACGAGCGCTTCGAGGGCTTCCTTCGTGTGGGAGCAGTCGCCGACCACTCCGGGGTGGTAACGGCCGTGGTGGCCGCCGACGACTGACGCTGCCCACCGGTCACCCACAAGCTCGTCGGTGGTCGCGGGGAACTCTGCCAGTGTCGCCTGCGACGCCGCTTCGTGGCGGGTTGCGGTCTGTTCGTCGGCGATGGTGCCCGCCGGGACGCTCATGTCCAGGCCCACAGCACGCTGACCGGCGACGACACCGGCGAGCTCTTCGGGGAGTCCCCGCTGCGACAGCGCCTGGGTCTGGAAGATGGGGTTCGCTTTGCCGATGTCGTGGAGGCCGGCGACGGCCGCGGCGATCGCTCGGGCCTTCTTCTCGTTCCCGGGTGCGAGGACTGCGACGAGCTTGTCGCGCAGGCCCGGGCGAAGCCACAGGTCCCACAGCGCGAACGCGGCACCTGTGGTGTCCAGCAGGTGGCAGCGCAGGTCGTACGCGGACGCTTTGCCGTCATCGTCGCGGACGGTCTTCCCCCAGAAGACGGGGCGGGCAGGAGTGGTGGTCATGGTCCCCGCTATGCGCGCGACTGCCGGGTCAGCTTTTCTCCCACCCAAAACGGGTCTGCGAACAAGCGGACCAGGGCCCACAGACGCACCCCAGGACCCCCGCATTCCCGCGGGTTTTCAAGGGAGAACTGCCCGCCGCAGGGTTTCAGGTATGCCGACCCGCCGGAATGACCCACATTTTCGTAACGACTGCGCATGTAGAGGGTACAGAGGCTGAAGCCTCCCTTTGGCGTACCCGAAAATAGGAGTTAGACATGAACAACACCATCAAGCACACAGTCCTCGCCGCGATCGCTGCCGGCGCTATCCTCCTGTCGGGTTGCGCGGTTTCGACCGAGGCTCCCACCCAGACCGACGCGAAGCCGGCCCCCGCCGCCACGCAGGTCGCCGAAACTCCCAAGGCCGACGAGCCCGCTGGCCCGGCCGCGAAGCCGACGGTCGAGGAGGTCGTCAAGCTCGAGGCCGGCACCGAGCTGACCGACGAGCAGGCCGACGCCATCAAGCGCGACCTCAAGAACGGCGTCCGTGCGTACAAGCTGCCCACCGGCAAGAAGATCCTCGTCAAGAAGGACAAGCCGCTCCCGAAGGAGGTCGTCAAGGCAGAAGCCAAGAAGGTCGCCGCCGTCGACATGCCGACGGGCGGGTCGATGAGCGACCAGATGGAGTCCATCAGCAAGATGGACGCCGCGGCCTCGTCCGCTGCGTACGCCACCGGCAAGCGCGTGTGCGTGGTCATGCAGGCGATGTACGGGAACATCGACGGCCCTGGCGCTTCGCTCCAGTGGGTGGGCATTGGGTGCCCTCTGGGCTCCAACGGTCTCGTGCCCAACGGTAAGGACAAGGCCACGATCGTCTCAGCTGCGAAGGCCCTCATCGCCGCGCAGGATAACCCTGACGAGTGGGCCCTGATCGTCGAGGACTGACGCGCTGCAGAAGGAGGCCCGGCACTGCCGGGCCTCCTTCCTCATGTCACGAGCAGAGCCTCGTCGCGTCCCCACCGTTCCGGACCCTGTTCTTGGATGCCCAAGCCGACGCCCCGGTGTCATTGACAGCTCGGACGAACCCGGTGAAGGAGAGGAGACCGACCGTATTGGTCCCTTCGCAGCCCATCCCCCACGTCCGGGTGGTGTTCGACTTGGTGGTCGACGTGCTGTAGGTGCCGTTGTTGAAGTAGGCCCGGCCGTAGCCCTCGTACTTGTCCGCGTTCGTGGAAGTCGTCGACGTCCACACAGCAGACGCGAGACCTCGGCCGTTTTCACCGGCGTACAGGGACGTGATGGTCACGGTCGGCGCGGTCGGCACGGGCGCCTTGCGTACGCCGGTGCCGGCGGTGGCGTACTTGTAGTCGCTGTGGACGTCGCCGGAGAAGCAGGCGTACTGGACTTCGATGGTGCCGGAGTTGCCGTAGGCGATGTCCTTGCCGGTGTCCTTGGAGGATTCGGTAGTGCCCCACGAGGTGTACGACCCATAGCTGCCGCTGTTGATCTTGCCGTGGGCGCGCCACTTGAATGTGCCGTAGGTGCAGCCCGTGGTGATGTTCACGTTCGCGTACAGGCTGGCCCCGTTGAGGATCGCGATGGCCTTCGCTGCCGGTGTGGACAGGGCACGCTCAGCGGTGGTCATGCTGTCGGTGGCCGAGTCGCCCTTGGTGTACTCGGTGGCGCAGATGTACTGGACCTTGACGGTGGCCTTGTCGCCCCAGCCGATGGTCCGGGCGGTCTTGGCGCCTGCGGTCTTGTACCAGCCGAGGACCCCGTCCTTGCTGACGGCGCCGGACTCGTTCGGGATCCAGGCTGCCCAGTCGCCGGAGTTCTCCCGGTCCGTGAACCGCCAGTAGAACTGGGTGCCGGTCGGGCAGTTCTTGATGATGTCGATGTTGGCGGTCACTTTGCCGGTCGCGCGGTCGAGCTTGGCGATGGCTTCTGCCTGTGGTGTGGTGGTGATGTCTCGGACGTCGGAGAGGTGGTTCTTCGTGGTGCCGGGGCCGTCTGCCCATTCGGTGACGCAGCGCACTTCGACACCAGCCTTGTACCAGGCGCCCTGGTTGATGGTGCCCGACGACGTCCAGTTCCCTGAGCCGGCGGAGTCCGCCGCCCATGAGCCGGTTGCCCAGTCGCCCTCGTTGACCTGCTTGCGCAGCCGGGACTCGTAGGTGGTGCCGGTCGGGCAGCCGCCGATGGTGGCGTACACGCGGACGTTGTCGGTGTTGACGAGCTTCATGTCCGTGACGGTCACGTCAGGCTTCGTGGTGATGGCCCGGACCCCGTCGACCTTGCCGTAGGAGGTCCAGGGCGAGGTCGCGTGGACGGTAGCGCAGCGGATGCGGCCTCGAGCGTCGATGCGGTAACCCTCACGGAGGGTGCCGTCGACGGTCTGCTTGGAGCTGTCGCCGCCCCACTCGATGTCGGTCTTCTTGTTGCGGACCTCACGGGACTGCGTGTACTCGGGGGTGTACCCGCTGGTGCAGGTGTTGGAGACGGTCGTGGTGGCCGTCTCGCCCTTGATGGTCAGCTTGATGGTCGGGACGGCGGGCGCAGACGTGAACGGGACGATTTTCGCCCGGGACGGTGCGTCCGCTGCCGGCGACTGCGTGTACGGGGTGATGCAGCGGACCCGCGATTCGACCTCGTGGCGTGCGCCGGGGGTGGGAGGCCCAGCGACGGTGTAGGTGTTGTCTTCGGAGAACTGCGTCCAGGCACCCCACCCACCCATGTCCGAGGTGAGGGACTTGCGGTAACGGAACCCGAAGATCGGGGTGGTGTCCGCGTAGCAGGTGACCGTGGTGGTCGCCTTCAGCCCCTGACCTTCAGGGTCGAGGGCGAGGGTCGGCGAAGGTGTCGGAATGGAGGTGATGTAGGTGACCGGGCCCAGGTCGACAGCGCCGGACTCCTTGCTGGAGCGGACGCACTTGACCTGCGCCTTGAACTCGTACAGCGCGCCGGCGTAGGCGGGCTTGACGGTCAGGGTCCGGTCTGTGCTCCACCCCCAATCGCTCCATTCGCCTTCGTCGGCGGTGGTCGTGTACCGGGAGGCGATGCGGTAGGTCGGCTGGCCGACACGGCAGGTGGCGTTGCCGACGGTGGCGGTGAGAGCCATGTCGGGGTGGTCGCCGGTGCGGGCGACGGTCAGGTTCCCGCCGGTCGGGTCGAACAGTTCGACGATCTGGTCGCAGACCACGTCGAGGATGGCCTCGTCGTCGGTGCCTTCCTTGATGGCCAGGTACACCGAGCTGGTCCCGAACTTGTGCCCGGATGCGGACTCGGCCACAGCGCACCAGCCTTTGCTGGTGACCTCCATGTTGAGCCGCACACCCTGGGACAATTCGACCTTCGTGCCCCATTCAGGGTCTTTGCCGAGCTCGTCCTGGTCCAGGGCCCATTCGCCGTTGATGTCGTAGTAGGCCGACTGGGCGTCACGGATGGCGCCGAGGTCGCCGATGGCGAGGGAGTCCTGGGCTTGCGCGACCCATCCGGGCACGGCGATGAACCCGACGGCGGCGCCGGCTGCGACGACGGCGACACCGCCGAGGGCGATGAACGGGTTGGCCACGGTTCGGGTCCTTTCACGCGGGCGTCACCTTGTACCCTGCGGCGACCCGGGGGCGTGACCTGAAGGGCGGGTGTCCGCTGCGCATGTAACGATTTGACATCCTCCCCGCCCTTACGGACGGGGATTCCCTTTGCCTAGCCCCGGAGGGCGGGTGTGGGTGGTTTGCGGTTCATCGCTGTCACCGGCCGCTTGCGCGACGCACGGCGGATGCCATGCTTTTCGGTCTTACGACTGCTCCCCGCTGACGAGGTATTTGTCCATACCCCGACCGCCAGGTCACGGATGTTCCTGGCGGCGTTGATGTCCGCGTTGCATGTGTGCTCGCATCGCTGGCAGGAGAACACCGCTTGGCTCTTGCGGTTCTCCTTGGCGATGTGGCCGCATTCGTTGCAACGCTGGGAGGTGAATGCTGCCCGGACGTGGACGATGTCCACCCCGACCAGCGTGGCTTTGTAGGTGACGTACTCGCGGAGGGTGCCGATGGCCGCGCGGGTCATCACCCGGTTCATGGCCTTCTTCCGGCTTCCGCCCTTGCGGGTCATCGACTGCAGGTTCAGGTCCTCGAACACGAGCATGTCAGCAGTGTCCACGAGCCGGTTCGCGGTCTTGTGGGCCCAGTCGGTCCGGATGTTCGCGATGCGCGCGTGCACCGCCTGATGGTCGGCGCGCAGCTTCCGGTACCGGTTGGAGGTGCGCCAGTCGCGGCCTTCCCGTTCGGCGACGGTGCGGGACTTCGCCATCCGCCGGCTCAGCGCGGCGACCTTCCGGTACTGCGGGGCCAGGTCGGGCAGGTCGAAGTGGTCGCCGTTGCTGGTGGTCGCCACATGCACCGCCCCCACGTCCACCCCGACGATCTCGCCGGTGGAGTGGTGGGGCCGGGCTGGGGGCGGGCTGGTGAATGCGACCTGCCCGCGGGTGAGGTTCACCGTCACCGACGTGTACTCGCGGATCGGCTGAGACCACCGGACCCGCAGCTGCAGGGTCCACCCCAGCTGCGACTTCCCATGCCGGGCGGGACCGTACTTCCCCGACGGGTTGCGCCCGGTGATGGTCACCACCGCCGACTTCTTCCCGGTGCGGGTCACGGTCGCGTTCTGACCGCCGTTGAACCAACACACGAAGATCGCGTCATCGTGTTTCCGGGACCGGAACTGCGGCATCCGCCCGGCCTTGCGGCCCTTCCCAGTCAGCGTCTTGCGTCGCTCGGCGGCGCCGAACCACGACTTCCTCTCAATCCGCTCCGCGGATTGGATGACCATGGCCGGCAACGCCGCCAGGTGCGGGAACAGCACCCGGGCCTCCTTGTCGGAGATGTCGGTGACCGTCCGCCCCAGCGGGACCAGCACCCGGCCCTGCTCATCCGCGCCGACCTGGTCGAAGAACCCGTGCGCGTAGGTGTGACGCTTCGACCGGTGCTGATTGAACCGGGTCCGCCACCCATCCGTCAACCACCGCAACACGACCGCAGGGTCGGAAGAGAACAGATCCTCCCCGTCACGCTCGCCCAGGAACACCGAACCCCGCACCTTCACGGCGAGGACCTTCGCGACCTGAGACAAACACAACCCTTCCGATAGGTGGACACTTCCCCTATGCGCAGCCGCCCATGAGTTTCCGGGTCACCGATCGTCTCGCAGACCACCGACATTGGCGCACCATCACAGCGCAGTTGACGCGGCTCCTCCCCACCCTCACGGATGGGGCTTCCGCCGCTACGTTTTCACCCGGTGAAGGCGGAACAGGTCCGCCGCGAAAGGAACACACCCTGATGGCTGAGCTCACGTTCACCCCCGCGTACAAGACCGCCCCGTTCGACCCGACTGAGGCCGCTGACGGCGGCGGTTATGACGGTGGTCTCGGGTCGCCTGAGGCGATGGAGTGCTCGTGCGGCAACTCGACGATGCACGACGGGTTCATCCAGATGGCCCTCGACGGCCGGTTCGCGAACGTGTCGCTGACCCCGCACCCTCTGCTGGGTGAACTGCCGGAGGACGGGTTCTCCTGCTGCCACTGGTGCTTCCGCGTGTACCGCGACTCCGACACCCGCGTCCCGGAGGGCACCCCGGTCTACCCGGTCGGCCGCTACGACGAGACCGACCCGGCGCTCCTGGAAGCTCGCGAAGCGTACTGGGACAACCTCTGAGCCTGCCGCTCAGTCGGCGACGCGTTCCACGGCGATGAAGTCGTGGTAGGTGAGGTCGGCGGTCCCGTGGTTGGGGACACGGCCGTACACGGTCAGGTGGCCGGGGGCCTGGTACCCGGCGGTGTTGTCGGTTGCGACGACCTGCCAGTCCGGTTCCTCCTCACCGTACTTCCACACCTTCGCTTTCACCGTGGTGGGGCTGGTGCCGGACACGTGCACGGCGACGACGTACTTCTCGCTGGGGACGACCTTCATCGTCGCCTCGTAGTTCACCTGCTTGATGCTTGAGTCGTTCTTGAGCGCGAACAGCTTCACGCCACCGTCGGCGGCGAGGCGGACCCGGGCGGCGTAGTAGTTGCTGCCGACGACGCGGCCTCCCACCCCGATGTAGGTGCTGTCGGGGGTGCCGTCGACGCTCCACACCACTTGGGCGCGGACGTCCTTCGTGGAGACGGAGGGGATGTCGGACCAGCCGGTGTAGGTCGCCCCGAGTGGTGCGCGGATGTGCGCGTCGTCACCGTCGGCGGACAGGTACCCGAGCGCGTCACGGGACACCCACGCCTGACCGGTGTCAGCGGTCCCCCACCCTCCGGTGGCGTTCCGGTCGAAGCTGTCTTCGACGAGGAGCCGGTCCACGGGCCCGGACAGGGTCGCGGCGGGGGCGCACTCGTTCCATGCGATGGGGCTGTCGACCCCGTCGGGGAGCCCGCCCGCTGCTTGCAGGGCAGCCCACCCGGTGGTGCCCTTCTCCGCGTTCAGGTGGTCGCTGGTGCGGGCGAAGAACGTCCCGGACGCGGACCGGGCCACAGCCGCCCACGCGTCACCGGTGTCGCTTCGGTTCACGCAGACGAGCGTGTTGTCACTGGTCGTCATGTTCGCGCCGATGCGGCCGCCGACGCTGGCCATCTCGATGCCGCGGAACAGGTGCCCTTCGGCGCTGACCGCTGCTTCCTGCATGATGGCAGCGGATGCGAGGTCGTTGACGGCTGCCGCGTCCTGCGCGTTCGCGATCCAGCCGGGCACGGCGAGCACGCCGATGGCGGCGGTGATGACACCGACGGCGATGCCGCCGAGGACGAGCATTGGGTTGGCCACAGGTTCTCTCCCCCAGAGAAGGTCTGGCGCCGCACGATGCGGCGTCGACTACCCTGCGGCGACCGTCGGCGCTGCCGACGCTCGGGCTCAGGAAGCGAGGGCGTCTTCCTCGTCGGGGACACGGCCGAAGAACTCGGGGCCGGCGCGGAACTGCTGCCCGTCTTCGGTCTCGACGAGGTACCGGGAGGTGAGGCGCTTGAGGATGGTGGCCCGCATCCCCCGGAGGTACTGCTGGCCTTCGATGACGACGACTTCGGTGCCAGGCTCGATGCGGTCACGCCACGTGTACCGGCGGGAAGCTGCGGAGGCGGCGATCGCGTCTTCGAGACGGCGGGCGCGGGCATCCTTCATCCCTTCCGCGTCCGCGCATCGTTTCGGTGTCGCACCGATGCGGGCAGCGGTCTCCTTCCAGACCGGCCCGTGTCCTTCGTCTGGTCCTGCAAGCGCGTGCGCGATCTCGTGGAGGATGGTGTCACGGATGACATCGTCCTTCTCGACGGCGATGTACTGGCGGGACAGGCCGATGGTCTTCTGCCGGAAATGGCACCCCCCGAGCCGGCGCTTGGCGTTGTCGATGCGGACCCGCCACCCGTCCAGCCCGTGCTCAGCGATGAGCGTCTCGGCGAGCGCGCGGGCATCTTCGACCCGGTCGCGGGCACCGAGGGTGACCTGGGGCGCGCCTCGGTCGTGGCCGGTGTACTGGCCGCCGCCTGGGCCTTGGGGTCTGCGGCCCTGCTGCTGGTTCATTGTTCGTCGCTGGACAGGCTGATGCGGTCGGCGCGGCCGTGGAGCATGTAGACGGCACCGTCGTTGATGGTGTGCCAGCCGCGGGAAGTCTCGTGCGGGTGGACCTTGACGGTGGACCCGTCCTCACAGTCGACGGCGAGCTTCACGTCCGGGCCGATGAGGATGGTGGCCAGGGCCCCGTCGCCGATGACGACCTGGCCGCCGGAGCCTGCCTTGTCGCGGATGGTGACGTGGCCGCTGACGACGTTCAGGCGCAGCATCCCGGAGCGGATGTCCACGATGAGTTCCCCATCGCCCTTGGGGCCGGCGATGTCGATGGGCTTCTCCCCGTCCATCGACTGCCAGGTGAGTTCAACGTGGCGAACGCCCTTCTCGCGGGACGCGCGGAGAGCCTTCCGGGCTTCGGTGACGTTGGCAGGCTCGATGTGGGTGGCGCCGCGGAGCTTGTCGCTGATGCGGTCGCTGACGGTGTCGTAGTCCAGGTCGGGGTTCCCGACGTGATGCTGGGCACGGCGGGGTCCGCGGTGGGTGCCGCAGATGTCGTGGAGCTGATCGGAGATGTGGGTCAGCTCGTTGCGCAGCGGGACGAGACGGCGGTCGGCGCGAGCCTGACGTTCGATGATGTCCAGGCACTGGTCATGCTGGCCGGTGATCCATGCAAGCGGCTGATTCTCGAGGTGCTTCGTCCACCGCTGGATGAGAGCGGTGCGGTACCCGGCCCCCTGTTCGTCCAGCTCGAACAGCGGCGCGGCCTCGAACACGTCGCGGGCCTTCTCCGCCTGCTGGGCGTAGATATTGAGGGTCGGGGCGGCGGCGCTGCGTTCGCGGGCGAACTGGCCGCTGTCGGGCCCTGCACCGCCCTTCCGGGACTGGCTCCTCGCCTTCGCGCTGAGCTGCTCGGAGGACATCTGGTTCGGCTTAGGTGTCATACCCGTCATGTACGCGGCGGTCTCATGCCTGCGGGGCGTCTGCGTGCCGGCGCTTCCTGTTCACTGCGCGGGACCAGTCCCGGTACTCATCAAGGGAGCGGGATTCGGTGGGCTCGATGCCGTGGGCTTTCGCGGTGACACGGATGTCGGTGAGGAGCCGGTCGATGGTGTCCTGGGAGCAGAACTCCTCGAGGCCGACGGTCTGGCTGTACTCGGGGGTGCAGATGTGGATGGAGGCGACGTCGCCTGCGACGATGCCAGCTTCGACCATGTCCCGGTGGTCTGGGTTCCGGCCGTCATGAAGGTGGAGACGTTCCAGAGACGCCCAGGGGGACAGGAACCCGCCGATGTCGATGCCGTCGTCGCCGACTTTCACGATGTAGCCGAGCTCAGCGACCGCGTGGAGGGTCGAGTTCATCCGATGCCGGGCGATGAGAGAGACCACCAGCATGATGGTGAGCACTCCGGTGGCGACCACCAGCACCCAGGGGATGCCACCACCGAACAGGAGGAGGGTGGCGACCCCGGTGGCAAGGGCGCTCAGCAGCAGGAGCCCGACCCGCCGGTCCCGCCGGTCCTCCGTGTTCTCGATGAACTGGTCGTCGGTGGAGTATTCGCGCACCATGCCCGCCTTCCTGCTGGTACCGGCTATGTACGCGGCTGACGCACCAGCGCGACGGCGGCGAGCAGGTGCGTGACGTTGACTTCGGGGTGGTCCCGCTCGGACGCGAGGGCGGCGGCCAATTTCCCGGTTTCCGCGCTCATTTCAGCCGTCCCCGCTCCCACGCGTCCAGGCCGCCGTCCATGGTGAGCAGGTGGATGGCGAGGCGTGCGCCGACGAGTGCGTCGTCTCCGGCGTCGTGGTGGGCGAGCTGTTCAATGCCGTACCTGTCGGCGAGCGTGTTCAGCTTGTGGTTGTCGGGGCCGGTGTCGTCCTTCTTCGGGTCGAGCCGGCGGGCCATCAGGAGTGTGCACCGGTAGTCGAACGGGTGGGGCCGCATCCCATGCTCCTGGGAGGTCTGCACGATGACGGACCGTTCGAAGGACGCGTTGTGAGCGACAAGCGGCAGCCCGTCAGCGAACCGGACGATGCGGTCGTGGATCTCCGGCCATTCCGGGGCACCGTGGATGTCCTGCGGAGTGAGACCGTGGATGATGGTGTTCGCCGGGTGGAAGTCCCGCTTACCCATCGGCGGCATCACCGTCGACACCTGCGGGGCGTACACCACTCCCCCGATGACGCGGGTGACACCCACCTGGATGGGTGAGGAACGCTGAGAGTTCGCGGTCTCGAAGTCGATGGCCACGAAGTCAGGGATACGGGGCACGGCAGTGGTGGTCATGCCCGCACCTATGCGCTCAAGCTGCGGCGGCACGCTTCTCAATGTTCCGAAGCCGCGCCTGAGCCTCCTCGAGGGACTTCTGCGCCCCCGTCACCTTCGCCTCGGCAGTCTGGACCGCCTCACGGGCCCGGCGAAGCTCGTGACCGGCTTCCTTCGTCTGGTGGAAGCGAATCGACTCACGCGCCCACTTCGCGATGTCTCTATCGCTTGCCGACAGCAGGTACGACGGGAACTGGAACTTCGTCGACCTCCCGCTCATCCACCCGGTCGAGTGCAGCGGGACGGTCACCGTGTCATCGGCTGCCGACGACACCGGGAAGTGGCGTTTCGATTCGAGGAGCACCTCGAACTGGTGAGGCACGCCACGGCGCTCCTCCTTCCGAGCAACGTTCCGGGACACGTCCAGGACACGGTCCACCCGGACCTGGAACAGCAGCCCGAAAGCAAGCAGGGTGTCAGCGTTCATCGGGGTCTTCTTTCACTGAGCACGGGCAGGTGGTCACCTACCTCCATGCGCAGTCCCACCCGGAAACACAGGTCACGCCGCTGAGCGCATAGGTGAGCCCATGGAGCAGCAGCAGCAGCAGCACTGGCCGTCGCGTCTCGCGCACCTGACCCTCATCACCGCGCTCGCCGGCGCGACAGCGACCGCTGCTGTCGTCGGCGGCATCGTCGTCGCTGAGCTTCGGACCGGCCTCGACGAGACGCTCACCGCGGAGCAGCAGCTCACCGCTGAGCTCACCGAAGCCGAGCGTGGGCAGGTGCTTGTGAAGGCGTCGACGGTGGACGCGGAGAAGGTCATCGCTGACCTCCGCGAGCAGCTCGCGTCGTACGAGGGCTTCCTGGAATGAGGTTCCGCAGCGTGAGTGTCGCGCTGCTGGCTGCGGCAGTGACTGTCACGGCTGGGTGCGCGGTCACCGCCGGGGTCATCTCCTCCGACATCTCCGCCGCTGAGGCTCGCGTCGCCGTGCTCGAGACACGACTGCACGCTGCGGAGGCCACGGCGGCTGGTGCGACAAGCGCACTCGATGACGCGGAGGCGAAGGCTGCGTCCATGAGGCTTGTGCTGGATGAGCGTCCCGCGTTCGTGGACGCGGTCGCCAAGGCGGAGAAGGCGTTGAAGGTGGCGGGGAAGCTGGATGTGAAGGCGGACCGCGCGAAAGTCCTCGCCGCTCAGGAGAAGGTCCGTGCGGAGACGCTCGACCCGGAGGTCGTGAAGACGGCGACCCGTGACGTCCTGGCCGTCGCGAAGTCGGTGAACGCTCGCGTCGCCGAGGAGAAGAAGCGCGCCGCGGCCCGGACCCCTGCGGGTGTCCTGGCGGAGTTCCGGGCGACCCTTGACGCGATCGGCGGCGAGTGGGTGAACGTCACGTTCTTCGACGGCTGGTGCGGCGGGAAGAAGGTCAACGGCTGCAACTTCTCCGCCACCGACATCCGCATCACGAAGGCGCTCGGGAACGAGCGGCCCAGCGTCCGCCGCTGGGTCGCGTACCACGAGCTCGCCCACTCGTATCAGCGGCTGGTCTGGTCGGACATCTACACGTCCCCGGTGTTCAAGAGCCTGTTCCGGTCGAACATCGAACTGCTCGCCAACTGCATGGCCTACTCGCAGGGCTCCCCACGCGAGGGCCACCACTGCTCGGACCGTCAGATCCGGTGGGCAGCGAACATCTACGACGGCCGCGTGCCGAAGAAGGGCTGAACATGGGCACCTCCCATCCCCGCTGCGTACCGGAGCACGTCTGCCACGAGCCGTCCGGCCGCATCTGCATCGAACCCGGCTGCGACAGGCCTGCCGGCACCTGGTGGGGCCCATACTGGTGCCCCGTGCATGACAAGAAGCGCCTCGACGGCATCTCCTCGTCTCTTGACGACATCGCCGCACACTTCGGCTTGGAGCCGGGCCAGTGACCGGCGAGGACGAGTTCGGAACGCGCCCCGGCGGGTGCTGCGGTGTCTGCCCGCCGGTCGCGGGCGGCGGTTATGACTGCACCTGCGCGGGCAACCCCCGCTGCCCGAACTACCAGGGCGGATGATTCAGAGCGCCGGGACGTCCGTGGCGGTCTCGGTGAGCTGCAGGATGCGGCGGCCGAGAAGCTCCTTCTGTTCCCGGGCGTCCATCAGCCATTCCCGTTGCAGGATGGCCTGGATGGGCTTGGACGCAATGCGTTCCACCTCATCGTCCAGCCGTTCGAACTCGTGCGCGAGCGTGGACGCGTCCCACAGCACGGCCTCGTCAATGCGGGTCTCGTCGTAGGCGACCAGGTGCCGAAGCGCTCCGAGGTCGCGGGAGAGCTCGGCTCGGCGTTCACGGTTGGTCTCGTGGAGGCGGAGCGCAAGCGTCCCACCGATCGTGGCGACAGCCGCCGTCAGCGGGACACCCATGAGGTAGGAGACGGGCAATGCGGCCGCGGCGATCGCCGTGGTGATACCGGCGAACGCGGTGAAGCATGCGGTCCCGAACCCGATGACGAGGGGTCCTCCGGGGTGCAGGAGGTCGTAGTCGATGACGTGGTCGGGGTGGACGACTCGGTCGCCTCGGACGTTGCGGGCCATGTCCCCCGCTATGCGCGGCACCCCGTCTTCTCCTCGCCCCGGGATTCTCCTCCGGAGAAGAATCCGCGGCGGAGCGAACAGCGTTCTCTCACGAACCGGCAGTTGTTGCCACGGGAGGAGAAAACCCGGTGTCTGCGACAGAACTCACCGGACGGGGGTGACGAGCCCCTCGATCTCCTTGCGGAGCGCGGCAAGCCACGGCGCCACCTCGTTAGCGGTCCGCTCCCCCGCGTCACGGTCAGCGACCAGGGTCTCGAACTGGGCTGCCAGAGCTGCCGCATCCCATACAGCGCTCGCGGGCAGCGCGTTCGTCTGGTGCGGGCACACTCGCCGCAGCGGCAGCATCGACCGGGTCAGCAGCTGCTCGTTCCGTTCCGCGCGCCCGAACGCCTGCCCGAGCAGGTACACGGCAGGAAGCGCGAGAAGGAACACCCCGACGGCGGCGGTGGCGCGGGTGGTGCCTGGCAGGTCGGCTGTGACGATGCTGGTGAGGGCGACCATCCCGCCGATGCTGAACAGCAGCAGCCCGATGGAGCTGAGCGACTTGGTCCGCACCGCATGCAGGTAGTTGTTCACGCGACGCGGGTGGACGATCCTGTCCCGGACGATGGTGGGTGCTGCCACGGGGTCCTCCTCAGAGAAGCTCGGAGAGGCCGTCGACGACCTGGTCGATAGCTTCGGTCGGTGTCTGCTGTTCCGGCGACTCCTCACTGGGCTTGTCGTCGGGTTCGTCGGCGAGCTTCATGATCTTCGAGTAGTCGCGTTGCGCGGCGATCCACAGCGCGTTGTTGCTGATGGTCTGCTCGTCGATGGTGGTCGCCGCCCGCATGGGGCGCAGGTCCCACGAAATCTGCATCATCCGTTTCCGGGCCTTCTTCATCGCGGAGAACGACATGCAGATGCCGGTGATGAGCGCCCCGGACCCGAGCAGCAGCCCGACTGCGAGCCAGACGGTGGACCCGGATGAGTACCCGAACAGGACGCCGGCGCCTGCGACGATGGCGGCGGGCATGAGGATCTGCTGGGTGATGCCGGAGTTGGCGAGCCGGTCGTACTCGGCGACGTGGTTCGGGTGGACGACCCGGTCACCGCGGACGTTTGAGGCCATGGTCAGCTCCTTGCGTAGCGGGCGCTGTCGATGAGTTCCTTGACGTGTTTGACGCGGGGCACGTCGTTGAACCGGATGCCCTGCGCTTTGCTCTGACCCATGCCGACGAGGGTGGCGTCGTAGGCGACGATGGTGCCGCACCCGAAGATGCGGTCGAGGATCCCGCGTTCGACTTCGACAGATGCGATGCGGTCGAGGGAGATTTCGCGGGCGTGCTTGTACAGGACGCCCCACTTCTGCTCGAGCCGCTGGTCGGTGACGGTGAACGTCGCGTTCCACCAGCGGACGACAGGTGCGATGGCGTACACGAGCTCGGCCAGCAGCAGCGCGCCGTGGACGACCAGCTGCCCCCACTCGTCCACTTCCTTGATGCCGAACGTCTCCGGCCAGAACATCGAGACAGCGATGTGCGCGGCGATGAGCACAAGCTGGATGACGACCGGCTGGAACAGCACCTTCGGGTGCGTGCGGACGTGGGCGAGGACAGTGCCTCCGGCGGTGGCGGGCTTGGTCATGACGGGCTCCATGTGTGTTGGGTTCCCCGGGTACCCTGCGGCGACCGTCACCTGAGCTGCTCGACTGCCCACTTCGCCTGCTTCTTCGTGAACTTCTCCTCCCGGAGCTGGTCGTAGACCGCGCCCCTGGACATGCCGAGGTGCTCGTAGTAGACCGTCGCGGTCTCGATGGCGTTCTCCTTCCAGTTCGTCTGCACGTACTGGACGGCGTAGGTGGCGGCGGCCTTGCTGAACTTGCCGCCGTCCTCGGACACGAGCTGCTGGAAGACGCCCTTGCGGCTCATGTTCAAGCTGTTCGCGTACACGTTCGCCTGCTGCAGCGCGTTGCGGTACTCGGTTGGGATGGCCTCGTCCTGCGCCTCGTCTGCCCGGCGGGTGATGGCGGACAGCCCTGGCACTTCGCCGGCGACGGCGGTGCCGCAGCAGAACATCGCCCCGGCCAGCACCAGGGCGGTGAAACCGCCGACCCGAGACCAGATGCCGGCCCACGAGATGAACCCGCGGAACAGGGCAGCGAAAGCAATCAGAGCGAACGGGATGGCGGCGATGCACACGAACAGCGCTGCCCCTGGCACGAGGAAGGCCGCTGCGCAAAGCATCACGCCTACAGGGAAGATGACCTTCATGGGTGGTGGCTCCTTGGTGGTTGCTACCTACCCTGCGGCGGATGCCGTTCAGTCTCGGTCTGCGAGCGCGGCGCGCGCCTCCCGGAGCTCCCCGATGAGTTCGAGGATCACGTCTGGGGCGACGGCGACCATGTACGCCCCGTCGGGGCCGTACGCGTTGGCGATGTGTCCCGACTCGACCGTGACAACTTCGGGCTCCCCGCCGTTGCGTCGGCGGCTGACGGCCCGGGAGACGGGATAACCGGTGCCGACATCCCCGTCATCCCACTGGATCCACGGGCCAGGGGTGGCGGCGAGCGCGGCCTGTTCGATGCGGTCGAGGTCTACCATCGGGGGTCTTCCGTGCCGGTGAATGTGCGTTCGGCTTCGTCGAACGCGTGGTCGATGCGGGCTTCGTCCCCCGCAAGGTGCCGGGCCAGGTAGAGCCCGCCGCCGCCGACGACGAGCAGGCACAGCCCTGCCGTGATGACGGCCTTGCCGCCCTCTCCGCCGGCGATCACGATGAGCAGCCCGATGAACGCTGCGGCCAGCGCCGCGGTGAGCAGTCCTACAGCGATCGTGTAGCAGCGGCGCGCGCGGCGGCGAGCCTGCTGCTTGACGGCGGCTCGGGGTGACGGGGAGCTCGGGGTCATGGTTCCTGCTATGCGCGTCGGTGGCCGGACGTAGGCTCGAACGGTGCTGACAGGTCGTATCCGCTCTACAGAGACCCGCACCGTCGAACTGGAAGGCGTCTCCCTCGACGACGTCCGTGCGCAGGCTGCTGCGGCGTGCCCGCCAGGGTTCGAGATCATCTCCGCGCCCGTTCGGATGCAGAAGTCGAGCACCGCGTTGAAAGCGACCGCGACGTACCGCTCGACCGAGTCACGGGACATTCAGGCGCCCGACATGCCGGCGCTTCGTGCCGCTGTGCCCGACGGGTGGACGCTGCTGTCGGTCAGGCGGGTTCAGTAGTCGGCGCGGAGGATGCGGGCGTATGCCTGCTCGGCACCGTCGAGCCCGTCGAGGACCACTTGGAACTTCGTGCCTTCGGGCAGTGATGCGGTGTTGTACGTGATCTGGCCGGTGCAGGAGACCGTGCCGGAGGTGATTTCCTCTGCGTCGGCGTCTGCCGTGACCACCCGGTACGTGGCCAGTGCGGACGGGCTGGTGGAAGAGCATGCGGTCTCGACTGCGTACTCGATGCCCGGCTGGCTTTCGGCGAACGTCGCAGACCGGTTCGTTGCAGCTTCGCTGCCGCCCGATGTGTACTCGACGCGGGCGAGCTCGTTGCCTCGGTCTTCCTCTGGGATGACCAGTGGCGCTGCCGTGACCGCGATCGATGGTGTCTTCTCAGCCGTGGTAGCGACCGGGGCCGGCTGAGATGGCTGCGGCTCACTCTCGGGCGTGCACCCGACCAGAAGGATGGCACCGGCCAGCAGGGCCGCCGCGCTTATCGAGTGCTTCATGACGCTCCCTGTCACTTCGCGGTCGGGTCGAACATCTTCACCGTGTAGGTGTAGCTGCTGGACTTCGCGCCCTTGATGCCGGTGACTTTCACCGTGTACGACTTCGTCT
>CALALQ010000115.1 GCA_937925595.1 uncultured Demequina sp. | reverse complement strand
AAGCCTCGGGCCATCAGGTCCTCAGCGCGAGCGTCGTCCTGAGCGTTGCCGGGGGAGCGGGGGATGCGGTCGAGGATGACGAGGGAGTTCGTCTCACCCGGCGCGTCAAGACCGGTCATCAGCGACCGGGTGCCGATGAGGACGCTCGACGGGTCCGCCTTCCACTCGTCCACAGAGGACGTGGCGGTCGGTCCGTCCCACTGGGAGAAGATTTTCAGTCCCGGGAACGCGCGACGCAGCTGCTCCGTGTAGAACTTCCCGCTGCGAGCCGACGCGGCAAGCAGCAGCGCAGAACCGCCGTTGGCTTCGATGAGGCGGCGGGCAAGCTCCGCGGCCCACTTCTGGTGCAGGTTCGTGTCGAACTTCCGTCGGCCACCGTACCCGGGCGAGGTCAGCGCCATCATGTGCGGGATGCCGTTCGGGATGAACAGCGACGACTGGGCGTACGCAGCCTCGAACGGGGAGCCGTACTCGACGACCTGCGTGTTCAGGCCCGCCTGGAACGCGAAGCCCTCCGGCAGGGTTGCCGACACAGCCACGACACCGAGCGAGTAGCGAGGCACGTCGGTGACGGAATGCTCGTTCAGGTCCACCCCGACCGGGAGGTCCGCGTCGTCGGGCAGGTCGATAGTGTACAGGTTGTTCAGCAGCTTCTGGCCGACGTTGACGGGGCTCGTGTTCGCTGACGCCCACGACCGGCGGTTCGAGCCGGAAGGGTTCTCCGGGACCTCCACCCAGCGGGCATCGCCGGCACGGAACTTCGAGCAGTCAGCGATCGCACCGAGCAGCTCCTCGGTGCGCTGCATCGTGCGCTTCCCGTCGAGCATAGTGCGGATGTTCGGGGACTCGGTGGCAGGCTTGATGAGCTTCTGAGCGTCCTTGACCCACTTCGTCAGCATCAGACCGACATCCCCGAGCGGGTCGTCGTCCTTCTCCACCTTCTTCTGCGGGGCGCCGCCGAGGAACGAGCGAAGCTCACGGTCGAGGGCGTCAGCGAGCACCTGACCGTCCTGCTTCCACCGGTTCGCACCCTCGGACAGCTTCTCCACCTTGTACATGAGGCTCATGAGCACACCGCCGGAGACCACCGACGCGCCCTGCTTGCGGACCTCCGCGGGAAGCGCGTGCGCCTCGTCGATGAGCAGGTGGTCGAAGTGGCCGTACTTCGAGTTGCCGAGGACGATGTTGATGCCCTTCGCAGCCTGAATCGCCAGCAGCGTGTGGTTGACCACGACGATGTCGGCCGTAGCCGCCTTCTCCTTGGCGACGACCGCCTTCGGCAGCAGCCAGTGGTCCTTCTCGCCCGCGGCTTCCGCCGACGACGCCGAGACGTGACGCCACTCGGCTTCGGAGACCTTCAGTGGGCAGGAGTGACGGTCACCGACCGCGTTGTCATCGTCGTACTGCGTGAAGCACCACATGACCAGGCTCTTGAGCAGGTCGAAGTCCGCACCGTCGAGGGCGGCGACAACCTCCGCGTTCGGCTTGGCCTTATAGACGAGGTCCAGCCACTCCTTCGTCTTCCGCTTCGTGTCCGCAGCGCCCGTGATGAGCGCGGCCGTCGCCGTCATCTGACGAGGGTCGATGTAGTTCGACGTGCCCTTGAGGACCGCGAACGTCACCTCCTCGCCGTACAGCGCCTTGGTCGCCTCAGCCAGCTTCGGGAAGTCCTTCTCCACAATCTGCTTCTGCAGGGTCAGGGACTCGGTGGAGATCATGACGCGCTCGCCGTAGAGGGCGGCACGCTCGAACGCGGGTGCGCCCAGCGAGTAGCTCTTACCGGACCCGGTCGGGGCGACAGCGGCAGCATGCCGGTGCAGAGCGAGCGCCTTGGACGCCTGGTGGGTCAGCGCCACCTGCCCGGGACGGGGTTCGGCGTGGTCACCGACAGTGAGCCGGACGGTCTCTTTGAGGATGGCGAGGGCGTCCGAGGTGGCGGGCGGTGCGGTGACAGTAGTCATGAGGTCTCCATGCGCAGTGAGAGCCGGTTTCCCGGGTCACGCGCCTGCGGCGGCGGCGATGGCTGCTGCGTTGGCGATGAACAGGTAGAAGAGGGCCCACACCACCGTCGAGAAGGCGGCGAGGACGTGGTCGAAGTGGCTCTTCGGCAGGTGCAGGTCACGACGGTCGCGGGCGCGGTTCCGGGCGTTGCGGTGACGTGCCCACCCCTCGGCGGTGCCGACACGGCGGACGGCGCGCTTGTCGAGGCGGTGCTCCTCGTACTCATGGGCGGCGTACGCCTTGCGGGATGCGGGCAGCAGCACCAGCCAGGTGAGGACTGCCGACAGCAGCGCCAGCATCGTGAACAGGTCGACGATGCCGAAGGCGAGGATGATGACGCCGACGACCAGAAGGAACCCGTGCGCGAGAACGGCGCTGAGCCTGGTGAGGGTAAGGCGGAGGGCTGCGGCGCTCACAGGTCGCCCGCTTCGGGGTTGCCGATTCGGCGCGGCCCGTAGACGCGGCGCTTGCGGATGTAGGCGGCGGCGATGAGGGCGGAGAACCCGGCGAGCACCGCGGCGGTCACGGCCAGGAAGAAGACGCCGGGGCGGACAGGCTCTTCACCGGGCTCGATCGCAGTCTTGAACACTTTCGGGGTGTACCGGTCCGTCTCGGAGCCGGTGGTCGCCGGGGCGGGGTCTGCCCAGATGAGCTCATTGACCAGGGCGGTCTGGTCGCGGACCAGTCCTGCCTGCTCGGCGATGGCGGAGGCAGAGGCAACCAGCTCGGACGCGGCTGTCTCGTTCGCCTCAACCTGCTCGGCGACGGCAGCCATCGACGCGGGAAGGGTCTGCGGGGCGGGACCTGCCGGCAGCAGTTCCACACTCGCGCCCTTCTTGGTGACGGTCAGGGTCGCAACCTCGGCGAGGTCGGCACGGGCGGTCTTCACCGCAGCGACAGAGCCGGCGCCGCGGAGGAAATCAGTGGCGGCGTCGTAGGCGATGGCTGCCTCCTCACGGACTTCGTTCAGGTCCGTGTACGACGCGGTCAGCTCCGCGTACGCGGCAGTCACTCCCTGCTCCGACGCGGCAAGCTCGTCGAGGGCGGCACCGCGGGCGGTGGCGGTGAGCATCGGGGGAGCGGTGATGGCAGCGGCGACGATGAGCGCGCCGGCGGAGGTGACAAGGGTCACCCAGCCGCGCTTGGTGATGCGCTTGCCCTGGAGGAGGGACGCCGGAGCGTAGGCGACGGAAGCGGAGGTCATGAGAGAGGTTCCTCACCAGAGTTGAGAGTGGGGGTGGTGGATACCGTCTCTATGCGCAGTCGTGTCCAAACGCGCCGGTCAGATAGGTTGGAAGTAGCGCCCCGTCACGCGGGGCTCTATCGTGTGCCTTTCCGGGGCTTGCACGAAGACCGACTGGCGAGGAAAACATGGGCGAACCCGACCACCCCTCTCCGCCGCTCACACGGGTTGATGTGCCCTATCGGGAGCGCGGCGTGTTGCACTGCACGGCGTGGACTCACACTTTGCGCGAGCTCGCGCATAGGGTCCGGTAGCCGCAACCACCTGGAGGAACACCTTGGTAGCAATCGTCACGCAGGACGCCGTCCACATCCCCAAGCACCCCGAAGACGGGTCGTGGATGGTGGCATGGGTCACCGAAGACGGTGCCGCCATCTTCGCCGACAGCCTCTCCGACATCGTCGGAGAGATCATCCCTGGCTACAACGACCTCGACGACGACCACCCCGACGACCTCCACCTGCAGGCTCGCATCGACATGCTCGCCCCGCTCGCCGCACGCGCCCAGGCGATCGTGCTCGCAGAGCTGGCCTCCCAGGACGTTCACCTGTCGGAGGCGGAGCTGAACGCGGCGTTGCGCGACAAGGAGCTACCCGCCGGCATCGCCCGATGGAACCCTGCGGAGCCGCTCATCCTTCTGACGACGGCATACGACCCGTACACGGACGAGCCGAAGCCTGAAGGGTCCATCCTGTGGATCGACCCGACCAACGAGGCTGCGTTCCTGTCCTCGCTGAACAAGCTCGGCGAAGGGGAGCTCTGGGTCACCGGAGCCTGACACTGACCACGAGGCCGGGACAACGGCGCCCCGACCTCTGTTGCGCCCACCGGATTCGTTAGACGCGTCCAAATGAGGTTAGATGTTCTGGGCTCTGCGTCGAGGTCACGGTCACTGAGCCCAGCCCCTCCCTCCCAGCCGTGCCTCGATAAGAGGAATGCCGACCCCATCCATCGCACTCATCGGTGCCATCACCGCCGTCGCATCCAAGCACAACGTCGACATCGTCGGCCGTCGAATGAGCGGCCGCAGCCGCATCGCCGGCGAAGTCGCCCATCACTTCCGGAGCCTCAAGTACGAGGTCGTGGAGGTCGCCGCCCTCCCGATGCTGCGCAACACCGCACTCGCCGCCGCCGGTCTGGCAGGCCTCAGCGAATCGAGCGCGTTCCGTGTCGCCGAGAACATCGTGAAGAAGATCGGGAAGAAGCCCGGCCTCATCATCGTCGACGACTGGGACTATCTGGACGCGGAGACGTGGGCGGCGATCGCCCACGTGCACCACACCCACCAGGTCCCCATCGTCACTACCCGTGTCGTCAACCGTCGCGCCGCGGGACCGTTCTCCCACCCGGGCGTCACCCCCGCCCGCGGCATCACCATCCCCAAGCTCGACGTCGCCGCCCTCGGCGCGCTTGCGCACGTCACTTTCGAGGTGACGTTGTCGCCAGCCGCGCTGGCGAACCTGGCGGCGCTGAGCTCCGGTGACGCCGGCGTCGCGAAAGCCCTGCTGAGCTTCGCCGTCGAGGACGGGATGCTTGTCCTCGAAGACGGTCAGGCGCGCCTGCGCGGGTTCAGCCTGTGGACCGAAGGTGCGGCATCGATCGCCGAAGCGATGCTGTCGTCACTGACAGACCGGCAGCGCACAGCCCTCGAAACGATTTACACGCACGGGGTGGCGCCCCTCGTGGAAGTCGCTGTCGATTCGATCGGTCAGGAGCTGTTGAGCGAACTGGCCGACATGGACCTTGTCGGCCTCGGACAGGCGGGGGACGGCGACCGGATCGTGCGGATCCGCAGCGGCCTCATCGTCGAGCACTTCCGCCGCCAGAAGTCCCGACTGCGGATGTGGCTGATGATGGAACAGACCCGCCCGCTGCTCGAGCAGGTGCTCGCCCGCCCGTTGGACGGGACACGCATGACCGACGTGGAGCTGCTCACCTCGTCGTTCGGGATCAAGCGCCACGAGCTCGACGACGCCGAAGCCAAGCACGCCATCGCGCCCACCCTCGCCACCGCCACGCGCCTACTGGCGGCGATGGACGCGATGGGTGTCGAAGACGTCCGGATGCGCAAGCTCGAAGACGAGTCCTGGCACCTGGAAGGCACCGACTTCGAGTCGGCCATGTGGGGCATCTTCGTCTTCCACCGCCACATCTGGGGCGACGGCGACGTGGAACGGGTGCTGACGTGGTTGGAAGACCTCGCCACCACCCGTCCGGCGATCGCCGGCGCGTTCCGCGTCCAACGGAGCATCTGGCTGATGGCGCAGGGCAAGGACCCCGAACTTGAGCTGCTGCCCACAAGCGATGAGGGACTGCTACCTGGCACAGAGATGAACGCGGACTGGGCTCGACTGTACTGCCTGACGATGACGGGGGACTTCGCCGCCGCAGAAGCCCTCGTCGCCGACCTCGGCGGCCGCGACTCACTCCCCGCCCATTTCTGGGCGATAGCCAGCCTGCTGGATATCGCCGGCGGACGCAGCGCTCGAGTCGTCAAGGAAGCCTGCGAGCGGTTCCATGCGGCCCGTGACAGGGGCGGACTCCAGGAGCTAGCCGAATACGCCTACGTTGCGGGGCTTGCGACCCTCGGTGCTCCGCATCAGGTGAAGGTGCGGGACATCCTCGTCCAATTCCGCAATCTCGGCGCGCCCGTCCGGCAGGCAGCTCTCATTCAGGCGATCTCGACCGCGCGAGCCATCTCCGGTTTCGTGGCGGGTGAGGCTCTCACCCCGGTGTTCCAGAACGATAAGCCTCTACTGGTGCCCTCACCATACCCGGCGGTGTCGAAGGAGTGGGAGGACGCGGTGACCGCCGCTGCCGAAGGAAAGGGGGTCCTTGCCGGGCGCATCGCCGGCAAACGCGGTGATGAAGAGTGGGCTCGCGGTCACAAACTGGCCGCGGCGTTCTCGTACCTGCTGGCAGCGACGGCAGACCCATCCCCGAGGCGGGCAGCAGCCGTCCGGGAGCGAGTGCTCACCCTCGGTGCTGAAGGGCTGAATCGCGCCGCGCAGTGGGTGCTCCTAGTGTGCGACGGGAAGGTGGAGACCGCGGAGGGCGTGCTCGAACGCTCCAGGTACACCTACGCATACTCGTGGAAAGTGATCGCTGACCAGTGGGCGGTGCGCGGCGAGAAGCAGCGGGCTGAGGCGGCGCGGAGGAAGGCGATCGCGGCCAGCGAGCAGGTCGGGCGCTCACTCGCAGGCTGGGGTTTCCCGGAGTGGACCCCGCGGGAGAAGGAAGTGGTCCGGTATCTTGCTGCGGGTCTGGGCTATGGGGAGATAGCGGACACGCTGGGCCTGTCGCCGCGGACGGTGGAAGGCATCGGTTCGAGGGTTATGAAGAAGGCGGGCGTAAGCAGCCGAGCGGAGCTGCTCAGGCGGGTTGCGACCGTGTGAGTATGATGCTCAGGCGACCAGGTGAAGCTCCTTGGGTGCCCGAGTCTCCACCGTCATCGGCAGCTGGGTGAGGGCTGCTAGCAGCTCGCGCACGCTCTCAGCGCGAGCTGCTGCCGCCTGCTTGCGGCAGGCGCTGGGGGATGCCTGCCTGCCGCCGCCCAGAAGGGCAGCGCGCTCAGCAGCGAAGGTGGCCGTGGCCGCCTTCTGCGTCTGACGCTTGGCGAAGTCACGCACGTCCGCCAGCTGCAGCGTCTTGTTCCGCAGCCCTGTGATGACCTGCTCGACGACGTCTTCGACGATCATGTCGATAGAGGGGGATTTGGGGCCGAGAACACGGGCTGCGACCTTGCGGACGTAAGAGGGGACATCGCTCATGACAATCATTAGACAGGTCTAATGAACTTCTCATCAACCTCTAATCTTCGTGGTGAGTAGAGATTTCACCGGCACTGCGTAGGGTGCCGCGGCGTGTTGCGTAGGGGCCCGGAAAATATCGCGGGGCGGTCCCGAACCTTCACCACCATCTTGCCCCCCGAAAGGGGGACAAGATCCCCCGAAAAGGGGACAGACGGCCCCGCCCCGGATGAGATAGGCCCCTCGAAGATGAGGAACGCTCAGATGGAGCGGGCCTCGCCGTTCCTGAGGCTCTCCGCAAGGCTCGTCACGAGCCGCAGCTGCGCCTCCTCGGACGCCGACAGCGGCAGGCGATCGCGGAACTCGGCGGCCGCGGCCGCATCAGCGGGAGCGAACAGACGACGGAAGTCCTCACCACCGAGCACCCGCAGGTCGCCGAGGTCGTCGCGGACCAGCCACTCCTCGTAGTGCGCGGCGGTGTCCCCGCCGGCGGTCGGGACGAGGATCCAGGCAAGCGCGGTCTGCGAACCCTCACGGTGACCCACGTCGATGCGGTCATCGAATTGGCGGATTGCATCGACCGTGATGCCCTCGAACAGGTACAGGGCGGTCCACTGCGACGCGCGCGGGGTGACGTTGATGACGGGCACGAGGGCTCCTTGGTCGGGGGAAGGAAGCTGTCACCTCCTCCATGCGCAGTCGAGGGCGGGTTCGCAGGTCACAGGCCTACTCGAAGATGCCGCAGTGCAACAGGTACTCAACCTCCACGCCTTCCCAGGTGCGGAGCGCCCCGCCGGTTCGGAGGTCGTTCAAGAAGCCGAGGACGCGCTGGCGTGGGGTCGGCTGCGGGTAGCGCGGGGACTTCCCGTCGTTGATGGGATAGATGGCGTACGTCGAGGCGTACTGTTCCTCGAACCAGTCCCACACCTCGCTGGCCAACCTGTCCGGGTCCATCCCGGCGGGCGCGAGCGTGGACGCGTACGCGTGCAGGTGCCCGAAGAAGCAGTTGCGCTGCCCGTCCATGGAGCGGACGACATCCATCTGCCAGGAGTCCTCGGCGGTCGCTTCGACCATGTCGATGACATCACGGAGCGTGATGGTGACGCCGTGCCCCTCGAACGCGGTCATGCCTTGCCTTCGGCTTCCAGGCGGGACAGGTACTCCTTGAACCGTTCGATGGACGCGCGGGTGTTCATCGCCTGCAACTCGTAGTTGCGAAGGCGCTCCTGCTCCTCAGCGATCATCGCCCGGTAGTGGTCAGCTTCGGTCAGCTCCGGGGCGTCCGCGGGGACGTAGAAGCGCTTGTAGCACCCCGCCTGACGAGTGATCTCAATGACGGCATCTCCACGGTGACGGTAGCGGGACACGTCGTTCGTGCCGATCTCACGGTGCTGCGAGGGGACGAAGATGACCTTCGCGGTCGCGGCCTGCTCAGCTGAGAGGACATGCTCCCGGTCCGACCAGTAGGTGTCCACGAGCAGGCGCTCGCCGAAAGGAGTGTCGATGATGACGGCCTGACCGTCAGTGCACCACGTCTCCTCAGTCTCGTACGAGAAGATCGAGCCGGCCTCGTACTGGTGCAGGTCGATGGTGGCGGGGGTGACGGTCATGGCGGGGTCCTCTCGTGCGGGTCACCTGCTCCATGCGCAGCGGACCGGCGGTTTGCGGGTCACTGGATGGTGCGGTGCAAGCGCGTGACGAGCGAACGGGCCTTCCGGCGGATGTTGATGCCACCGTCAGTGTGACCTGCCCACAGAGGCGCGTACGGGTTGTTCAGCAGGCGGTTCACGCACGCGTGCGCGGCCGGGACGAGTGCGGAAGCGTCCGGGTCGTCACGGAGGGCCGCGGCGACAGGCTCGGCGGCGACGTACGGCGCGGATGGGTCTGCCATCTGGACGACGATGGCAGCCAGCGCGAGCTGCTCCTGTTGGAACTCCACGTCGTCCCGCTCGTCCGTCTCGAGCGTCAGCAGCAGATCCTCGACCGGTTCCGGGTTCGCCAGCAGCTCGCCAAGGTAGGCCGCACCCCACTGGGTGCCCAGTGGTGTCGGGCTGTTGTACTGGCCGCGGCTCACGCGGTTGCCTCAGCGAGCTTGCTTTCGAGGGTGGCGACCTGGTCGCGGAGCTCGGCGAGGATGTCCCGCTGGGCCGGGGACGCGGACGGGAACGACCAGTCCATCGGCTCCCCGTCGAACTGGGAGGGCCGGAACAGGAACTCGTGGAGACCGCCCCGGCCCCACGTGTCGTAGTGCATGACGGCGAGCGTGCTGAGAAGGACGCTCATCACGCTCTCGCAGCCGGACCAGCCGCCGGTGACGAACGACGCCTTGAACTGCGGCTTCCCCCAGAGGTCGGTGACCTCCTCCACGGAGCAGCCAGCACCGTTGCGCCACAAGGTCTGCGCGAACTCGATGAGCTCACGCGCCGTGCCACGGAACGCAGCGAGGTGGCGAAGCTCAGTCGGCGACGGGTAGCCCTGGTCGGGCTCGAACACCTCACCGTTGGCGCGGTCGATGGCCTCGGAGACGATGTCCTCGTGCAGCTTCTTGAGGAGGGTGCTCGTGACCCTCCTGAACTCGCGGCCGGAAGCGAGAGCGTCGGCGATGTCGCGGGCGATGCGACCCTGCGCGGCGTACGACAGCATCGGCCAGGAACGGCGGATGATGGCTTCGTCTGACATGAAGTGGGAATCGTCGCCGGCCAGGGCGGATGCGACAACACGGACGAGAACTGACTCGTCGAGAGGGATGAGATTCATCGGGGAGTGGTTCCTGTCGGTCAGTTGGGTAATGCGGGCGCTTACGCGTCGCGCACCTCGATGGTGAACTCGATGGAGGTGGCGATCGCGAGCTGCTGCAGCTCGGTGAGCGTTATGTCATTGTCGCCGTCGAGCTTCATGCGGAGCGTGTTCACGTCCATGTCCAGAAGCTCGGCGACGTACCCGTAGCCGAGGTCGGAGGCGGCGAAGTCGAGGGCTTCGAGGAGGCTGTTGACGGCCTGGCGGTTGCCGGCGGGGCGGGTGAGAAGCTGAGTCATGCGGGTGTCCTGTCAGGCGGTGTGGATGGGGGTGTCGACGATGACGCGGCGGACAACGTGCGCGTTCATCCAGTCGCGGATGACAGCGCGCGCCTCGTCCTCGGTCGCATACTCACGGCTCGGGTCCGGCACCCAGTCGTCGGCGGTGTCCGGCGCCAGCAGGTACACGACCTTCGCGGCGAGGTCGTCCTGCTCGACGACGATCTGGTCGATGTCGGCGGCGACATTCAGAGGCACGTCCTCATCGGCGATGCGGGCGAGGATGTGGGCGACGGCCGTGTCCGGGTGCCGGTAGCGGCTGAGGATGCGGTCGAGCTCGGCGAGGTCCTCGACGGTGCCCTGCTGCGTCTGACGCCAGACGGCGACCTCTTCGTAGAGCGGGTGAGTGGTCAGCATCATGCCTCCGGCGTCTCGGGCACGGCGACCGCAGCCGTGAGCGGCTCGGACGGCTCGGTGCGGGCGATGTCGTCGAGCGCATAGGTGAGGTCGTACGCCGCCGTGCGGAACGCCTGTGAGTGCTTGCGCAGCTCGGCGGTCGCCTCCGCGCGGCCCTTCATGTACGCGCGGCGGAGCGCGCCCTCGTCGGGGACACCCTGCCGGAGGCGCTCGTTCTCCTCCGTGAGGCGAGCGATCTCGTCGTTGCGGCGGCTGAGGCTGGCTTGCAGGTCCTCAATGTGGCGGACGAGGTTGGCGGGGCCTTCGATGGTCGTCGTGATGGTGGGCTGCTGGGGCATGAGCGGGCTTTCAGGTCAGAAGTCGAAGTCGTCGGCGGGAAGAGCCGACAGGACGGGCGGTGCGGGGCGGGTCGCCTCACGGGGAATCGGGGTGATGACGGTGCGGATGGAATCCACGCGGGCCGTGTCCGGCAGGCCGGTGTCGGCCATGTACTTGCCGAGCTCCTCCGCGGTCATCGGGACTGTGAGCGGCTTCTCGTCATCCGACATGACGACGAACATCTGGGCGACGGATGCGCCCTCAGGGACAAGGTGGCCTTCGGCGTCTAGGGCACGAAGCGCAGCGGTCGCTGCGATGAGGGCGGCACGCGCGGCGTTCAGCATCAGGTCGCCGGCCTCACCGTGCTCGAATCGTGCGAGCGCGGCGTCGATGGCCTGCTCGGCGATGGCCTGCACATGGTCGGTGTGGCCGGTGCTGGCAGCGTCCAAGGTCAGCTCGTACTCGAGCTCGCGGTCTTCGAGGGTCGTGGACATGGGGTCTCCAGGGAGGTGTCACGCAGGCCCATGCCTGCACGACCTCCATGCGCAGTCCGCGACGAAATGTGGGTCAGAGGACGGTGGGGAGGTCCGCGACAGACCCGATGATGTCCACAGCCCCGGCGGTGCGGAGTTCATCGGCGGTGGCAGCGCCGGTCAGCACCCCGATGCCCCGTGCACCGGTAGCGCGGGCGGCGCGCATGTCCGCCGCGGTGTCCCCGACGATCGCGCACCACGCGGCCGGGTAGTCGGTGTCGACGATGGCGGCGCGGGCAGCGGCGGTGCGGTCCGCATGCACGTCACCGAACCCGAGGCTGGAAGAGAACGCGAAGAAGTCGTCGAGTCGGTGAAGGCGGAGCTTCGCGCGGGCGATGCGGTGCGCGTTGCCGGTGGATATACCGAGGGAGAAACCGCGGTCACGGAGGCCTTCGAGAACCTCACGGGCACCCGGGACGAGGGTTCCGGCGGCGGCGACGCCCGCGTTGATGCGGGACGTGAATGTGTCCGCGTACTGCGCCATGATGCGGCGGACCTCGTGCGCGGGCTGGTCAGGGAGCAGAGTCCGGACGATCTGCACGTCGATGAACCCAGCCAGGTCCACACCCTCGACGTGGGGGCGTTCCCCTCGCATCTCGAACGCGACGCGGCTTCCCGGCACCTCGTTGAGCGTGTCCGCGAGCGAGGTCAGGTGGTCACAGGCGCCTGTGAGGAGAGTTCCGTCGATGTCGAAGAGGATGGAGCGGGTCGGCATGACCGTTACCCTGCGGCGACAGCCGCCTTTTCCGCCCTGGTCGCGGCGGCCTGGATGGTCGCCTCATGCAGGTCTGAGGAGCGGGTCGTGGCGACGTGAGCGTTGTGTTCGGCGCCGTCGCAGAACAGGGCGATCTCGGTGCGGTACGTGACGAGCATGCGGGGGCTCTCAGGAGAAGATGCGGCGGCCAGCGCGGACGAAGATGGCGCGCACGCGCCACACGAAGGACTCGAGCGGCTGCCAAGCCGACCCGAGACGGATGCGCGCGCGGTGGCGGACACCGCCGGACTCCCAGGCCGGGTAGAAGCGGAACCACGCGCCGGGCGTGAAGTAGTAGAGGAACTGCGGGAGGACGATGGTGTTGCAGCAGTTGGTCCGCCGGATCCGCCACGAGAAGAACCCAGGCAGGTCCGAGGGGTGCTCGACACCCCTCGGAGGACGGGCTCCAGCCCGGACGACGAGCGCCCAGCGACTCTGGCCGGGGGCGAGCTCGTTGTTGCACCAGTCGACCTTGTTGGAACGCATGCCCTCGCCGGAGTTGCCGGGGCAGCGATAGCCCTTGTTGAAGTCGGGCAGCGAGATGTACAGCGGCTCACGGCCGCGACGGTTGATAGCGATCACCGTCCCTCCATGCGCAGTAGAGGGCGGTACGGCGGGTCACCGTGCTTTCGACGCCCGGTACGCGAGACTCTGGACGACCTGCTGGGGGAGAGGTTCCGGGGTCGGCGACACCTTGGCTTTCGTGACGACAGTGATGCTCTGGTCGTCATGGACATGCCACAGGCCGCAGTTGTGCGGAGCCTTCACGTCCAGGTAGTCCGGCACGACGTACACGAACCGGTGCACGACGTTGAACCAGGGGCGGCGCTTCGCCCACGTGTCCCGGCGGAAGTCCGTAGCGGTCGTCTTGATCTCGATGGCGGTCCGCACGAGCGTCTGGAACATGAGCGCGTCGATGCGGCGGAACTCCGACACCTTCTCCCCGTCCGGGGTGACACGCTGGCCGGCGTCGTAGGCCGGGTCGTCCATCGTCACCTCCGGGACGATCGCCGCCTCCGGGTACTTTCGGCGGATGGCGGCGAGGATGAACTTCGCGTCCATCAGGACGCCTGCGGGCGGAGCACGGGGAGCGCGGAGGTGAGGCGGGCCGCGATGGTGGGGTCGGTGACAGACACCAGGCGGAGAAGGTCGGAGACGCGAGGGTCGCTGAGCGAGGAGGTCATGGCATCGTCTATGCGCGTGCGCGGGTGACCAGCAGAATCAGGCGGGACTGCGCATGTAGGAGGGGACAGCCACGAGCAACCTGAAAGGCGCACCTCATGACCATCAAGCTCCACGTCGGCACCACCCAGCCGAACGCCCTCCGCGAAGCTCTTCCCGAGCACCTCACCGTCGAGGTCCGTCAGTGCTCGTTCGACGACTGGGAGGTCAAGGCCGGTCCCAGCATCGCCGCTGAGGTCGTCATCACCGGCCCCGTCGAGGACGCAGAGTCGCTCATCGCCATCGCCAAGAAGGTTCACGCGGACCGCCCCGGCGTGCTGGCGTCCATGGGCGGCTACCGCACCCAGGTGGGCACCATCGCCTACGTCACCGACGACGACTACGAAGAGCACACCGTCGCATCATTCAAGACCGCCATGGAGGCAGCAGCATGAACATCCAGCCCATCGAATCCCGCCCCGGTCACTTCGGCGACGAGGTCATCGAGGCCCACCCGGCGTTCGGCACGGTCACTGTCTCCCGCAAGTCCGGTGGCGACGGTGTCCTGTTCGGCAGTGACGTGCTCTCCGGCCAGTCCATCACCCTCGCCATCCACGCGGCCGAGCGCTCCCGAGACAGCCGTCAGGACCGTGTCCACGCCACTAATCAGCTCATCGAGATCGAGATGACCCTCGCCCAGTGGGGGTCGCTGGTCTCCTCCGTCGGCATCGGGTCCGGCGTCCCTGTGACCCTCCGCTGGCTTCCCGGCGGTCACGTCCCCGGCATCCCGTTCGAGCCCCGCATCGAAGCGTCCCTCAAGGGCGTGGACGAGGCAGCCGACAAGATGCTCGCCGACATCGAGGCGAAGGTCGCCGAGCTCGGCGAAGCGATCGAGTCCGGTGCCGGGAAGAAGGCCCTCCGGGAGGCGCACTCCCGCCTGAACAGCACCGTCCGAAACGCCAAGCCGAACGTCTGGTACCTCGCCCGCGAGCTGAACCGGACCGCCGAGGACATCGTCCAGCAGGCCCGCGTGGACATCGAGACGCAGGTGCTCGAAGCCAAGCGTGCCGTCGGCGCCGCGAACGTCAGCGTCCCTAAGCTCACCATCGAGGAGGGCCAGCAGTGACCGACCTCCGCCACAACGACATCATCTCGTACACCCCGGAGCACCCGTTCCGACGCGACGGATACGCCCAGGTGTCCACCCGCTACGGCACGGTCGACCTGACGGCCAAGGACACGTACAGTGTCAGCGAGGCCGAACTCACCGACGAGGAACTCGCGACCGCCGTCGTCCTGTTCAACCTTGATGACGTCGAGGAACGCCGGCACCTGAACGTGGAGCATTACCACCCGGAAGATGTGTTCGTCCTCCCCACGCGCAAGGGCATAGTCGTCCGCGTCTTCCTCCGGAAGGGCGCGGAGGTGCTTCCCGAGAAGCAGATCATCGCCCGGCGGGCACATCTCCGGTACACCGAAGACATGCAGGCGCGAGCGGTGCTGCTCAGCCCTCTCGTGGACCAGTCACTTGCCGCCCAGCCGCTCCCACACATGACGATCGAGGAGACCGGAGCCGTCCGCGAGACCCTCACCTGGTGCCAGCGCGCATCCCGTCAGTTCGAGCGTTCCCTCGACCACGTCGTGAACATCCAGAAGGGCGGGGATGGGAACCTCCACTACGCCATCGTCCACGCCGACGATGACCACTATGAACTCGTTCGCGCTCGCCGCGCTCTCGACAGCAAGCTCGCCGCCCTGCGAGAGGTCGCGGTGGCTGCGTGAGCGACAGCCTCCGCCCCGTCGTCGCCCTCGACCTGGACGGAGTGTTCCGCATCTTCTCCCGCGATGGGGAGGCGCCGGCGGACGCGCTCGAAGTGCCCGTGACGTTCCGCTCCGACGCGTGGCCCCGAAACTGGTTCCACCGTGAACTGGACTGGGATGCCGACGGCACCCTCACGTTCACTGACCTCATCTCGGGCCCGGGCCGCACCTGGGTGCAGTCGCTGGTTGACCGTGACGTGGAGCTCGTGTGGGCAACCACATGGAAGGAGCACGCGAACACCTACTTCGCTGACGTGCTCGGCATCCCCCACCTCGAGGACGCTCTCCTCCACGAGGAGCCCCGGTTCAAGGAGTCGTCCTCATCCTGGAAGGCACGGAACCTCCGCGCCGCGTTCCCGGGGCGTCCCGTCCTGTGGGTTGACGACAACATCTTCGACTTCGTTGAGCGTCGCCCGCCCCGCGACCGGGCGCTCACCCTCTTGCACGAGGTGAACCCACTCACCGGCATCACCGCCGATGACGTCGCCGTCATGGAGGAGTGGCTGGGCCTGGCTGGCACTACGGACGGGCAGCAGGAGCTGCGCCGGCGCCGTCGCCGCGCGGGGCAGCGCAGGTACGCGCAGATGGTCCGTGACCAGTTCGGTTCACCGGAAGGTCAGCGCGTGTTCAAGCTCGTCGAAGCCCGCATCGAGAAGGCGCACCCGCGCCACGCGCACCTCGCGTGGATCCTGGCTGACCACGCGATCGACCAGCGGGGCCAAGCCGTCGACACCGACTCCATCATCGACACGCTGACCGGACCTCGCTGCGGTCTCACCAAGGAGCAGGCCGCCCAGCTCATCGACCTCGCGTACGTGGAAGGGTTCCACGCGCCCCGCAGGTGAGCCCGTTCGGGATATCGCCCTTCTCCGCCACCTGCGGAACCACCGCATTCCCGGAACGGGAGACGACGCTGCCCCGCGTGCGGGTGAGCACGCGGGGCAGCAGGGAGGCGAGGGGGAGTGGGCGCTCAGGCGCTCGCGACCCCTGTCGACCCGAAGCCGGAAGTGCCACGGTCCGTCTCCTCCTCGGTCACATTCGCTTCGACGAAGGTCGGCGCGATGAACGGGGTGATGACGAGTTGGGCGATGCGGTCGCCGACCTCGACGAGGAAGCCCTTGTCGGAGTGGTTGATGAGGATGACCTTCGTCTCGCCGCGGTAGCCGGCGTCGATGACACCGGGCGCGTTGAGGACGGTGATGCCGCGCTTGCCGGCAAGGCCCGAGCGGGGGCAGACGAGCCCTGCGGTGCCCTCGGGGAGGGCGATCGCGACACCGCAGTGGATGAGGCGGTACTCGCCGGGCTCGAGCCAGACCTGCTCGTCGGCGTGGAGGTCGAAACCGGCGTCGGTCTCGTGCGCGCGCTTCGGGGGCGTGGCGGTGTCGGAGAGGAGTTCGTAGCGGAGCTCGAGGTTCGTCATGGGGTCTTCCTGTTCGCGCGGCCCCGGTGGAGCCGCTGGGACCTCACCCCTATGCGCACAGCACCTCCTAACCACCTCCTAACCACCTCCTAACGTGAGGAGGAGAGGCAGCTCAGCCTTCCGCGTCGTCCCGCTCCCACTGCAGCGTGCCGGTGTCCCCGTCGTAGGTGACGTGGTAGGTGCTGAGGTCGCTGACCGCGTTGCCGAGCTCGATGACGTGGTGCGCCCGGTTCACGAGGTCGGCGGTGCCGGTGTACATCCGGAACCGGTAGTGCACCTCCTCGATGACCTCCTGGGCGTTCCGGTATTTCTCCGCGTCTCGGGTGACGGTCTCGTCGGCCGGTGCCGGGGCGTCGAGCTTCTGCAGCTTGTCGATGAGACGCTGGCAGCGGTCGCAGAGCGTCGGGACATCGTTGCGGTGCCCTCCGCGCGCCCAGGTGGTCGCGTGCGGCTCCCCGCCGTTGTACCCGAGGCACTCGTCGAGGACGGCGGAGAAGATGGCGTCGTTGCGCTTCTTCGACGACTCCGCCTTCGCTTCGGCGTACGCCGTCGCCATCCCCATCAGGTGCGACATCGCGCTCTTGAGCTCCCGGCCCCACTCGGTGGCGGGCATCGTGAACCGGTGGGAGTCGATGTCGAGCCATTCGCCTACGACGTTGAGCGTGTGCTCACGGTCTTCCGGCGTCGCGCCCTCAGGCTCGAAGAACGTGTGGATGCCGCGGAGGTCCGCGAACTCGCAGGTCTCAGGGTCGTCGATCACGGTGTGGTCTCCGAGGTCTCAGGGGCGTCGTCCCACTCGGTGCCGTCCAGGACGGCACGGCAGTCCACGCAGAGCGGGCAGCGGTGGTGGTCGACGCCACAGTCGGTGGTCGCGGGAGCGTCTTCGCACGCAACGCAGATGTCAACGGTCACGGCGGATCCTTTTCTCGATGGCGTGACGGAGGTCGTCGACACGGTTCAGCACCCACCACCAGCCGTACTGGGCATCCTCGCGCCCGCGTTGCAGCACGGAGCGGGGCGCAGCCCAGCACGGGTCGGTGCGGATCCCGCAGTCATCGCAGAAGTAGTGAGTGCGGCCGCATTCACAGAAGTCCGTCGCGCCAGTCCACAGGTTCCGGTGCTTGCAGCGAAGGCGAGTCATGAGCGACATGGTGTCCCCTGCGCGCCGCACGCGATGCAGTAGTAGTGGGCGTTGCCGCACCAGCAGATTTCGCGGCTGAACCACCAGTCGGGGTGGGGCCCGCCGTTCT
>CALALQ010000114.1 GCA_937925595.1 uncultured Demequina sp. | reverse complement strand
TCAGCGCCTGAAGATCGACTTGCGAATCGACCTCAGCACCGCAAGCACCACCCACACTGTCCCCGTAATGGAGGCCCGCACAATCCCGCGACGCCCGTTCTTGCGGCGCTTGCGGAACTCGTGGATGGGCCAGCCGCGCTCCTTGCAGATGCGGCGCAGCTTGGAGTCCGGGTTGATCGCACAGGGATGACCCACGGCGTCAAGCATCGACTCGTCATTCGCGGAGTCGCCGTACGCATAGCTCGCCTCGAGGTCGAAGCCCTCCCGCGCAGCAAGCTCGCGCACCGCGATGCCCTTGCGGGGCCCATGCAGCAGGCCGCCCTCGAACTCGCCTGTGAGGAAGCCGTTCTCTTCCACCGCGACGGTCCCCAGCGCCCCGGTCGCGCCCACCTTCGCGGCGATCAGTCGGCCCAGCGCCTCGGGCACCGCGGACACGATCCACACCTCGTGGCCCTGCGCACGGTGCTCGTCGATGATCGCTTTGGTGCCGGGGTAGATGCGGTGGGCGAGCACCTCGTCCCACACCTCTTCGCCGATCGCGGCCATCTCGGCAACGGACCAGCCTTTGATGAACTTGGCCGCGTCGCGGTTCACCAAGTCCATCTGCTCGGCGGTCTCGCCAAAGAGGCGGTACTTCGCCTGCTCGAATCCAAAGCGCAGCATGTCGCGGCGCGTGAAGAAGCCGTGCTCTCGCAGTCCGCGGGCGATGTGATAGGAGCTCGCGCCGCGAATGATCGTGTTGTCGACGTCGAAGAAGGCGGCAACGCGAAGCGCGCGTGGTGGTTCCGCCGGGTCCGTCACCCGGCCCATGCTACCCATGCCCCGGATGCCGCCCTCGCCGTATCCTGGCTTCATGACCGCTCGTGTGACTATGTACACGCGCGCTGGCTGCCATTTGTGCGACGACGCTCTGCAGGTCGTGTCAGAGGTCTGCACCGCCCAGGGCGCGGACTTTGAATTGGTGGACATCGACGCCGACCCTGCCCTGCGCGAGCGCTATGGCGAGCAGGTTCCCGTGGTGACGGTGGATGGCAACACGGTGGGCTTCTGGCGCATCGACGCCGAGGTGCTGCGCCAGGCACTTGCGTAACCAGGGGACAATAGTCGGCATGCCCAAGGTTCACGTGGTTCGTCACGGCCACGTCCACAATCCGGACAAGGTCCTCTATGGTCGCTTGCCCGGCTTTGTCCTGTCCGACGCCGGGGTCGCCATGGCGCAGGCCGTCGCCGAGCACTTTGTCGCCACCGGCGCGGATGTCGCGAGGGTGATCGCATCTCCGCTGACGCGCGCCCAGCAGACAGCGGAGCCGATTGCGGTCGCCTTTGGGCTTGAGATCGACACGGATGAGCGGCTCATCGAGGCGGCGAACGATTACGAGGGCAGCCCCATTCAGAGTGGCGCCAAGGACTTCATCCATCCCCGCAACTGGTGGCGCCTGCGCAACCCGTGGCGCCCGTCTTGGGGAGAGCCGTATGCGCTGCAGCGCGACCGCATGTGGGCCGCGATCTTCGACGCGGCAGCCGCGACCCCGGATCGCGAGACGGTGATGGTCTCCCACCAGCTGCCCATCTGGGTGGCGCGCACCTCGTTCGAGAAGCGCAGTTTTCTCCACGACCCGCGCTCGCGCGAGTGCGCCTTGGGCTCTGTCACCACGTTCACCGTTGAGAACGGTGTGGCGACGGCGATGGATTACGCAACCCCTGCGTCGGGCATTGAAGTGACGGGTGGGACGCCGTGAAGCCCGTCGCCCGCTGGATCCTCGCCGCCGCGATCGTCATCGCGCTGGTGCTGTGGCTTGCGGGCTGCGCGCCGGGAGAGGCTGCGGATTCGCCCGGCTATGTGAGCGGTGATGGCACCGTGACCGTGTTCAAGGATTCGACAGAGCCGATCGCGCTGAGCGGCACGTCTTTCACGGGGGAGACCATCGACATCGCCGACTTCGCCGGCCAGGTGGTGCTCATCAACACGTGGTACGCGAGTTGTCCGCCATGCCGTTCGGAGGCGCCGCTGCTCGTGGAGCTCGACGCTCGCGACGACGTCCAGGTGGTGGGTGTCAACACTCGCGATGAGGCGGACACTGCGCTCGCCTTCGACCGCTCCTTTGACGTCACGTTCCCCAGCCTCGACAACGCGGACGGCAAGGCCATCGCCCAGCTGCAGGGCAAGGTCGCGCTCGCGGCCACTCCCACCACGCTCGTGCTGCGCCCTGACGGCAGCCTCTACGCGCGAATCATCGGCGAGGCGGATCCCTCGACGCTGAAAACGCTCATTGAGGAAGCGCAGGCGTGAGCGACACCGTCCTCACGGGCTCGCTGCTCGCCGCCATCCCCATCGCCCTGCTCGCGGGACTGGTGAGCTTTGCGTCCCCGTGCGTGGTTCCGCTCGTTCCCGGCTACCTGGGCTACGTGAGCGGCATGGCCGGCGCTGACGTCGCGACCCGCCGCGCTCGACCCCGCCTGGTGCTTGGCGTGCTCCTTTTCATCCTTGGCTTCAGCGCCGTCTTCCTCCTCCTCACTATTGGCGTCACCGCGCTGGGCGCACAGGTGCAGGGTTCGATTGACGTCATCACCCGCATCCTTGGCGTGGTCGTGATCCTCATGGGCCTCGCGTTCATGGGCGCCGTGCCGTTCCTGCAGGCCGAGCGTCGCCTTCACGTCTCGCCCAAGGCCGGCCTCGCGGGAGCCCCGCTGCTTGGCATCGCCTTTGGCCTGGGCTGGGCTCCCTGCATCGGCCCGACGCTCGCGGCAGTTCTCGCGCTGAGCCTCACCGAAGGCTCGCAGGGGCGGGGCATTGTGCTCGCCCTCGTCTATTGCCTGGGGCTTGGGCTGCCGTTCCTTGTGCTCGCCTTCTGGATTGAGCACTCCAAGAAGGTGCTGGGCTGGCTCAAGCGCCACCGGGTGGGACTCATGCGACTGGGTGGCGCGATGCTCATCGTGCTGGGCATCCTGCTCGTGACGGGCCTGTGGGGTGAGCTCACGGTACTGCTGCAGGGGTGGATCGATGGCTTTTGGGTGGCGGTGTGATGGCCAGGGTCAAGATCGACAACTACGCGCTTCCAGAGGCGCCTCGCCTTGGCCTGCGCGGCTGGCTGCGCTGGATCTGGCGACAGGTCACCTCGATGCGCGTGGCACTGATCCTGCTGCTGCTGCTGGCGCTCGCGGCGATCCCCGGCTCGGTGCTGCCGCAGGCGCCGCGAGAGCCTGCCAAGGCCGCGCAGTTCCTGCAGAACAACGGCTGGTGGGGTCAGTTCCTGCAGAAGGCTGGCTTCCTCGATGTGTACGGCTCCGCGTGGTTCACCGCCATCTACGTGCTGCTGTTTGCGTCGCTCATCGGCTGCATCATCCCGCGCTGCTTTGCGCACTACCGCGAGATGCGCGCACCCGTGTCGGCGGCGCCCACCAAGCTCGACCGCTACGAGCTCCGCGCCCAGGGTGAGGCGAGCGGGGCCCCCGGCGACAGCGTCGGGCTGGTGGCGAAGGCGCTGCGACCCAACCCTGGCTTCTGGGGAGCCTTCACCGGCTACCGGGTGCGCGTCGACGAGCGCAAAGGCGGTGCGGTGGCGCTCGCGGCGGAGAAGGGTCACATCCGCGAGCTGGGCAACCTGATCTTCCATGTGTCGCTCGTTGGCATTCTCATCTGTGTGGGCTTTGGAGCGGCGTTCACGTATCGCGGCCAGGCGATCATCGTGGAGGGGCGCTCGTTCACGAACTCGGTGGTGGCCTACGACAGCTTCGAGTCTGGGCGACTGTTCAGCGAGGACCGGCTCGAGCCGTTCACGCTGCGGCTCGACGAGTTCCATTCGCAGTTCTCGCTTGGCGGTCGGCCGGAGAGCTTCGCCGCGGATGTCACCTTGACGGAGCCGGGGAGGGATGCGCGGGAGGCGACCATCAAGGTCAACAGCCCACTCAAGGTAAGCGGCGCGAGCATCTACCTGCAGGGCAACGGCTACGCGCTGGACCTCACCTTCACTGACGCCGCTGGCAATGTGGCGTTCAGTGGTCCGGTGATCTTCTTGCCGCAGGACGCGGCGTACACCTCGACCGGAGTGCTCAAGGTGCCGGACGTCTCCACTGGTGAGCAGGTGGGCATCAAGGCCACCCTGTTGCCCACGGCGGTGGGCGAGGGGACGGAGTTCATCAGCCTGCACCCTGATCCCACCAACCCGGTGATTGTCTTCACCGCGTACACGGGCGACCTTGGCCTCGATGACGGCATCCCGCAGAACGTCTACAAACTCGACGAGACCCACCTCAGCCCGGTTCGGGGCGAGGACGGCCAGCAGGCGGTGATGGTGCTCACGCCGGGGCAGACCATCGAGCTTCCGGAGGACGCGGGCACGCTCACCTGGAACGACACTGTGCGCTACGCCGCGCTCGACCTGCGCGCGGATCCATCGCTGCCGTTCCTGCTCGCCTTCTCGATCACGGCGCTGCTTGGTCTTGCGCTCAGTCTGTTTGGTGCCCGACGCCGGGTCTGGGTCATCGCGACCCCCGCCTCCGCGAGTGGGGACGCCGGCGCCCCGGCTACCCTTATCCAAGGCGCCGTGCTTGCGCCGCCGCATGACACGGTCAAGGCCACGGCGGAACTGGAGCGAGCAATGGCGGCAGTCAATCGCCAGGAGGAGGACGCGTGACCGCGCAGTCATTGAGCCTTGCGGCGCTGTGGGGGGCATGCATCCTCTACGCGATTGCGATGTTCGGCTACTCAATCCGTCTTGCCCGCGAGGCGGACGTGCGCACCCAAGCCAAGCGACTGGTGACCGCAGGAGGACCGGCGGAGGACGCCGCCCCTGCCGCAGCGTCGGGCAGTGAGAAGCTTCCCAAGTCCGCAGTGAAGGCGCTGGGCATTGCGCGCTCGGCGACCACGGTGGGCTTTGTGCTCAACGCGATTGGTGTGGCTGCGCGCGGTGTTGAGGCCAAGCATGTGCCGTGGTCGGACATGTACGAGTACACAATTACCGGCGCGATGATCGCGGTGGGCGTGTTCCTCATTGTGCAGCGCAAGCGCGACGTGACGTTCCTTGGCGCTGGCGTGGTGGGTCTCGCGACGCTCGCGCTGGGACTGGGTCTCGCGGTTCTGTATGACGAGGCGAAGTCGCTGCCGCCGGCGCTGCAGTCGATCTGGCTCATCATCCACGTGTCGATCGCGACCATCTGCACGGGAATCTTCGCCGTGGCGTTCATCGTGACCGCGCTGCAGCTGCTCAAGGACTACCGCGACTCCGGCACCTCCCGCACGGAGTGGACGCGGGGCCGCGCGCTGCGCTTCCTGGAGGCCGTGCCCACGCCTGCGGTGCTCGAGGCGCTCGCGTTCCGGCTCATCGCCGTGGGCTTTGTGCTGTGGACGTTCACGGTCATGGCCGGCGCGATCTGGGCCGAACACGCGTGGGGCCGCTATTGGGGCTGGGACCCCAAGGAGGTGTGGAGCTTCGTCATCTGGGTGATCTACGCGGCGTACCTGCACGCTCGCACCACCCAGGGTTGGGCGGGCCGCAAGAGCGCATACCTCGCGCTCGTGGGCTTTGCCGCGCTCATCATCAACTTCACCCTGGTGAATTTTGTGTTCCAGGGTCTGCACACCTACGCGAACGGGTAGTTGGCCTTGAAGATCGCGCTGGTGCTGGATGACAGCATTGACAGGCCCGACGGCGTCCAACAGTATGTGCGGTCGCTTGAGTCGTATCTGACGTCAGTTGGGCACGAGGTGCACATCATCTGCTCGGTGTCCGAGTCCACGTCTCCGCGAGTGCACTCGCTGGCGCGCAATGCGCAGGTGAAGTTCAACGGCAACGGGCTGCGGACGCCGCTGCCTGCTTCGCGACGCGCGATTCGCGACCTGCTTGAGCGCGAGGAGTTCGACGTCATCCACGTGCAGACGCCGCACTCGCCGGTTTTTGCCGGCCGCGTCGTGGAGGAGGCGCGCAAGCTGCGAGCGCGGTCTGTGCGGATTGTGGCGACGTTCCACATCCTTCCGGATGGGCGCATCTCCGAGTGGGGAACGCGGGCGCTGGGCGCGGTGCTGTCGCGGAACCTGCGGAAGTTCGATGCGTTTGCGGCGGTGTCCGCGCCGGCAGCGGCGTTTGCGCGCGCGTCGTTTGGGATCGACTGCCGCGTGATCCCTATTGGCATCGACCTGGAGGCGTTCCGGCGTTCGCCCAAGCGTGATGGGCGTCGCCTCAAGGTGGCGTTCTTGGGGCGGCTTGTTGACCGCAAGGGAGTGCTCGAGCTGCTGGCGGCGCTTCCGCTGCTGGACGCCGAGCTGCTCGCTGGGATGGACGTGCACATTGGTGGGCGTGGGCCGCTGCTTGCCGAGGCCGAGGCGGCCGTAGTGCGCGGCGGACTCGAGGACGTCGTGACGTTCGAGGGCTTCGTGTCCGAAGAGGACAAGCCGCAATTCTTCGCGGACGCCGACATCGCGGTGTTCCCCGCGACCGGCGGCGAGAGCTTTGGCATTGTGCTGATCGAGGCGATGGCGTCTGGGGCCGGTGTAGTGCTGGCGGGCGCGAATCCTGGCTACCTGTCCGTGATTGGGGACGACCCTGACGTGTCCGTGGACGCGACGGACGCGGAGGCATTCGCGGCGGCGCTGACGCGCCTGGCGACGGATGCAGAGCTGCGGGCGCGCATCCACGCGGCGCAGCAGGAGCGTGTGAAGAGCTTTGACCTGGGCGTCGTTGGCGCCCGTGTTGTGCGGGAGCTCTACGGCGCGTAGCGGCATACCCCGCTCCTGGCGGCGGCACGCAAACCCTCGCGTGGGACGTGTTGTCGATTCTGACCAGCGTGACCCCGTCGTCGGGTGCGGCGACGGCGTACTTGTATGACGCGTCGGGCCAACAATTCGCCGCGATTAGCGGCACGAGCGCCACGGTGTATATGGGCGCCTGGGAGGCGACCGACCCGAACACGGGCGACGGCTCCAATGCTGATGTGACGCTCACGCGGTATTACTCGGCTGGTGGGGTGCAGCTGGCGTCGAAGTCCACGGGTGGCTCGACGGTGATCACGCTGGGTGATGTGCAGGGCAGTGCGCAGGTCACGGTGGACGCGTCGGGTGCGGTGACGCGTAACGCCTACACCCCGTATGGCACGAAGCGGGCGGGCTCAACGATCGCCTCGGCGCATGGCTGGTTGAATCAAATCGCCGACGCTGACACTGGGCTGACGTATTTGAACGCCCGGTACTACGACCCCGAGTTGGGCAGGTTCTTGTCGCCAGATCCGCTGATGAACCCGGGGGATCCCAGAACGCTGGACCCGTACCGGTATGCGGACAACAACCCGGTGGTGTACCTGGATGCGACAGGTTTGAACCCCGGTTGCGGCGTTCTGGTCAAGGGGACGAACGACGCCT
>CALALQ010000113.1 GCA_937925595.1 uncultured Demequina sp. | reverse complement strand
GAGCCAGTCGAGGGAGTCGATGACGACGGTCCTGTACCCGTGCTCGCCGGAGTACAGTGTCTCTAGCGCCGCCATCACATCGCCGAGCGAGCGGGCCAGCGGGAACGACTCGCACTCGATATCGCCCAGACCGTCCTCGGTCGGGATGAAGATGGGCGTCTCGGCCATCGCCCCGAACGTGCTCTTGCCGATGCCGTGCGTGCCATAGAGCATCACGCGACGGGGCTTGGGCCTGCGTCCCTTGGTGATCTGGTTCATCAGGGTAGTCGCGGTCATGTGGTCTCCATCAGGGATGCGGTCGTGTGGAAAGATCTCGCGAACGAAGTCGCCCTGGCCGAGGCGAACGAGGGAAGGCGTGCCGATCACGTCGCGCGAGGCTCGTCTCGTTCGGAGGGCACGGAGTCCGCTCGCTGCACAGAGAACGCCTTCTCACCAAACTCACGCCGCGCGAGGCCGATGAACACCTGATTCAGTGCCTGCCCAACTGCGGTGGTCGCGTCTAGCACGATGGCACGGCGCGGCGGCTCCGCGGTAAAGCGCGCATCGAGTCTGATGCGGGACTCGCCATGAAGGCTCTCGATGGCCACGAGCGCAAGGTCGAGCGTGGCGACCACGTCGGGAAAGTGGATGCTGGAGTCAAATGCGTAGCGATAGATGCTCTGCGACATGTCTGTTCCTCTGACCGTGCGGCTGACTACTGGATACCTACGCGACGGCATCAGCAGGTTGCGCGCTACAGGTACACGCGGAGCCCAGCGTCCTCGAACAGCTGCCGCAGTTCGGCGAAGTGCCGCGCAGCCGCACGCCGGGACAAACCGAGTTCTGTCCCAATGGAGTTGACAGTGCCGCCGCGGGCGAGCGCGTCCATGAACAAGCGATGCGTGCTCGACGGAAGCTGCTCACGGAGGTCGGCAAGATCGCGGGCAAGATCGTTCAGCCGCTGGCGGGTGCTCGCCGCTTCCGGAGTTGTCTGGTGTCGCTCGACGAGTCGCCCCGCTTCATCGAGAACCGGATCGTTCAGTGAGCACTGCTCGCGTCGGCGACAGCGCTTGTCCGCAGATCGCTCGCGTGCGAGAGAGATGCCGCGCTTGTCGAGGACGAACGAGGCAAAGGTTGACCACGCCGCGACGGCCGGGTTGAACCGATCCAGCCGGCGCCACAGGTGGAGCTCCAACTCCTGGACGAGATCGTCGTAGTCGCTGGAGGTGAATCCAGCGACACGACACAGGCGGCGGGCTTTGGATCGGATCAGGCGGGTGGTGTGCGGGTCGAATGGATCGTGAGTGGGATCGAGCATTGGCGAGTGATTCCTTTCGCAGGCAGACCATCCGTGTGACGGTCTGAACGAGCGGAATCAGGGCTCGCCGAGAATGACAGCGGCACAAACTCTTCTGTCATCGAACTGTCATCGAGCGACGCTGGCGGGCGATGGCACAGCCGGCGCCTCGGAACGCGACACCACGGACATGCCACGCTTGAGCGCGAACACGATGCGGAGCGGCGGAGACGCATCGAGCAGCTTTGTGTTCAGCCGCGTCAGCATCTGCGAGATCTTGTTGCGCTTACTCTTCGTGTACGGCTCCTTCCATACCGCCCCATTGCCGGTATGCATGAGCACGCTGACATCCGTGTCCACATTGCCGAGTGCGATGGCCAGGAAGTCCGCCTCCAGCGCCGTGAGCTCGCATGTGTGTGTGACATTGCGAAACACCACCGTGCGCGGCGGATACACCCCATCGTCTCTAGGCGTCGCGACTGCGACACCGCGCTTCACCTCTACGCGAGCCGGGTCGCCCTGCGCAGCCGCCGCTTGGCGCTCAGCACCTATGAGCGGGGGTCCAGTCCGGTAGACAGGAATGGAGACGGTGGCGACCGACCGAGGCGGTGCCTGCTGGGCGACTTCGGCGAGCCGCGCGCCGACATCCACCTGGCCGGATACGGCGTCAGCAAGTGTGATCCGGGCAAGCCAGTCCTCCGCAAGGAGCCGTTCACTGCTCGTGCGTTCGTCGATGGTCATGTAGAGCGTGGGCTGGTGCTGTGCCCACTCGCGCGCGAGGTACCGGTCGTCGCCGCAAATGTCCGCCACGCACAGGTGCGCGGTTCGCTCGGTGAGATCCACGCGGAACATGCCGCGGCACAGCGGCTTGGCCGCGCCTGCGCCCGCCACCAGCGCAGCGACGTAGTCATGCACGCCGTCCGGCTCCAGCGCCACGCGCAGTTCTGCGTGCCTCCGCTTGCTCGTGCGATGAGGAAACACGGCCCGTTCGCACTCCGGGCAGCGGTAGTCGTGTCCCGCCTCGTCCAGCCCGCCGAACAGATACACCTTCCCCGGGCAGCTGCGGTTCCTCGTGAAGCGGAAGTCGCCGTCCTGCGGGTCCGCGCACCGGACGTAGTGCTGGCCAGTTGTCGATATCAGGCCAAGGCGTTCAAGGTGGGCGGCTGCCCGGCGCAGGGCATCTGACGGCTGGCGGATCGCTGAACCATCGCGGAGCAGCAGGGCGACGTCCTCACGAGGGACGCTTGAATCGCTTTTCGGTGGAGAGGATGGTGATGCCATGAGCGTCCTGCATGTGTTTCTCGAACTCGACCCGTTCCAGCGCGTTCAGTCGGTGATCTGAGTAACGAACGACGTTGCCTTGTGCCTCATCCTCCAGAGCATCCAGAATCAAGCTGACGCGCTTCTTGCGGAACATCACCTTGACGCTCTCGATATCCTCGATCCTCAACTTGCCGATGGCCTTCTCAAAGTGAGCGATGGCATCGCCGATGGACGTCGCATCGTTCTGCCGGAGGCGGATCGCGGGCGATCCCGCGAGAGGTGAGCTGCCATACGCGATCTCAACCAGGACAAGCGGGCCGTCTGAAACATCGCGGATGTTGGCGAGGAACATCTCGATCTGGTCGGGACCGGTTGCAACGTTCTCGTTCTCGTACTCGCAGTCCTTCTTGAAGAAGGCCGAGGCGATGCGATTGGCCACGTCCAGCGGCGTGTCGATGCTGACCGAGGAAATGTCAACGCGGCTTGCGTCAGCCGAAAACGCGAGGATAATCCACTCCGATCTGTAGCCGTGGATCACGCCGCCGCCAGGTCGCACCAGGTGGTCCGGGCGCTCTGCACGCCGGATGAAGACGAGAACCTGATTCTGGCGCGCGATCACGCTCTTCAACTCGCTGGTGAGGTGGTCCCGGCGGGACTTGTCAAACGCGGCGAGGAGGGCCTTCGCGGACTTGTCGTTCAAGAACGCTGCGAACGACTCCTTCGGAGCACGATGGTTGCCGCGGAGTCGCATTCGCGCGAAGCCGGACTTGTGGATCTTGTCCAGGTGAAAGATCAGGCGCAGGTCGGACCACCGCTGCTGGTAAATGGCGAACAGGAGCGCGGCCTTGTCTGGGTCGTCGTCGCCCTTCAAGCAGGCCGTGACGACGGCGTCCGGGAGGGCACCACGCGCGAAATCGAGGACTGCGACTTTCGATTTGAACTGCGAGAACTGCTCGACAAGCAGGTAGGGGGTCAGCTCGCCGTTGAGCTCATGGATCGCGTCGCGCATCTTCTGGGTTGACGCGGTCTCAAGCCCGAGCCCTTCGCACATGATGGAGAGCTGGCGCCCGGTGCGACGGGAGACCCATGCTCCCAAGCTGCCGTTACCAGTTTGCGCGAGCACGTGCTCGACGTGTACCTCGAGGTCGTCCTTCCAGAATGACTGCGGCGGTTGCTTTGGTGCCGGCATGCTTCAGATTCTCTCACCGGGTGCGGAACTGCCCAGCGCGGCCAGGTCGAGTGACCCGGACGGAATCCTCAGCCGACGAAATCCACAACCGGGTACGACAGATGGTACTGGACTGCCCGATAGTCTACCACGGGTGCGGTTCGGCAGGACAATGCTGATAACCCATTCAGACTCCGAACATCTGGGCGGGCTTGATCCCCCGCCACGCGCACCGCTGCTTTCGCCAATCCACGATTGCGGCGATGGGCCGAAGGTCCCGTTCTGTGACCTGGTCACGGCCCTTCTCTACCCGGGGGAGGTTGAGGATGGCTTCCTGAATGTCCGGGGCCAGGTGCAGCAGGTTCATGATCTGCGTGACGCGGGCGCGGGTGACGTGGCCGAGGCGGGCAATGTCGGCGAGGTCGCGGACCTCGCCGTCGCGGATCAGTTGCTCAAAGCGGATCGCGAGCGCCATGAGGCGCGTCACGCGGGGCAGATTGCCCGGCGGCGTGGCCACGTCCGACGGCCTCTCCCCGACGACCGCTCGCTTCTTCCCCCGCCGCGTCGCCTGGAAGTGGACCTTGAACTCGACCTTCGGCGCAGCGATCTGCTTCACACAGCCACCTCCTCTACTTCAACCTCCGCCGACAGAGCCCGCAGTCCATCCGGGTGGAACGTCAGCGAGACCGTGCCGGTCCCGCCGTCGTAGTCCACCTCCTGGACGAGCAACCGCACCACGCGGGCTTGCTCCCTCGGCGAGAGCGTCTCCCACACCGGATCGAATGCGGACATGGTCTCCGCGACCTCACGCTCATCCACAATCTCGCGGCTGAGGGCGACCGCCTTCTCCCGAAGCTCCGTCATGGCCTGCTCGCCGGCGCGGATGCGCTCGTTGAGATCACCCAAACGCACGGCGGCGGCCCCGTTCGATGTCGCCGCCTCCGACGCGAGCGTTCGCACCTCCCGGTAGTGCCGCTTCAGGTCGCGTTCCAGAGCCGCCCGCTGCGCCTCCAACGCCGTGATCGCCTCCTGGGCCTGCTTCCGCGCGTGCTTCAGCGTGGCGTTCAGCAGCGCGGGGTCGCGGCCGATGGCCCGGATCTGTTCCACCACGAGCCGCTCGATCTCGACCGCGGGGATGGACTTGGAGGGGCAGGTGTGCCAGCCCCGCTTCTGCGCCCGGAGGCACACGTAATAGCGGTACTGGATGCTGCCGTTCTTTGTCGAATACGTGTGCCCCATCGAGCAGCCGCAGGGCGTGCAGTAGAGAAGGCCCTTCAGCAGCGCCCCGTACTTGTTGCGGACCGCCGCGCCGCCGGTCCGTCCGTTCCGGGCCAGGAGTTGCTGCGCCCGCTGCCAGATGGCGGGATCCACGATCCCCTCGTGCTCCCCAGCGTGGACCTCGTTCTTGTACTTGACCTTCCCGAGATAGGCGACGTTGGTGAGGAGCTTGAACACGCTGTTCTTGTCGAAGGGCTTTCCGCCTCGCAACTTGCCTTTCCGCGTCGTCCACTGTTTGTTGAGCCACTCCCGGGCGTCGATCGCCTTCACGGTAGCGATGAGCGACTGGTGCTCCAGGTACAGGGCGAAGATCTCGCGGACACGGGCCGCCTCGTCCTCGTTGACCACCAGGCGGAACCCGCGCGGGTCCACGTCGTACCCGAGGATTGGGTGCCCGCCAGCCCACTTCCCTTTGCGGCGAGTGGCGGCGATCTTGTCCCGCGTGCGCTCGGAGATGATCTCCCGCTCGAACTGCGCGAACGACAGGAGGACGTTCAGCACAAGCCGTCCCATCGACGAGGCCGTGTTGAACTGCTGGGTGACGGAGACGAACGAGACCTTGTGGCGCTCAAATGCC
>CALALQ010000112.1 GCA_937925595.1 uncultured Demequina sp. | reverse complement strand
TCTGCACTCCTCGAGCTCCTCGGGGAATTGAAACTCACCGATGTCACCGACCGGATCCGGGTCGCGACCGAAACCTTGTACCAGGAGTTGATCGACGCGGAAGCGGCCGCGTTCATCGGCGCTGCCCCGTTCGAGCGCACACCCGACCGGGTCACGCAACGCAACGGGACCCGACCCAGGTCGTTGACCACGACCGCGGGTGAGCTCGGGCTGCGGATTCCGAAGCTGCGCACCGGGTCGTTCTTTCCATCATTGCTAGAACGGCGTCGCCGGGTCGATCAAGCGTTGTTCGCGGTCGTGATGGAGGCGTACGTGCACGGCGTGTCCACGAGGAAAGTCGATGACCTGGTCAAAGCGCTCGGCGCGGACACCGGCATCAGCAAGTCCGAGGTATCACGCATCTGCGCCAACTTGGATGAGGACGTCGCCGCGTTCCGGGACCGGCCGTTGGCCGATCAGGCCTACCCGTACGTGTTCCTCGACGCGACCTATTGCAAAGCCCGGGTCGGGCGCCGGGTGGTGTCCCAGGCCGTCGTGGTCGCGGTCGGCGTCGCCGCAGACGGCCGCCGGGAGATCCTGGGGTTCGAGGTCGGAGAGACTGAATCGCAACCGTTCTGGACCACCTTCCTCCGCTCGTTGAAGGCCCGCGGGCTGGGTGGGGTGCAGTTGGTCATCAGCGACGCGCACACCGGGTTGATCGCCGCGATCCAGACCGTGTTCGCCGGCGCCTCATGGCAGAGATGCCGGGTCCACTTCATGCGCAACGTGCTCGCGAACGTGCCGAAGACGGCCGGGCCGATGGTCGCGTCGATCATCCGCACGATCTTCGCCCAACCCGACACCGAGCACGTGCACGCCCAGTTCGACGAAGTCGTCAGGATGCTGAGCCGGTCGCACCCGAGGATCGCTGACATGCTCGAGGCGGCCCGGGATGACCTGCTCGCGTTCACCGGATTCCCGACAGCGCACTGGCGGCAGACCTGGTCCACGAACCCGCTCGAGCGGTTGAACAAGGAGATCAAACGTCGCACCGACGTCGTCGGCACCTTCCCGAACCCGGCCGCGCTGTTGCGCCTGGCCGGCCACGTCCTGATCGAGCAACACGACGAATGGGACGGCGCCGACCGCCGCTACTTCTCAGAGCACTCCATGAAGCTCTTGAACACCATCGAAGAGGAGGTCGCGATCCCCGAACTCGCTGCGGCATAATCACAACAACTGACCCGCACGGTGTCGAGAAACTCCACCAACCAGCGGGACGTCGCCTCCACGATCAGTCCATCCTGAGTTGAAATGTCCCATCCGCGGGGCCGCAGTACGGGCACCGACTGGATTCCGCCAAGTAGCCGGTACGCCTCTTCCGTCCATGCGGATTCGGGAAACGGTAAGCCGGGTGCCCTCGGAACCTGTGGTCCTCCCCCGAGTACATACCCGAGTTCAGTTAGCGCAGAAGCCAGCGACTCTTGCCTCTCAAGGTGCCCCATTCGAACGACTCTTGCAGATTTGCTGCTGACCCATCAGCCACCGAGCCTCACCCTCCATCGCGGACTGGGAATCGTGATCCCAATGCACCGTGCTCATTGGGCGTGTCGCCTGCCGAACGCGTAGCATTCGAATACATATTCGAATGGAGGATCGGGTTGCCGAGCACGACGCTGGAAGCCATCGCTGTCTGGGAGCAGTCCGGCGCCCCGGCCCGCTTCGTCTGGCGCGGCATCCGTTGGCGGGTGACGACCGCTCCCATCTCGCTCATCACGGAGCCTGAGCACTGCCCACCCGCGATGACACACCCGCCGACGCGCCACATCGGCTGGCGAGTCACCGCGCGATCCGACGACGGCGGCGACATCACCAGCTTGGACCTGCTTCGCACACCGGACGGGTGGGCGGCGGAGCCATTGGACCCGTGACGCAGAACCGCCGCTACCGGAGCCCGCTCGACAACAACGTCGCACGAGCCGAACGAGAGAACGCCCTCCGCGGCACCCCGATCGGCCTCACCCCGGACGAGCTGACCGGAAGTGGTCGACGCGCAGAGGCCCGCACACCTATCCCGGTCAGCGCATGGGTCCGCCACCGCATCGTGCTCGAAGAACCCCGCTTAGTCGACGGCGAAGCCATCGCCTGGACCGACGGCGCCGTGCTCATCCGCTGGCACGAACAGCACCGGTCACTGGAACGGCACACCTGGGTCTGGGCCAGC
>CALALQ010000111.1 GCA_937925595.1 uncultured Demequina sp. | reverse complement strand
TCGGATGCCGACCGCTGCGCATCATGTTCGTTCACGTACTTCGTAATACCTTCCCGCCTGTGCTGGTTCAGATCAGTCTGCTTTTCGGTATTGCGATGATCGCCGAGGCGAACCTAAGCTTCCTGGGACTGGGAGTGACACCACCACAGGCGAGTTGGGGATCACTGCTGCGCACAGCCTTCGACAACTTCTATGCGGCACCGTTTCTGATGTTTGCGCCGGGCTTGGCCATCGCACTGACGGTCCTGGCGTTCTCCCAGATCGGCGACGGTCTGCGCACCGCCGTCGGCGACACGAAGGGGACACGATGAGCAAGCGCGACGCGACTACCGGAGACATCGTTCTCGAAGCCCGCGGCCTCACCGTGGAATTCGGCGCAGGGTCGGGTGTTGTGCGACCCGTCGACGGCGTCGACCTCATGCTCCGCCGCGGTGAAATGCTCGGCCTGGTCGGCGAATCCGGGTCCGGCAAGAGCGTCACTTCGCTCGCGATCACGGGGCTGACGGAATACACCGGCGGACGTATCGTGGCCGGTAGTGTCCGCCTCGGCGGCACCGACGTTCTCGCGCTCACCCCCAAGCAGCGCAGCGCGATTCTCGGACGTGATATCGGCATGATCTTCCAGCAGCCCCGGCGAAGTTTGAATCCGACTATGTCGGTCGGAGGGCAGATTGCCGAATCCGTGCGGCGTCACCGCGGTGGCAGCCGGAAGGACGCGTGGGCGCGAGCTGTCGAGATGCTCGATCGGGTACGGATCCCGGACGCGGCGCGGCGTGCACACGAAATGCCGTTCAGCTTCAGCGGAGGCATGGCGCAGCGCGTCATGATCGCCATGGCACTCGCATGCGAACCGTCCGTGTTGATCGCCGACGAACCCACGACCGCACTCGACGCCACCGTGCAGGCACGCGTGATGGAGTTGCTCGCCGAACTGCAGCACGATCTCGACGTCGCAGTCCTGCTCATCACTCACGATCTCGGCGTCGCGTCCGGGACTTGTGACCGGATCGCGGTGATGTACTGCGGGCAGATCGTCGAGGAGGGCCCGACGGCAGACGTTCTGGTCCGGGCGTCGCACCCGTACACGAAGGGTCTGCTCGCTGCGACACCGCGTCGCGGACGCGGGGGCAGGCTCGACCCCATTCCCGGCAGCGTGCCGCCGCCGGACGAGATCCCGCCAGGTTGCCGGTTTCATCCCCGCTGCTCGATGTTCGCGCCCGGCGTGTGCGACACCGAGGTCATCGACCTCGTTCATCGTGGTGAGGGACGGGCCGATCGGTGCGTGCATCCGCAGACCGCGGCATCGCTTTCGGTCTGACGTCCCGCGTCGATTACCCCTGAAGGTGCGCGTGCGGTCGCGGGCACCCGCCGTCCATCATCAATTAGATTTCAAATAGTGTCTGTTGCATCTATATCGTGTTATGTTCCCATCGTGAGATCTGCTGAAGAACGTCAAACCCACGCTGCCGCAGCGAAGTCGGAGGTGTCGATGTGAAAGTCGACGGCAACATCGGCGACGTGAGTGCTGCGGCGGAGACCGCCGCCGACCTGGAGTCCATCGGATTCGATGCCGCAACAGCGGCAGAGGTCAACCAGGATCCATTCCTGCCGCTGGTGTTGGCAGCAGATACCACCAGCACCATCGAGTTGAGTACCTCGATCGCCGTTGCGTTCGCACGTTCACCGATGACGCTCGCGTACACGGCACATGATCTCCAACGGTTCTCCGGTGGACGATTCACACTCGGTCTGGGTGCGCAGGTGAAAGCGCATATCACGCGCAGGTTTTCGATGCCGTGGGGACGACCCGCACCTCAGATGCGCGAGTTCGTTCTGGCGATGCGTGCGGCCTGGGCGTGTTGGTCGGAGGGTGCGCCGCTCGACTTCGAAGGTGAGTACTATTCCCACACGTTGATGACTCCCACATTCGTGCCGAACCCCCATTCCTTCGGGGCTCCTAAGCTGGCCCTGGCCGGTGTCGGGACCGGGATGACTCGCGTAGCCGGCGAGGTGGCCGACGGATTCCTGTGTCATGGATTCACCACCACGAAATGGATCCGGGAACGCACTATTCCCGCTCTGGCCGAGGGCAGGGCTCTGGCCGGCCGTACGCTCGAAGGATTCGACATCACGGCGCACGTGTTCCTCGCTACCGGGTCGGACGAAGCGATGGCTGCGGGTCTGTCGACCATCCGGAAACAGATTGCGTTCTACGGCTCGACCCCCGCGTACCGGCCGGTACTCGATTTGCATGGTTGGGGAGATCTCGGCGTCGAATTGACTGCTCTGTCGAAGCAGAACCGATGGGACGACATGGCAAAGTTGATCGACGACGACGTCGTTGAGGCCTTCAGCATCGTCGCGCCTGCCTCGCAGGTTCCTGCCCGAATCGCTGAGCGTTTCGAAGGGGTAGCGACCCGGATCGGATTGGGTGCGCAATCCGGCCTGAGCCGCGACGAGCTCGCAGAGATGGTAGCCGCCGTCCAGGCCATCCCCGCTGGCATTTCTCGGACGGTGGCCGGGGCCGGAGGCGCCGAATGAACGGGAGTAATGCTCACGCAGAAAGCGACCTCGTCACGACCGAGGTCGTCGAAGAGGGTGTGCACGTTCTCGTGCTCAATCGACCGGACCGGCTCAACGCGATC
>CALALQ010000110.1 GCA_937925595.1 uncultured Demequina sp. | reverse complement strand
TCGACGCGGTGATGTACGGCATGATGCCGAGCGCGAAGATCGACAGCTGCAGCAGAGCGCCACCGGCGAAGAGGTTGAGGATCTCGAACGCAGCGTTCGTCGTGGTGCTGCCGGCGCAGAACTTGACGTTCTCGTAGCTCACGCCAGGCGTGGGAATGGCCACGCCGAGTCGGTACACCGCGAGTATGCCGAGCGTAAGCAGCAGCTTCTTGCGCAGGTCCGGAGTGCGGAAGGCACTGACGAAACCTTTGAGCATGGATCCTCCAGTTATGCGGGGGCCTCAGCGAGGCACCGGCGCGGGTCCGCCCCTACTTTGGGACGGACCCGTGCACCGACTCTAGCCCTCGTTGACCGCGCCGCCCGCGGCCTCAATCTTGGTCTTCGCGGACTGCGAAACCTTGTCGGCGTCGACGAGCGTCACCTTAACGGAGATGTCGCCGTCACCGAGCACCTTGACGAGCTGGTTCTTGCGGACCGCTCCCTTGGCAACGAGGTCAGCCTTGGTGACCTTGCCGCCCTTGGGGAACATCGCCTCAAGCTGGCCGACATTGACGACCTGGTACTCGACCTTGAAGGGGTTCTTGAAGCCACGCAGCTTGGGAATGCGCATGTGGATGGGCGTCTGACCACCCTCGAAGCGCGCGGGCACCTGGTAACGGGCGCCGGTTCCCTTGGTACCGCGACCTGCCGTCTTGCCCTTCGACGCCTCACCACGACCCACACGGGTCTTCTTGGTGTGCGCGCCGGCAGCCGGACGCAGGTGGTGCACCTTGAGCGTTGCCACCTTCTCAGCGGGCTCCGCAGCCTTCTTGGCAGGTGCCTTCTTGGCAGCAGCCTTGGGAGCAGCCTTCTCCTCAGCAGCGGCCTTGGGGGCAGCAGCCTTCGCAGGAGCCTTCTCAGCGGTCGCCTTGGCAGCGGGCTTCTTCTCAGCCGCAGCCTTGGCAGCCGCCGGCTTCTTCTCAGCCGACGCCTTGGCGGGGGCCTTCTCAGCCGTCGCCTTAGCGGCAGGCTTCTTGGCAGCAGGCTTGGCCGCAGCGTCGGCGCTCTTGGCGGGCGCCTTCTTTGCGGGGGCCTTCACAGCCTTGTCGGCGTCGGCCTTGGCCGTCGTCGCCTTCTTGGCGGCGGGAGTCTTCTCCTCAGCCATCAGTCAACCTCCTCCACGGCAACCAGGTGGTTGACCGCCTTGACCATCCCGCGAATCTCGGGACGGTCTTCCTTCACGACAATGTCGCCGATGCGCTTGAGGCCGAGCGAACGCACGGTCTCGCGGTGCTGCGGCTTGACGCCAATCACCGAACGCTTCTGCGTGATCTTGAGGCGTGCCATTACTTCACCCCTGCTGCCTGAGCGCGAAGCATCGCCGCGGGGGCGACGTCCTCGACGCTCTTGCCGCGGCGCGCAGCCACGGCCTCGGGACGCTCGAGGCGCTTGAGCGCATCGACCGTCGCGTGAACGATGTTGATGGCATTGGACGAACCGAGCGACTTGCTCAGCACGTCGTGAATGCCAGCGCACTCGAGCACCGCGCGCACCGGACCACCGGCGATAACACCGGTACCGGGGGACGCGGGACGCAGGAACACGACACCGGCAGCGGCCTCACCCTGCACAGCGTGCGGGATGGTGCCCTGAATGCGCGGCACGCGGAAGAAGGAGCGCTTCGCCTCTTCGACACCCTTCGAGATGGCGGCAGGCACCTCCTTCGCCTTGCCGTAACCGATGCCGACGTTGCCCTCGCCATCACCAACGACCACAAGGGCGGTGAAGCTGAAGCGGCGACCGCCCTTCACGACCTTGGAGACGCGGTTGATGGTCACGACGCGCTCGACGAACTTGTTCTCCGGCTCCTGACCACGACGGTTGTCGCGGCGGCCGCTGTTGTTGTCAGCCATGTCTTTCCTTACACCTGTTCCGGTCCGCCCCTAGAGGGACAGACCGCCCTCTCGGGCGCCGTCGGCCACTGCCGCAACGCGACCGTGGTACTTGTTGCCACCGCGGTCGAACACGACAGCGTCGATGCCAGCGGCCTTGGCGCGCTCGGCGACGAGGACGCCGACCTTGCTGGCCTTGGCCTTCTTGTCGCCCTTGAGCGCGCGCACATCGGCCTCGAGCGTCGAGGCAGACGCGAGCGTCACGCCGCGAGTGTCGTCGACGATCTGAGCGACCATGTGGCGCGACGAGCGGGTGACGACGAGCCGGGGACGTGCGGCGGTGCCGGCGATCTTCTTGCGCAGGCGGAAGTGGCGGCGCTTGCGCTGAACCGCCTTGCCCTTGCCCTTGATTGCGAGAGTCATGGCTACTTACCCGTCTTTCCGGCCTTGCGGCGGACCTGCTCGCCCGCGTAGCGGACACCCTTGCCCTTGTAAGGCTCTGGCTTGCGAATCTTGCGAATGTTGGCCGCGACCTCACCCACCTGCTGCTTGTCGATGCCGCTCACCGAGAACTTGGTGGGGCTTTCGACGGCGAAGGTGATGCCGGCCGGCGGCGAGACGACCACGGGGTGCGAGAAGCCCAGGGCGAACTCGAGGTCCGAACCCTTGAGCGCGACGCGGTAACCCGTGCCGACGATCTCGAGCTTCTTCTCGTAGCCGTCGGTCACACCGGTGACCATGTTGGCGACGAGGGTGCGGGTCAGACCGTGCAGCGACTTGGAGAGGCGCTCGTCGTTAGGACGCTTCACCTCAAGGCTCTGCTCGTTCTTCTCCACCGTGATCGGGGCGGCGATGGTGTGGGTCAGGGTGCCCTTGGGGCCCTTGACCGTCAGCTCAGCGCCGTCAATCGTGATGTCCACGCCCGCGGGAACCGGGACGGGGATCTTTCCAATGCGCGACATGTCTCTACCTCCCGCTTACCAGACGAACGCGACGACTTCGCCGCCGACGCCCTTCTTCTCGGCCTCGCGGTCCGTGAGCAGACCAGAGGAGGTGGACAGGATGGCAACGCCAAGACCGCCAAGAACCTTGGGAAGGTTCGTGGACTTTGCGTACACACGCAGACCGGGCTTGGACACGCGGCGCACACCGGCGAGCGAGCGCTCGCGGTTGGGGCCGTACTTCAGGGTGAGAGTGAGCGTCTTGCCCACCTCAGCGTCGGTCACCGTGGAGCCGGCGATGTAGCCCTCAGCCTCGAGGATCTTGGCGATGTTCGCCTTGAGCTTCGAGTGAGGCATCGACACGGTCTCGTGGTACGCCGAGTTCGCGTTGCGCAGACGCGTGAGCATGTCTGCGATCGGGTCAGTCATCGTCATGAGTATTGAACTCTTTCTCGCCGTGGTTTCCTTGCGGACCTGCGGCGTTGGGATTTACCAGCTGCTCTTGGTGATTCCGGGCAGCTCGCCTGCGTGTGCCATCTCGCGGAAGCACACGCGGCACAGGCCGAACTTGCGGTACACCGAGTGCGGACGGCCGCACCGCTGGCACCGGGTGTAGGCGCGAACCGCAAACTTGGGCTTGCGGGCCGCCTTGTTCTTCAGAGCGGTCTTGGCCATGTCACTTCTCCTTGAAGGGGAAGCCCAGCTGCTTGAGCAGCGAGCGACCCTCGTCGTCGGTGGTGGCGGTCGTGACGATGGTGATGTCCATGCCGCGCACGCGATCGATCTTGTCCTGGTTGATCTCGTGGAACATCGACTGCTCGTTGAGACCGAAGGTGTAGTTGCCGTGACCGTCGAACTGGTTCGGGTTCAGGCCGCGGAAGTCGCGGATACGGGGAAGGGCGATCGACAGGAGTCGGTCGAGGAACTCCCACATGCGGTCACCGCGAAGCGTGACGTGGGCACCAATGGGCTGGCCCTCACGCAGCTTGAACTGCGCGATGGACTTGCGTGCCTTGGTGACCTGCGGCTTCTGGCCGGTGATCGCGGTGAGGTCCGCGATGGCGCCCTCGATGAGCTTGGAGTCGCGAGCCGCCTCACCAACACCCATGTTGACGACGATCTTGGTCAGACCGGCAACCTGGTTGACGTTGGCGTGGTTGAACTCCGCGATGAGTGCCGGGGCGATCTCCTCGCGGTACTTGGCCTTGAGGCGTGGCTGCGTAGAGGTTGCGGTAGCCATCAGACGTCCTTACCCGAGCGCTTGGCGACGCGAACGCGCTGCGTGCGCGTGCGGCCGTCACGCTCGACCTGCTCAGTGCGGTAACCCACACGGGTGCCCTTCTTGGTCTCGGGGTCCACCAGCATGACGTTCGAGACGTGAATGGGAGCCTCGACGTGGACGATGCCGCCCGACTGCTGGTCCTTGCGTGTACCCGGCTTGATGTGCTTGGTCACGCGCTGGACACCCTCAACGATGACGCGGTCGGAGTCCTTGAGGACCTCAAGGACGCGACCCTGCTGGCCACGGTCCTTGCCCGCGATGACGACGACGAGGTCGCCCTTCTTGATCTTCGCCATGGTGACTAGATCACCTCCGGTGCGAGCGAAATGATCTTCATGAACTTCTTGTCGCGCAGCTCGCGGCCCACGGGGCCGAAGATGCGGGTGCCACGAGGGTCACCTTCAGTGTTCTTGAGGATCACCGCTGCGTTCTCGTCGAAACGGATGTACGAACCGTCCGGGCGACGGCGCTCCTTGGTGGTGCGCACGACGACCGCCTTGACGACCTCGCCCTTCTTGACGTTGCCGCCGGGAATGGCGTCCTTGACGGTGGCGACAATCGTGTCGCCAATGCCGGCGTAGCGACGGTGCGAGCCGCCGAGCACACGGATGCAGAGGATCTCCTTGGCACCCGTGTTGTCGGCGACGCGAAGTCGCGACTCCTGCTGAATCATGTCTGTGTCTCCTGTCGTCTGGTTCTCGCTGGGTCACCAGCGAGCCTGGTCGAACCTTCTACTTGGCCTTCTCGACGATCTCGACCAGACGCCACCGCTTGGACGCGGAAAGCGGGCGGGTCTCCATCACCACGACGAGGTCACCGATGCCGGCGGTGTTGTTCTCGTCGTGTGCCTTGATCTTGCTGGTACGGCGCATGACCTTGCCGTAGAGCGGGTGCTTGACGCGGTCCTCGATCTCAACGGTGATGGTCTTGTCCATCTTGTCCGAGGTCACGTAACCACGGCGCGTCTTGCGGTACGCGCGGTGCTCAGCCGTGGCCGTCGTGTGCTTCTTGGTCGACATATGTGTTCCTTACTCGGCCTTCGCGCTCGGGGCGGTCCTGATACCGAGCTCGCGCTCGCGCAGGATCGTGTAGATGCGGGCGATGTCACGCTTCACGGCCTTCAGGCGGCCGTGGTTCTCAAGCTGACCGGTGGCGGACTGGAAGCGCAGGTTGAACAGCTCTTCCTTCGCCTTCTTGAGCTCCTCGATGAGGCGCTCGTCCTCGAGAGCGTCGAGCTCCTCGGGGCGCAGGGCCTTGGTACCGATAGCCATCAGATGTCACCGCCTTCACGGGTCACGAAGCGTGTCTTCATGGGGAGCTTGTGCTGCGCGCGGCGCATGGCCTCGCGAGCAAGCTCCTCGGGAACGCCAGCAAGCTCGAACATGACACGGCCCGGCTTGACGTTCGCCACCCACCACTCGGGGGAACCCTTACCGGAGCCCATGCGGACTTCGGCGGGCTTCTTGGTCAGCGGACGGTCGGGGTAGATCGTGATCCACACCTTTCCACCACGCTTGATGTGACGCGTCATGGCGATACGAGCCGCCTCGATCTGGCGGTTCGTGACATACGCAGGCTCGAGGGCCTGGATGCCGAAGTCGCCGAACGTCACCTGGGTGCCACCGGTAGAAGCGCCCGAACGACCCGGGTGGTGCTGCTTGCGGTGCTTGACTCGACGGGGGATAAGCATGGCTTAGCCTTCCTTCCCGGCCTCAGCTGCGGGAGCGTCGGCGGCAGGGGCCTCGGCAGGAGCCTCGGCGCGGGGGGCGGAGTCGCGGCGGGGGCCACGAGAAGAACGGTCACCACGGTCGCCGCGACCACGCTGCGGAGCGCGAGGAGCCTTTGCCTGCTCGGCGGCCCACTCCTTCTCCGTCATGTCGCCCTTGTAGATCCACACCTTGACGCCGATCTGGCCGAACGTGGTGCGGGCCTCGAAGAAGCCGTAGTCGATGTTGGCGCGGAGCGTGTGCAGCGGCACACGACCCTCGCGGTAGAACTCGGAGCGCGACATCTCGGCGCCGCCAAGACGGCCGGAGCACTGGACACGGATGCCCTTGGCGCCGACGCGCAGCGCGGACTGGATGCCCTTGCGCATGGCACGACGGAACGAGACGCGGGAGGCGAGCTGCTCGGCGATGCCCTGGGCAACGAGCTGAGCGTCGACCTCTGCGTTCTTGACCTCGAGGATGTTGAGCTGGACCTGCTTGCCAGTCAGCTTCTCGAGGCTCGCGCGGAGCTTGTCAGCCTCGGCGCCGCGGCGGCCGATGACGATGCCGGGACGTGCGGTGTGGAGGTCCACGCGCACACGCTCACGGGTGCGCTCGATCTCCACCTTGGACACGCCGGCACGCTCGAGGCCCTTGGCCATGAGCTGACGGATCTTGACATCCTCGTCCACGTAGTCGCGGTAGCGCTCGCCCACCTTGGTGGAGTCGGCGAACCAGCGCGAACGGTGGTCGGTCGTGATGCCCAGGCGGTAGCCGTGCGGGTTAACCTTCTGACCCATTACCGGGCTCCTTCCTTGACGGGCGTCGCGACAACGACGGTGATGTGGCTCGAACGCTTCAGGATGCGGTTCGCACGTCCCTGAGCGCGCGGCTGGATGCGCTTCATCGTGGGGCCTTCGTCAACGAAGATCTCCTTGATGTACAGGTCGCGCTCGTCGAAGCGCTCGCCTGCTGCCTCAGCCTTCACGCGCGCGTTGGCGACGGCGGACTCGATGAGCTTGCGCACATCGGTCGCCACGGCCTGCGGCTGGAACTTCAGCGACGTGGCCGCCTCAAGGGCGTTCTGACCACGGACCAGGTTCACGACGCGGCGAGCCTTCTGGGCGGTCACGCGGAGGTACCGCGTCTGCGCCTTGGCTTCCATATCTGTCTCCTCTAAATCCTCGCGCGGGCGCCTTAGCGGCGGCCCTTGCGGTCGTCCTTGACGTGGCCCTTGAACGTGCGCGTGGGGGCGAACTCGCCCAGCTTGTGGCCAACCATCGACTCGGTGACGAACACCGGGACGTGCTTGCGGCCGTCGTGCACGGCAAACGTGTGACCCAGGAAGTCGGGGGTGATGACCGACCGACGCGACCAGGTCTTGATGACGTTCTTGGTGCCTGCTTCGTTCTGGGCGTCCACCTTCTTCTGCAGGTGGTCGTCGACGAAGGGGCCCTTCTTCAGACTGCGTGGCATAACAGGGGCTCCCTATCGCTTGTTCTTGCCGGTCTTGCGGCGACGCACAATGAGCTTGTCGCTTTCCTTGTTGGGCCTGCGGGTGCGACCCTCAGGCTTGCCCCACGGGCTGACGGGGTGACGACCACCGGAGGTCTTGCCCTCACCACCACCGTGCGGGTGGTCAACCGGGTTCATCACAACACCGCGGACGGTAGGACGCTTGCCCTTCCAGCGCATACGGCCGGCCTTGCCCCAGTTGATGTTGGACTGCTCGGCGTTGCCGACCTCGCCGACGGTCGCGCGGCAGCGCGCGTCGACGTTGCGGATCTCGCCGGAGGGCATACGCAGCTGGGCGTAGGGGCCGTCCTTGGCAACGAGCTGGACCGACGCTCCGGCGGAGCGGGCGATCTTGGCACCGCCACCCGGCTTGAGCTCGATCGCGTGCACAACGGTACCCGTGGGGATGTTGCGCAGCGGGAGGTTGTTGCCGGGCTTGATGTCGGCACCGGGGCCGGCCTCAACCCTGTCACCCTGCGACAGCTTGTCGGGGGCGATGATGTAGCGCTTCTCGCCGTCTGCGTAGTGCAGCAGGGCGATGCGCGCGGTGCGGTTGGGGTCGTACTCGATGTGAGCAACGGTCGCGGGAACGCCGTCCTTGTCGTGACGACGGAAGTCGATCACGCGGTAGGCGCGCTTGTGACCGCCACCCTGGTGACGGGTGGTGATGCGACCGGTGTTGTTGCGGCCGCCCTTCTTGTGAAGGGGACGAACCAGCGACTTCTCGGGGGTCGAGCGGGTGACCTCGACGAAGTCGGCGACAGACGAGCCACGGCGGCCCGGCGTCGTCGGCTTGTACTTGCGAATAGCCATGAGTGTTTCCTGCCCTTACCTAGCCGACCTGGCCGAAGATGTCGAGGCTCTCACCGGCACCGAGGGTGACGATGGCGCGCTTGACGTCCTTGCGCTTGCCGAGGCCGTAGCGGGTGCGACGCACCTTGCCCTTGCGGTTGATCGTATTCACGGACTCGACCTTGACGCCGAAGATCTTCTCGACCGCGATCTTGATCTCGGTCTTGTTGGCGTTGGGGTCAACCTCGAAGGTGTACTTGCCTTCGTCCATGAGCGAGTAGCTCTTCTCCGACACGATGGGTCGGATGAGCACGTCGCGGTGGTTCTTGTTGATCTGCGTCATCTCAGGCCTCCTCGACCTCGGACTCGGACGCGACGGCCTTCGCGGACTTGCCCTTGGCGGGGCCGGCGAGGAACGCCTCGAGCGCGCCAGCGGTGAAGACGGTGTCGTCGTTCACGAGCACGTCGTAGGTGTTGAGCTGGTCGACGGCGAGCACGTGGACGTCGGCCGCGTTGCGCAGCGACTTCCATGCGATCTCGTCGGCACGCTCGAGCACCACGAGGGCGCTGCGACCGGAGGTCAGCGCGGTGATCGCCGCGAGTGCGGCCTTGGTGGACGGCGTCTCACCGGTCACCACGTCCTTGATGACGTGGACACGGCCGGCGCGAGCGCGGTCGGAGAGCGCACCGCGCAGAGCGGCGGCCTTCATCTTCTTGGGCGTGCGCTGCGAGTAGTCGCGGGGCTGCGGACCGTGAACGGTGCCACCGCCAGCGAACTGGGGCGCGCGGGTCGAACCCTGACGGGCGCGGCCGGTGCCCTTCTGCTTGTAAGGCTTGCGTCCACCACCGGAGACCTCGCCACGAGTCTTCGTGGCGTGGGTGCCCTGGCGAGCCGCGGCGCGCTGCGCAACGACGACCTGGTGGATCAGCGGAACGTTGGCGTCAACGTCGAAGATGTCGGCGGGAAGCTCGGCGGTGCCGGTCTTCTTGCCCTTCGCGTCGATGACGTCGATGGTGAGGTCAGCCACGTCGATCACGCACCCTTCACGGCGGAGCGGATCAGCACGACGCCGCCCTTGGCGCCGGGAACGGCGCCCTTGATCAGCACAAGGCCCTTCTCGGCGTCGACCGAGTGGACCGTGAGGTTCTGGATGGTCTTGCGGGCGTTGCCCATGCGGCCGGCCATCTTGAGGCCGCGGAACACGCGCGAAGGCGTGGACGCGCCACCGATGGAGCCCGGCTTGCGGTGGTTGCGGTGTGCACCGTGGGAGGCGCTGACGCCCTTGAAGCCGTGACGCTTCATGACACCCGCGGTGCCCTTGCCCTTGGTGGTGCCCGTAACGTCGACCTTCTGGCCGGCCTCAAAGACGTCGGCGGTGATCTCCTGGCCGAGCGAGTAGTCGGCGGCGTTGGAGGTGCGCACCTCGGCGACGTGGCGGCGCGGCGTCACGCCGGCGGCCTCGAAGTGGCCGACGAGCGGCTTGGTGACGCGGCGAGGGTCGACGGCGCCGAACGCCAGCTGCACGGCCTCGTAGCCGTCGCGCTCTGCGTTCCGCACCTGGGTCACGACGTTGGTGTCGACCTGGATCGCGGTGACGGGCACGATGCGTCCGTCGGCGTCCCAGACCTGCGTCATGCCCAGCTTCGTACCGAGCAGCGCCGTGACGGCGCGCTGGGCATTGGAAGTCGTAGTCATGGTGAATTAGTCCTTACGGGCTTAGAGCTTGATCTCGATGTTCACGTCCGCAGGCAGGTCGAGTCGCATCAGCGAGTCAACAGCCTTGGGCGTGGGGTCCACGATGTCGATGAGGCGCTTGTGGGTGCGCATCTCGAAGTGCTCGCGGGAGTCCTTGTACTTGTGGGGCGAACGAATCACAACGAACACGTTCTTTTCCGTGGGCAGCGGGACGGGGCCCACCACCGACGCACCGGCGCGCGTAACCGTCTCAACGATCTTGCGGGCGGAGGAGTCGATGACCTCGTGGTCATAGCTCTTCAGCCGAATGCGGATCTTCTGTCCCGCCATGGCGTTCTCTGCCTTCTCTCTCGTACAAACTGTGATTCTCACCCCGACCCCCGCGCTCGGGCGTGTCGCGCGTCTGCGACGCGCGCGTCCCCGAACCGGATTTACGGTCTGTGTTGGGTGAGTGATGGCCGCCCCGCGAAGGGCAACCTGAATAGTGTGCCAGATTCGGCACCAATGCGCAAAGCGCAGCAGCCCAGCCGACGCTGTGGTCGGGGGCTTCTAGTCCCGCACGGTACGCGGTGGCTGGCTAGGCGGCGCTAATTGCGACTCGCGTGTCGCCTAGAAGTTCCACTTGACCACGGATTCCCCCTTGCTGCTGAGAGCACTGTAGCGAGCGTCGGGCCGTCGCGCGACGGGACGGCACTGTCCGGTTCCGCACCCCCGCGCCGCCCCTCCCCCAACCCCGCGTTGCGGTATCTGAGTGTCGCGAAACGGGCGTTTCGCGACACTCACGAACCGCAAACGGGGGGGCGAGGTGGGTCCGGGGCGGGGAAAAGCAAAGGGCCCCCGACCGAAGTCGGGGGCCCTTGCTGGCAGTTCCGAAGAACTACTTGAGGATCTTGGTCACCGTGCCGGAGCCGACGGTGCGGCCACCCTCACGGATCGCGAAGCCCTGACCCTCTTCGAGGGCGATGGGCTGGATGAGCTCAACCGTCATCTCCGTGGTGTCACCAGGCATGACCATGTCGGTGCCCTCGGGCAGCGTGATGACGCCGGTCACGTCCGTGGTGCGGATGTAGAACTGCGGACGGTAGTTCGTGTAGAAGGGGTTGTGGCGGCCACCCTCGGACTTGTCGAGGATGTAGACCTTGCCCTCGAACTGGGTGTGGGGCGTCGTGGTGCCGGGCTCAACAACAACCTGGCCGCGCTCCACGTCCTCGCGCTTGGTGCCGCGCAGGAGCAGACCACAGTTCTCGCCCGCCCATGCCTCGTCCATGCTCTTGTGGAACATCTCGATGCCGGTGACGGTCGTCTTCTGGGGCTCACGAATACCGAGGATCTCGACCTCGGAGTTGATCTTGAGCTTGCCGCGCTCCACCTTGCCGGTGACGACGGTGCCACGACCGGTGATCGTGAAGACGTCCTCGATCGGCATGAGGAAGGGCTTGTCCATGTCACGGACGGGCTCGGGGACGTTCTCGTCCACGGCGTCCATGAGGGCCTCAACGGTCTTGACCCACTCGGGGTCGCCCTCGAGAGCCTTGAGCGCGGAGACGCGGACGACGGGAGCGTTGTCACCGTCGAAGCCCTGCGAGGACAGGAGGTCACGGACCTCGACCTCGACGAGCTCGAGGATCTCCTCGTCGTCGACCATGTCGGACTTGTTCAGCGCCACGAGCAGGTAGGGAACACCAACCTGGCGGGCGAGCAGAACGTGCTCACGGGTCTGGGCCATGGGGCCGTCGGTCGCCGCAACCACGAGGATCGCGCCGTCCATCTGGGCAGCACCGGTGATCATGTTCTTGATGTAGTCGGCGTGACCAGGGGCGTCGACGTGAGCGTAGTGACGCTTCTCGGTCTCGTACTCGATGTGCGCGATGTTGATGGTGATACCGCGCTCGCGCTCCTCAGGAGCCTTGTCGATGTCCTCGAAAGGCGTGAAGGGGTTGAGGTCCGGGTACTTGTCGTGCAGGACCTTGGAGATCGCGGCAGTCAGCGTGGTCTTGCCGTGGTCAACGTGGCCGATGGTGCCGATGTTCACGTGCGGCTTGGTCCGCTCGAACTTGGCCTTGCCCATAATGGGTTCCTCCTGGAATTTCTTCTGTGAGACTCGGGTAGTGACGTGGCGCCTGGGGGGCGTTGCGATCCCTACTGGTCGTTATTGTTTCTTACTTTCAACCGGTGGGACTACTCGCCCCGGGTCTTTGCGATGATTTCCTCTGCAACATTGCGAGGAACCTCGGCGTAGCTGTCGAACTGCATCGAGTACACCGCACGACCCTGCGTCTTGGAACGCAGGTCGCCGACGTAGCCGAACATCTCGGACAGCGGCACCAAAGCATCAATTACCTTCACGCCGGCAGCATCCGTCATGGAACGGATCTGGCCACGGCGCGAGTTGAGGTCGCCGATGACGTCACCCATGTAGTCCTCAGGGGTGCGCACCTCGACAGCCATGATCGGCTCGAGGAGAACAGGGTTGGCCTTGCGAGCCGCCTCCTTGAACACCATCGAACCGGCGATCTTGAACGCCATTTCGGACGAGTCGACCTCGTGGTACGCGCCGTCGACGAGGGTGGCCTTGATGCCCACCATCGGGTAGCCGGCGAGAACACCGATCTGCATGGCGTCCTGGATACCCGCGTCAACCGACGGGATGTACTCACGGGGCACGCGACCACCGGTGACGGCATTCACGAACTCGTACTGAACCTCAGCGTCGGCCTCAAGCGGCTCGAGCGTGACCTGCACCTTGGCGAACTGACCAGAACCACCGGTCTGCTTCTTGTGGGTGTAGTCGTACTTCTCGACCTTCGAGCGGATGGTCTCGCGGTAAGCAACCTGGGGCTTGCCGACGTTCGCGTCCACCTTGAACTCGCGACGCATGCGGTCAACGATGATGTCGAGGTGAAGCTCGCCCATACCGGAGATGACGGTCTGGCCGGACTCCTCGTCGAGGCGCACGCGGAACGTGGGG
>CALALQ010000109.1 GCA_937925595.1 uncultured Demequina sp. | reverse complement strand
CAGTCAGGAAGTTGCTGAGCACTGCGGCGACGTCCGCGTTGACGACCTCGTCACCGGCGTAGTCCTGGGGGTCGAAGCGGAGGAAGACCTCGGGCTGACCCAGGGTGTGGGCGTTGAGGTGACCCAGGATTGCGCGCAGGTGCTGCTGGGCGGCCGCGGTGCCGATGGGGCCAACCGAGGCACCCATGATGGCGACGGGCTTGCCGCTGAGCGAGGACTGGCCCCAGGGGCGAGCGCTCCAGTCGAGGGCGTTCTTGAGGACGCCGGGAATCGAGCGGGAGTACTCGGGGGTCACGATGATGACGCCGTCGACAGAGGCGATCGCGTCCTTGAACTCGCGCGCGACGGCGGGGAAGTCGGCGTCGTAGTCCGGGCTGTAAATGGGCAGCTTGGACAGGTCGATGTCGACCAGTTCGACACCCTCGGGGGCGAGGGCGGCGAGGTGGCTCGCCACGGTGCGGTTGATGGACTTGCTCGAGACCGAGCCGACGATGACGCCAATGCGCATGGGTATGTCTCCTTGAAACGGAAAGCTTGTGAGTCGACCTGTGCCGACTGCAGAGTCAACAATGTTGACTTTTCAAGTATTCCGTAACTTGAGAATTCAAGCTTTTGCCAGCGTCGGGCTACGAGAGATGCCGCTCCGCATAGATGGCGGCGGCGTCGCGCAGCAGGGCAGCGGCGCCCGGCGTGATCTCGTCATAGTGGCGGCGGAAGCGCTCATCGTCGACGTACATCTGCGTAAGCGAGACGTACGCCTCCGCGTTGGGGGTCCAGATCTCCGTGAGCCACGTGTAGTGCTTGGCGACGACCTCCTGCACCTCCTCGCTGTCAGGGGCGAGGCGGATGCGCGCAGCGGCGCCAAGCGCCTCGACGATCTCGCGGTCGGTCTCCATGTGCTGCTTGCGGCCCGCGTCGCCGAGCCTCTCCCATGCCGCATTGGACCGGTCGACCTCGTCGTCGCCCCAGCGCTCTCTCGCCTCCGGCTCGTAGCGGTGATGGGCGAGGCCCTCGAACATCTCCTCGGTGGACATTGCGGTTCCCTTCTCAAGTCTGTCGATGGTGCGGCTCACGGTGGTGGCGAGCCGGGCAAGGCGGTCGCGCTCCTTGAGGAGCGCGGCAAGGTGGTCTTTCAGCAGCCCGACGGCGTTGTCGGGGGCGCCTTCGAGCACGCGGGCGGTGGTGGCCAGGTCCACGCCGAGTTCTTTGAGGATGAGGATGTGCTGCAGTCGCAGCAGCTCGTCCTCGCCATACCAACGGCGGCCGTCGTGGCTGGTCTGAGCCGGCTTGAGCAGACCGATGGCGTCGTAATGGCGCAGGGTGCGGCTCGTCACGCCGGTCAGCTTGGCCACGCGTTTCGTGTCGATAGTTAGCATGCTAAGTATCGTAGAAGTTGACGTGGCGTCAACGTCAAGGCGAGTTTTCGCGCCTGCCGCAACCACAGCGTCGGGCCGGTTCTAGACTGCCCGCATGACGTCAACGCCCGACATCAAGCCCCGCTCTCGCCAGGTCACCGACGGACTGGAGGCAACCGCCTCACGCGGCATGCTCCGCGCGGTGGGACTGGGCGACGAAGACTTCGCCAAGCCGCAGATCGGCATCGCGAGCTCGTGGAACGAGATCACGCCCTGCAACCTCTCCCTCCAGCGCCTTGCCGCCGCCTCCAAGAACGGTGTGCACGCTGGCGGCGGCTACCCGACGGCATCTCGATGGGCCACGAGGGCATGCACTTCTCGCTCGTGAGCCGCGACATCATCGCCGACTCCGTGGAGACCGTGATGATGGCCGAGCGCCTCGACGGCTCGGTGCTGCTCGCCGGCTGCGACAAGTCGCTTCCCGGCATGCTCATGGCGGCCGCGCGCCTCGACCTCGCCTCTGTATTCCTCTACGCGGGTTCGATCATGCCGGGCCACGTCACGCTGTCGGACGGCACCTCGAAGGACGTCACGATCATCGACGCGTTCGAGGCGGTGGGCGCATGCGCTCGCGGCCTCATGTCCGAGGAGGACCGCCTCGCGATCGAGAAGGCCATCTGCCCCGGTGAGGGAGCGTGCGGCGGCATGTACACGGCAAACACCATGGCTTCCGTGGGTGAGGCGCTTGGCATGTCAATCCCAGGTTCGGCGTCCCCGCCGTCCGCTGACCGACGCCGTGACTACTACGCGCACAAGTCCGGTGAGGCCGTGGTCAACATGCTTCGCCTTGGCATCACCGCTCGCGACATCATGACCAAGGAGGCGTTTGAGAACGCCATCGCCGTGGTCATGGCCTTTGGTGGCTCCACCAACGCGGTGCTCCACCTGCTCGCGATCGCGAACGAGGCAGAGGTGGACCTCACACTCGACGACTTCGCTCGCGTGGCAGCCAAGGTACCGCACCTTGGCGACCTCAAGCCGTTCGGCAAGTTCGTCATGAACGACGTCGACCGCGTTGGCGGCGTGCCCGCGGTCATGAACACACTGCTCGAGGCGGGCCTGCTGCACGGCGACGTGCTCACCGTGACCGGCAAGACGCTCGCGGAGAACATGGCGGAGCTCAAGCCCGCGAAGATCGATGGCCGCGTGGTGCGTGCTCTCAACAACCCCATTCACAAGACCGGCGGCATCACGATCCTCAAGGGATCGCTCGCTCCCGAAGGCGCGGTGGTGAAGTCCGCTGGCTTCGATAACGACGTGTTTGAGGCGACTGCGCGCGTCTTCGACCGCGAGCGCGCCGCGCTCGACGCGCTTGAGGACGGCACCATCAAGGCCGGCGACTGCGTCGTGATCCGCTACGAAGGCCCCAAGGGCGGACCCGGCATGCGCGAGATGCTCGCCATCACCGGCGCCATCAAGGGCGCGGGTCTTGGCAAGGACGTGCTGCTGGTCACGGACGGTCGCTTCTCCGGCGGCACCACGGGACTGTGCGTTGGCCACATCGCGCCCGAGGCCGTCGATGGCGGCCCCATCGCGTTCGTGCGCGACGGCGACAAGATCACCTTGGACGTTGCCAACGGCACGCTCGAGCTGCACGTGTCGGAGGAGGAGCTCGCCAAGCGTCGAGAGGGCTGGGAGCCGCTGCCCCCCGTCTATACGCGCGGTGTGCTCGCCAAGTACGCGAAGCTTGTGGGCTCTGCTTCTAGGGGCGCGGTGCTGGGCTGAGCCAGCCACGACGTGGGGCTGCGCCCGCTACACGGCGCCACGCACTTTGTCTCAATATGTAAGACTGTGAACCACAATGCGAGATTGTGGCTCCAGATGGTGACAAGCGCACCTACGCAGGCGTAGAGTCCTTCCCATGCAGGCGATTCTCGTAGTAGTTACTGGGCGCGCGGACACTTAGAGTCCTCAGCCAGGCAACAGTCCGCGCGCAGACCCCGAAAGCCACCAGGGCCGAGGGGTTTTTCTATGCGAGGCGGATACGAGAACCGCCTCACCACCCACGATCAGGAGAGAAGATGGCACAGGTCGAAACGCCGAAGCCCTCAGCGGTGCGCACGCGCCCCGCGACAACTCCCGCCGTCACCGTTCAGGACTCGGGCGAACCCATGACGGGCGCCCAGGCGCTCATCCGCTCGCTGGAGCTCGCTGGCGCGACTGACGTGTTCGGCCTCCCGGGCGGCGCGATCCTTCCCGCCTATGACCCGCTGCTGGATTCGAACCAGCTGCGTCACATCCTCGTTCGCCACGAGCAGGGTGCCGGTCACGCTGCACAGGGCTATGCGCACGCGACGGGCCGCCCCGGCGTGTGCATCGCCACGTCCGGCCCGGGTGCGACGAACCTCGTCACGCCCATCGCCGACGCGAACATGGACTCGATCCCCATGGTCGCGATCACCGGCCAGGTTGGCGCGAGCTTCATCGGGACTGACGCCTTCCAGGAGGCGGACATCGTGGGCATCACCCAGCCCATCACCAAGCACAACATGCTGGTGACCGACGCTGCGGACATCCCTCGCGCCGTCGCCGAGGCGTTCTACATCGCCACGCACGGACGCCCGGGCCCGGTCCTCGTCGACGTCGCCAAGTCGGCTCTCCAGTCGCAGACCCAGTTCCACTGGCCCACGCGCATCGACCTGCCTGGCTTCAACGCGGGAACCAAGCCCCACTCCAAGACGATCTCTGAAGCTGCCCGCCTGCTCGCCACGAGTCGGCGACCCGTGCTCTACGTGGGCGGCGGCGTGATCCGTTCCGGAGCGTCGGCCGGTCTTCGCAAGCTCACGGACCTGAGCGGCGCCGCTGTGGTGACCACCCTCATGGCCCGCGGCGCGCTGCCCGACAGCCACCCGCAGCACCTGGGCATGCCCGGAATGCACGGCACCGTCGCGGCCGTTGCGGCGCTGCAGAAGGCGGACCTGATCGTCGCGCTCGGCGCACGCTTCGACGACCGCGTCACGGGCAAGCTCGACAGCTTCGCGCCCAACGCGGTGATCGTCCACGCGGACATCGACCCCGCGGAAATCGGCAAGAACCGTGCCGTCGACGTCCCGATCGTCGGCGACCTCAAGGACGTGCTCGCGGACCTGGTCCCCGCACTCGAGGAGGAGCACCGCAAGCACGGCAAGCCGGACCTCGAGGCATGGTGGAAGCAGCTCGACGCGTGGCGAGAGACGTACGCGCTGGGCTACACGCCCACCGAAGACGGACTGAGCAGTCCCCAGCACGTCATCCAGCGCCTGGGCGAGCTCAACGACGCCGATTCGACGATCTTCACCGCGGGAGTTGGCCAGCACCAGATGTGGGCGAGCCAGTTCATCAAGTACGAGCACCCCAACACGTGGATCAACTCCGGTGGCCTCGGAACCATGGGCTTCTCCGTGCCTGCCGCGATGGGTGCCAAGGTGGGCGCTCCGGACAAGACGGTGTGGGCGATCGACGGTGACGGCTGCTTCCAGATGACCAACCAGGAGCTTGTGACCTGCGCGCTCAACGAGATACCCATCAAGGTCGCGGTCATCAACAACTCGTCGCTCGGCATGGTGCGCCAGTGGCAGACGCTGTTCTACAACCAGCGCTACTCCAACACGGACCTGCACACGGGCCACGGCACCGTGCGCACCCCCGACTTCGTGAAGCTCGCGGAGGCAATGGGCTGCGTGGGTCTGCGCTGCGAGTCCGACGCTGACGTTGACGCCACCATCAAGCGCGCCAACGAGATCAACGACCAGCCCGTGGTCGTGGACTTCACCGTGTCTCGCGACGCGATGGTGTGGCCCATGGTCGCCGCCGGCACCTCAAACGACGAGATCCAGTACGCACGCGGCATCGCGCCGCAGTGGGACCGCGAGGAGTAGTCCATGTCGAAGCACACCCTCTCCGTCTTGGTGGAGAACAAGCCGGGCGTACTCGCTCGAGTAGCAGGCCTGTTCTCTCGCCGCGCGTTCAACATCCACTCGCTCGCCGTGGGGCCCACCGAGCACCCGGAGATCAGCCGCATCACGGTTGTCGTTGACGTCGAGGCGCTGCCCCTCGAGCAGGTCACCAAGCAGCTCAACAAGCTCGTGCACGTGCTCAAGATCGTCGAGCTCGACCGTGAGCGGTCCGTGCAGCGCGAGCTGCTGCTCGTCAAGGTGCGTGCCGATGCGCGTCACCGTGCTGAGATCCTTCAGGTCGTCGACCTGTTCCGCGCGCACGTCGTCGACGTGTCCACCGACGCCCTCGTCATCGAGGCTGTTGGCACGCCGGAGAAACTCGACGCCCTGCTCGCCGCGCTCCAGCCGTACGACGTGCGCGAAATTGTCCAGTCCGGAACCGTCGCCATCGGTCGCGGTGCCCGCTCCATCACCGAGCGTGCCCTCGACCGCGTGAGCGCCTGAACCTTCACCAACGCAGTACTTACCGCACAGATTAGAAACGAGAGAGAAGCTCCCAATGGCCGAGATGTTCTACGAAGACGACGCCGACCTCAGCATCATCCAGGGCAAGAAGGTGGCCATCGTTGGCTACGGCTCCCAGGGTCACGCCCACGCGCAGAACCTGCGCGACTCCGGCGTCGAGGTTCACGTCGCGCTGCGTGAAGGCTCCAAGTCCGTTGCCAAGGCCGAGGCCGACGGCTTCGTTGTGCAGTCCGTCGCCGACGCTGCAGAGTGGGCCGACCTCATCATGATCCTTGCGCCCGATCAGTTCCAGCGCATCATCTACCGCGAGGACATCGCCCAGCACCTTACGCCCGGCAAGACGCTCGCGTTCGCGCACGGCTTCAACATCCGCTTCGGCTACATCACGCCCCCGGAGGGTGTGGACGTCATCCTCGTCGCGCCCAAGGCCCCTGGCCACACGGTGCGCCGCGAGTTTGTCGCGGGCCGCGGCATCCCGGACATCATCGCCGTGGAGCAGGACGCCTCTGGCTCCGCTTGGGAGACCGCGAAGTCCTACGCCAAGGCGATCGGCGGCACCCGTGCGGGCGTCATCAAGACCACCTTCACGGAGGAGACCGAGACCGACCTGTTCGGCGAGCAGACCGTGCTGTGCGGCGGTGTGTCGCAGCTGATCCAGTACGGCTTCGAGACTCTCACCGAGGCCGGTTACCAGCCGGAGATCGCCTACTTCGAGGTGCTGCACGAGCTCAAGCTCATCGTTGACCTCATCCACGAGGGCGGCATCACCAAGCAGCGCTGGTCCGTGTCCGACACCGCCGAGTACGGCGACTACGTCTCCGGCCCTCGCGTCATCACCCCCGACGTCAAGGACCACATGAAGGACGTCCTCACGGACATCCAGACGGGTGTCTTCGCCAAGCGCTTCATCGACGACCAGGACAACGGCGCCGCCGAGTTCCAGGAGTTGCGTAAGAAGGGTGAGTCGCACCCCATCGAGGCCACCGGCCGCGAGCTGCGCAAGCTCTTCGCCTGGACCGCCGCAGTCGACTCTGACTACGTCGACGGCCAGACCGCTCGCTGAGGGAGGACTGCGCTGTGACGACCTACCGCCTTGCGGTTGTCGCCGGTGACGGCATTGGTCCCGAGGTGGTCGCGGAGGGCCTGAAGTGCCTTTCCGCCGCCACCGAAGGCACCGACATCACCTTCGAGACCACTGAGTTTGACCTAGGTGCCCGACGCTGGCACGCCACGGGCGAGACGCTCACCGATGAGGACCTCGCGGCTATTGCCAGCCACGACGTGATCCTCCTTGGTGCGATCGGCGACCCGTCGGTGCCCTCGGGCGTGCTCGAGCGTGGCCTGCTGCTCAAGCTGCGCTTCGAGCTTGACCAGTACGTCAACCTGCGACCCTCGCGCCTGTACCCCGGTGAGGTGTCGCCGCTGCGTGAGCCCGGCAACATTGACTTCGTGGTGGTGCGCGAGGGTACCGAAGGTCCGTACGTGGGCAACGGCGGCGCGCTGCGCGTCGACACAGCCCACGAGATCGCGACCGAGGTGTCCGTGAACACCCGTCATGGCGTGGAGCGCGTGGTCCGCTACGCGTTCTCCGTGGCCGCAGGCCGTGAGCGCAAGAAGCTCACTCTGGTGCACAAGCACAACGTGCTGGTGCACGCGGGTCACCTGTGGCGCCGCACGGTCGAGTCCGTGGCGCCCGAGTTCCCCGAGGTCACGTGGGACTACCTCCACATCGACGCGGCAACGATCGTCATGACCACCGATCCCTCGCGCTTCGACGTGATCGTCACCGACAACCTGTTCGGCGACATCCTCACTGACCAGGCCGCGGCGGTGAGTGGCGGAATTGGCCTCGCAGCGTCGGGCAATGTGAATCCCGACAAGACGGGGCCGTCGATGTTCGAGCCCGTCCACGGCTCTGCCCCCGACATCGCCGGCAAGGGCATCGCGGACCCATCTGCGACGGTGCTGTCCGTCGCGATGCTGCTGGACTTCCTTGGCCACCCGGAGCTCGCCGCTCGCGTCGAGAACGCCGTGGCCGAGGACGCCGCCACCAAAACCCCTGGTAGAACCACTGTTGAGGTGGGCGACGCGCTAGCCGCCCGCATCCGCGGGTAGGTTCGGCTCAGAAATACTTAGCACGCTAACTATTCCCGGAAGGAGCACCCTGATGAGCACCACGGCCGCCGAATCTCCATCGAGCGTGGAGGCTTTTCGGGTAGTTCCCAGCGCCGCGCCCCACACCGATCAGGAACGGGCCGACGCTCTGGCTGACCTGCGCTTTGGCGTCCAGTTCACCGACCACATGGCTCGCGTGACGTGGACCGAGGGCGAGGGTTGGCACGACCGTCGGGTTGAGGCGTACGCACCGCTCACGCTGGACCCAGCGTCGGCCGTCCTGCACTACGGGCAGGAGGTCTTCGAGGGGCTTAAGGCATACCGGTGGGAGGACGGCTCGATCTGGGCGTTCCGGCCGCAGGCCAACGCCGAGCGGCTGAACCGCTCCGCGTGGCGACTCGCGCTCCCGCAGCTGCCTGTCGAGGACTTCATTGGGTCCATCGAGGCGCTCGTGCGCCAGGACGCCGCATGGGTTCCCGGGGCCGAGGAGTCGAGCCTGTACCTGCGTCCGTTCATGTTCGCGCAGGAAGCGTTCCTGGGTGTAAGGCCTGCTAAGCACGTTGAGTACCTCGTGATCGCGTCGCCGGTTGGACCGTACTTCGCGTCCGGCCTCAAGCCTGTGAGCATCTGGATCGAGAAGGACTATCACCGCGCCGGCCCTGGTGGCACGGGCGCCGCGAAGTGCGGCGGCAACTACGCCGCGTCGCTCATGCCGCAGATGGCCGCGTACGACCGTGGCTACGAGCAGGTGCTGTACCTCGACGCGCGCCACGGCACGCTGCTCGAGGAACTGGGCGGCATGAACGTGTTCATCGTCATGGCGGACGGCACCGTCGTGACCCCGGTCATCAACGGCAACATCCTCGAGGGCATCACGCGATCCTCTGTCATCGAACTGCTGGGGGAGCAGGACCAGAAGGTCGTGGAGCGCGACATCCCGCTCGTCGAGGTGCGTGCTGGTCTCGAGAACGGCACCATCGCCGAGGTCTTCGCGTGCGGCACTGCCGCCGTGGTGACGCCGATCGGCAAGTTCGGGTCCGATGACTTCGAGCTGACCGTTGGCGACGGTGAGCCCGGTCCGGTGACCACTGCGATTCGCGAGCGGCTCACAGACATTCAGTACGGCCGCGCGGAGGACACGCACGGCTGGATGCGCCGGCTGGTCTAGTCAGCGAAAGGGCGGTCGCGCGAGACGCGGCCGCCCTTTCGCTTGCGCTCGACTGCCCTCGCGCATCCAGCGTGTCGATTGCGCCCGGTTTCGTGGGCCTGATACCTCCTGCGTGTCGATTGCGGTGCTCCGCCGCGCGTGACCGCACTCGCGGGTGTAGAGGGCGCGGGCAGCCGAAACCGACACGCAGCGCGCTCGAGGCCCTGGATTCCGGGCGCAATCGACACGCAGCACGCGAGACCCGTACGCCGGGAGCGAAGTCCCGCCTGCTAGCCCGGTAACTTACGGCACCGTAAGTTAGACTCGGACGCATGCGGACTGAGATGTCCTCGCCGACTCTCGTCTCGGCGAAGGAGCGCACCCACCTGACGGGACTGCTTGCCCAGCGCGCGGCGGAGCGCCCGGACGCGATCTTCGCGGAGATCAAGGACGCGGACGGCGCCTGGCACTCCATCACTCTCGAGGACTTCTACGCGCAGGTGCGCGCGGTCGCCAAGGGCCTCATCGCTCGTGGCGTCGCCCCCGGCGATCGCGTGGGCATCATGGGCGACACGCGCTACGAATGGGCAGTCTCCGACTTCGCCGCGCTCGCCGCTGGCGCCATCACCGTCCCCATCTACCCGTCGTCCTCCGCCAAGCAGGTCGCCTGGATCCTTGCCGACGCTGGCATCAGCCTGGTGGCCACCGACACCCCTGAGAGGGCAGAAGTGGTGACCGAAGCGTCGGGCCGTGCCCTGGTGATGAGCGAGCTGGACGCGCTTGCCGCCGAAGGTGAGCAGGTCACGGACCGGGAACTGGACGAGCGCACGGCGAACGTCCAGCCGGATGACCTTGCGACGATCATTTACACCTCGGGCACCACGGGCCGGCCCAAGGGAGCGATGCTCAGCCACGGCAACTTCGTGGACCACTGCCTGAACATCGAGCGCGATCCGGAGTTCGGCGGGATTGTCGCGGGCGAGTCGAGGCTGCTGCTGTTCCTGCCGCTCGCACATGTGTTTGGGCGACTCGCGATGATGCTCGCACTGTCGTCGTACACGGTGATCGGCTTCGCGCCCAGTCACAGGACGCTCGCTGCGGACATGGTGAGCTTCAAGCCCACTGTGCTGGTGCTGGTGCCCCGCGTGCTGGAGACCGTGTACAACCGCGCGGACGCTGCGCAGCGGGGTGTGAAGAAGCGCATCTTCCGCTGGGCGGCGAGGGTTGCGCGTCAGTATGCGGCGACCGAGCGCGGCCGCGTGAGCGCAGGGCTGCGCGCCCGTCACCGCATCGCGGACCGTCTGGTGCTGTCAAAGATTCGCGAGGCGCTGGGCGGTCAGCTCCGCTATGCGCTTTCGGGCGGCGCGCGACTGTCCGAGGACATCGGCTACTTCTTCGAGGGCGTCGGCGTCACGGTGATGCAGGGCTACGGCCTGACGGAGACCACCGCCGCGGCCGGCGGCACTCCCGAGCCCACGCGCACGATGGGCACCGTAGGCCACCCCATCGCGGGCTGCGAGATCAAGCTCGCGGAGGACGGCGAGATCCTCACGCGCGGAGCTAACCTGTTCAAGGGCTACTGGAATCAGCCCGACGCTACGGCGGCCGTGATGCATGACGGCTGGTTTGCGACGGGTGACCTTGGGCAGATCGTGGACGGCTGCCTCTCCGTGGTGGGTCGCAAGAAGGAGATCCTGGTGCTGAGCTCCGGGAAGAACGTGCAGCCCGCGGTGCTCGAGGACGCGATGCGTACGCATCCCGCGATTCAGGACACGGTGGTGCTTGGCGATGGCCGTCACTTCGTGTCCGCGCTCGTCGCGCTCGATGATGTGATGCTTCCCAACTGGCTCGACTCCCACGGCCTGCCTGCGATGTCGGTGGAAGAGGCGGCGCAGGACGAGCGAGTGCGGGACCTGATTGGCCGCGCCGTGACCTCGGCTAACGAGAACGTCTCCCGGGCGGAGGCCATCCGGGAGTTCCGCATCCTTCCGCACTCTTTCTCGGAGGCGCGCGAAGAACTCACCGCGTCGCTCAAGGTGCGCCGCGCCAACGTGCTGAGCAACTACAAGCACGTCGTGGAAGAGATCTACGCGAAGGTCAGGAACAAGTCGTAGGTCGCGTGACGCCTGGTAGATTTCCGTCAACCAGTTGAGGGGTTGCCGTGAAGACTTTCGCTCGTTCGTATGCCGCGCTCGCGGTTTTTGCGTTTGTACTGCTGCTTGTTGGTGCCTTCGTGATGGGCGCGACTGCGCGCCTGAGGTGGGACGAGTCCTCGAGCATGAGCTACGACTCGGTCCCTGCACCCATGAGCGGTGGGTTCCAACTGCTGCTTGGCGCGGCGTTCTTCAACATCCTGGCCTACGGACTGCGGTTCCTCGCCTATTGGCGCCTTGACCGCGCGAGGGTCACCAGTCGCAACGTGTGGCGGGTGATCGTGGCTGGCGAGGTCGTGCCGCTCGTGCTGCTCTTGTGGGTGCTGTGGCATACCGCGACGCCCGAGGTTGGCGCGGGATTTGGCTGGTTGGTCGTGGGCTACCTGGCGATCATCTTCACCGGGATCTCCATCGGCGTTGTCATTGCGGCATTCGTCGCGGCGCGGCAGCGCAAGACGCGAGAGGCCGCGGCACCTGAGCCGGAGCCCGCCCCCTAGTCACACAGCACATCACACGCGCCCTCACACAGGGCGTCACACGCCTGCCGCCAAGGCTGGAGTCACTTAGGAAAGGGACTCCACCATGGAAAGCAAACTGTTCTTCGACCGGTTGGCCGAAGTCATCGAGGTCTTTGGAACTGCGGCAGTACAACAAGAGTTCGAGGATCTCGCTGATCGCGTTCGCGACACCGACCCCGGCGCCGCCGAGGCACTCACCGATTGGGAAGGTGCGGAGATCGCGCGCGAACGGGCGTTTGCCATCATCCGCAACCGTCACGCGCGCGACCAGGCCCTCGACAAGATGCGCGACTTCATATCGCGCACTCAATATTCCGCGGCGTAGCCTGATCAGCGTCGGCCCCCTTGACGGGGGCAGGGGAGGGAGGCCCCGACGGTGTTGACTGTGCACCTGTTGGGAAGACCGCGGCTTGAACGCGACGGCGTCCACGTTCCTGGCCCTCGTGGCCACAAGGCGTGGGCGCTGTTGGCGCGCCTGGTGAGATCTCCTGGACCGGTCTCGAGGCAGACACTCGTTGATGAGCTGTTCGCGCAGGCCGATGACCCCATGGCCGCGCTGCGTTGGAATCTCGCCGAGCTGCGCCGCCGCTTGGGCACTCCGGAGGCGTTCCAGGGTGATCCGCTGAGCGGCGACCTTGGCCCGGGGATCGAGGTGGACGTCACCGTCGCGGCGCTGGGTCGGTTCGCGGGGCCGCCGCCGGAAGGACGTTTCCTTGAGCGCGTCGACGTGCGCGACAGCGCCACGTTCGAGACGTGGCTGCTCGTGGAACGGGAACGTGTGGACTCCGAGATCATTTCCGGCATTCGCGAGGCGACGCTGCGCGCGCTCGCGCAGGGCGACGCGGAGCGCGCCGTGGACTTGGCGCGCGTGGTGGTCGCGCGCGACCCGCTTTCGGAGGGTCCGCATGTGCTGCTCATCAAGGCGCTCGCGGCCTCCGGCAGGCCCGACGCTGCGGCTAAGCAGGCGGAGGCCAGTTACGCCATGCTGCGGCGAGAGTTGGGGATCACGCCGAGCGCCGCGCTGCGCGATGCTGCGCGAGCGGCGCGCGGGGACCAGCCTGTCGGGATCTCCGCTCGCGCCCACGTGATCGCGCTGAGGGACTCCGCGCTGGATGCGCTGTCTGCTGGCGCGGCCGAGGTGGGAATTGAGCGGCTCCGGGCCGCAGCGTCGGCCGCGAGGGAAGCCCACGAAACGGAACTTGCCGCTGAATGCCAACTGGAACTGGGCATTGCGCTGGTGCATGGCGTGCACAGCCACGATGACGAGGGCGCGGTGGTGCTTGCCGGAGCCATTGCGGCGGCGGGCGACGCAAATTTGGATCACGTCGCGTCAAGGGCGCTCGCGGAGCTTGGTTATGTGGACCTGCTGGGTGGGCGGCGCGTGACCTCGGCGATGCATCTGGAGTGGGCGCGCGAGCTCGCGGGCGATGATGACGGGCTGCTTGCCGCGATCGCGTCGATTGAGGGCACGGATCTGCACGACCGCGGCGAACTCGATGCGGCGAGCGCGCGGTTCCGGGAGTCGATTGAGCATGCTCGGGCGGCGGGCAAGACGCGCAGGGAGGCGTGGGCGCTGGGCGTTGGCGCGCGGACGCTGTATTGGCAGGGCGAGTTCGCGGAGGCGCGCGAGTGGGTGGCGCGATCGCTTGAACTCATTCAGCGCGAGCGGTGGACGGCGTTCAGGCCGTGGGTCGAGGCGTGGCGTGGGCAGGTGGATCTGCAGTTGGGGCGCGACCCGCGAGAGGTGATCGAGGAACTCGAGGCGACGTACGCGCTGTCCTGCCAACTCGAGGATGCGTGCTGGAAGGGCATGTCCGCGAAAGTGATGGGCCTGGCGTACGCGGTTCTGGGCGACAGGGCGGCAGCTGACTCGTGGTGGCGCATCGCGGCTAGGGCGAGCTCGCGCGAGACCGACGCGTATGTGTGGGTGAGGGCGGATGTTGCGCTCGCGCACGCCGAGTACGCGCTCGCGTGTGGGCTGCCCGAGGTTGCGCGCGAGAACGCGCGGGCCGCGATCGTTGTGGCCGCCAGGTGTGGGCTGGAAGACATCTTGGCGCGGGCTTCGGCGGTGCGGGAGCTAGTGGGGGGAGGGCACGCGAGCGCTGTCGTATCCGTTGGTTCAGGACATCGAGAACCCCTGGCTTGACGGACAGGCGAGGATGCAAGCGTCCTAGGTCGCTAGCGCGAGTTCTTTCACTTCGCCTGCGAGGGCGCGGGCTACCTCAGAATGGAGGTACTGATAACTCTGGGGCGGGCGTACGGCGCCAAGCCAGGCTAAGTCGACCTGTTGGTCTTCGAGGTCGTCCACGAAGCGGAGGGAAATGGCAACAGCACGCTCCCGCCCCCCGAAGTACTCATTGAAGTAACTCCGGTCGATGAAGCCACGCTCCGATGTGGCCCGCCAGACGCGCTCGGGTGTGTCCACGAGTTGCCCAGTTACTTCGCACAGACCCAGCACCCGACCTACGGGGAGTGTGGCGTAGATCACGGCGTGTGTCACATCTGGCGCCAGGGGCCGCCTTCGGTACTCGACCGTCTTGGCCCCTCGAGCAATCGCGCTCGCGAAGGGTGGGCGAATCGACAACAGCGCTACGCGTCCAACTGTGCTCGGAGCCAAGCTAGTCCGCCTCCTTGGATTTGAGTGACCGACTGCGGGGGCGCAGCCAGTCCGCCTACTTCAATCATCTCGCTCAATGTGAGCGGCGGCTGTAGGACGCGGTCGAAACGGAACAACATTGCTACTACTTGGCCGCGCTCGCACATCGTGACCACTTGGTCCGGGGAGTAAACGCTGCGAGCGCCGATCGCCTCGAGTATCTCCAAGGGGTCAGATGTAACGACTACTCGTTCGAGCACGCCCGTCACGGTGAAGAGTTGATCAGGTTTCGTTTGGTAGAAGACGAGTAGGTCGCCTGGGATGAACGACCGTGCGGGTGTCACGCACAGGTATGCCTTGCGGATTGCATTCCCGCATGCGGTTGATGGCCAGTCGATGCCAAGTCCGACGGCACGCTGCCCTTCGGGCAACAACTGCCTGGCCCAATCGGGGTAGATGGGCACCGCATAGGCAGAGGGCACCAGCGCCGCACCCGGACCGTGGGCAATGGCATGCTCGAGAGGGCTCAGGTTGCCCTCTCCGTACAGGTCCTTTACCAGCACCACCTCGCCTTCTCGGGCTGTATGTGCGTCCGGTACGACGGCAAAGCCGAATTCTTTGAGCCAGGCCAGCAGCACCTCATGATGGCCAAGCACTTCAACATAGATCGCGGAGAAGTCTCGATGCCGGGCATACTCGACGACCGCTTTGAGGAGGTGCTCGCCCAACTTCAATCCTGGTAGGTCCTCGGAAACCTTGAATGTGCAGAGTTTGAGGAGCGGGCTTCGGAGTCCGTACGCGGGGGGCGATTCGGGCTTCAGCACTGCTAGCGCGTCTGGGTCGAGCGGGTCACCAATTACGAGCAGGTCACGATGCTCCGCCTGGACCTTCTGCCACCAGAGTTCAAATCCTTCGTAGTCCTGTCTCAGCGTTATGAGGATGGGCGCGTTGAGCGGCACTTCATAGCCTTCGCGCAGATCGACGGACGGATAGGTAGGAGCCTTTGACTCGACGGGTCGGAGGAGTTCAAGCATCTCCTCGCAGCGCAACACGCGCTCTCCCAGGCCCGCTCGACGTGCGTGGCGGGCAAGGCGCACATCCTCTGTGACGAGCCAGTTGACCGCGTGGTTGTCGAGCGCTGCCAGTAGTTCCGCGTCGAGGTGATCATTCCCCGAGATGTTCGACGCGTAACCCGCGCGTACCAGAAGTTCCGGTGTTGGCACGACCCTGGCCAAAGTCGGGTATCGCTCCAATGCCGTAAGGATGCGGGATCGCCGTGAGTTATCGCGGTCATGGGCCAGATCTTGGAAAGAGGTCTCCGACTTCCACACGGTGATTCCTAGCTCGGTACACCGGCGTAGGAGGGCGAGGGCGGCCGCGCCCGGAGGTCGACCGTGGAACTCATGGGACTCGGCGGCAATGGCTACGTTGGTATCGATGACCAGCGATGCTCCCGCATAAGGAGACTTCTCAGGCATTCGGTCCCCCTTGCCGTGTCAGTTCCCGTCACGTCACATATCGGTTTCATCACGCCAGGGCTTTATCCGCGTGCGCGCCGCAACGAAGTAGCGGGCGCCGATCGCTAAGCTGCGGATGATCGGAGGGCCAGTTCGCAGTGAGGCAAATCAACGTCGTCGGCGCGGTTATTGAGTGCGAGGGACTGATCCTTTGTGCGCAGCGCGGTCCCAACGGGTCTTTGCCCGGACTGTGGGAGTTCCCCGGTGGGAAGATCGAAGCTGGCGAGACTCCACAGGAAGCGCTCCGCCGCGAGATCGACGAAGAACTTCTTTGCGACGTGGAGGTGGGCGACGTCATCACCACGACCTTGCATGAGTACGACTTCGGTGTGGTCTCCCTCACCACGCTGTGGGCCGAGCTTGTTGGCGGCGAACCGCAATTGACTGAGCACGCAGGCGTCAAGTGGCTCGCACCCGCGGACCTCAAGTCCGTCGAGTGGGCGCCCGCCGACGTTCCTGCCGTGGAGATCATCCAGAGTCTCAGGGTCGCGGATGACGGTTGAGGGGGCGTTCGAGGCGCTCATCGAACGAGACGTGCGGTTTGGGTACCTCGACCGCACCGTTCCGGGTGTCCACCAACTGCACCCACGCGTTGTCGTAAATCGCGCAGACACGTCGATGCTGCGCGTGCTCCGCGACGAGCTCCGGCATTGCGAATCATTTGCGTTCTCAGTTGCGTTCGTGTCACCCCGGGCTATCGCTCTGCTCAAGCAGGAGTTCGTCGAGTCGCGGGCCAAGGGCCTCATCGTCACTTCGGACTACCTAGGCTTCAACTCACCCAACGCCTTCGCGGAACTGTTGAACTTGTCGCGACTAGGCATCGATGTCCGTATCCACGAGAGCCGCGCCTATCACCCCAAGGGCTACGTGTTCGGGCACCCAGATCGGATCGCGGCTGTCCTAGGAAGCTCGAACCTGACAGAGAGCGCCCTCGTCACGAATCACGAGTGGAACCTCCAAGTCGCCGCTACCAAGAACAGTGATCTCGCACGTCAGTTCGCCGCCCTCATTGATGCCGAGGTGGGGTCATCGAGGCCGCTAACACAGGAGTGGCTCGACGAATACTCGCAGCGTTATGTGCCACCGCAGCGACCTGAATGGCAACCTGCCCGACCCCCGGCGATGGAGGACCGCCAGCCATCCGTACTGGAGTCTGGCTGGATTGAGGCGCTGTCAGATGGCCGCTCCGTGCCCGCGCCTACACACATTCTCCTGGGCCCCGGCACGCCCCGGTTTGAGCCCCGGTCACCCCGGCAAGCCGAGGTTCTTCCGAACCGGATGCAGATTGAGGCTCTCGCTGAACTCGCGGCGCTTCGCGCGCAGGGTGAGAAGAAGGGGCTCGTGATCTCGGCAACGGGCACTGGCAAGACCATCCTTGCGGCCCTGGATGTTCGCGCCGCCGACCCCCAGCGGGTGCTGTTCGTCGCCCACCGCGAGCAGATCCTCGATAAAGCGATGCAGGAGTTCCAGCGAGTGCTTGGCGCGCATCCCGACGAGCTTGGCAAGCTCGGGGGCGGCCGCAATCAAAGTGATCGGCGGTTCGTCTTCGCCACCATTCAGACTCTGGCCCAACCGGACGTACTCAGCTCCCTGGCCCCCGATGCATTTGACTACGTGCTCATCGATGAGGTCCACCACGTGGGCGCGGATTCGTACTTGAAGGTGGTGGACCACTTCGAGCCGGAGTTCATGTTGGGTATCACCGCGACACCCGAACGAACTGACGGCTTCAACGTGTTCGAGTTGTTCGAGTTCAACGTGCCCTATGAGATCCGCCTGGGACGCGCGCTCGAAGACGACATGCTCGCGCCGTTCCACTATTACGGAGTAGCGGACGTGAGTTTCGATGACGGGTCGGCCGCCACGGTCGACGTGGGTCTCGACAAACTCGCGTCCCGCGTGCGAGTGGACCACATCGTGCGTGCGCTCGAGACGTATGCACAGGCTGGGGTTGAGCCGCGCGGTTTGATGTTCTGCAGCAGCAAGGAAGAAGCCCGAGCGCTCTCGCATCAACTCAACGAAGCGACGTTTCGCGGACGCCACCTGAGAACAATCGCGCTCACTGGCGAAGACCCGGTCGAATTCCGTGAGGCGAGTGTCGAACGGCTCGAGCGTGGCGAACTGGACTACATCCTGACCGTTGATGTCTTCAACGAGGGAGTGGACATCCCGTCGGTGAATCAGGTCGTGATGCTGCGCCAGACGCAGTCGAGCATTGTGTTCGTGCAGCAGTTGGGGCGCGGTCTTCGTAAGCACCCGGGCAAGGAGTACATAGTCGTCATCGACTTCATCGGGAACTACGCGAACAACTACCTCATCCCCATTGCGCTCTTTGGGGACGACTCACTGAACAAGGAGTCTCTGCGGCAGAGTTTGATCAGCGCAGAGGAGAGCGGCGTCTTGCCTGGTCTTTCGAGCGTGCGATTCGACCGCATCTCCCAACAACGCGTGCTCGAGGCAATCGCCCAGGCGAAGCTCGACAGCCTGCACAACTTGAAACAGTCCATCGAGATTCTGCGCAATCGGCTCGGGAGGCTGCCTGACCTCCACGACTACTTGCGTTTCGAGAGCGTTGACCCCGTTCTGCTGGCCAATCGCCTTGGCAACTATCCGGCGTTGCTCGAACGATTGTTCAAGGTTGACAGCGTTCTCAGCCCGATGGACAAGGACGCATTGACGCTTCTGTCGAGCGAAGCCTTGGATGCCAAGCGCGTTCACGAGTTGCTCCTAGTCCAGGCGATGTTGGACGGGTCTGAGCTCGATGTAGTAACGGCCGGCAAGATCATCGCGCGGTCAGGGGCTAACGGCGATCACAGGCATGTGGCTAGCGCGCTGCGCAGTCTCACCCTCGAATTCCATACCGAAGGTGAGCGCAAGCGCTTTGCGCGGCCGATAGTGGAAAGTGCGGGAAATCGGTGGCGGCTTACCGATCGCTTCGTAGAGTCCCACCGATCCAACGCGGCTTTCACCCACGCTGTTGACGACTTGATCGCAACAGGGCTCGACGTGATCAGGTCTCGCTACAACGTCTCCGAGCCCTTCACCCCCGGTCGCCAGTACACGCGCAAGGATGCTTGTCGTCTGCTGTGCTGGGAAAAGAACGTGGCATCGACCATTTACGGCTATAAGGTCGACCTGCCAACGTCCTCGTGTCCTATCTTCGTCACACTTCACAAATCAGACGAGATCTCGGCGAGCACTGCCTACGAAGACGAATTGCTCGACCGGTACTCGATGACCTGGTTCACACGAAGTCGCCGCACACTTGCGAGCGGCGAAGTCCGTGCGATCGTCAACAAGAGCGCCACACCGTTTGTCTTCGCCAAGAAGAGCGACGCCGAAGGGGCAGACTTCTACTTCCTCGGCCGCGCGGAACCTCACGAGGCGCGCGAAACGACAATGCCTGGCGACGACGGCAAGCCGCTCAGTGTCGTCACAATGCGCCTCGACTTCGACCAGCCCATCGAAACGGCTGTTTTCGACTACTTCCACCCGGTTGTTACGGAATAGCCCCGCACCTCACCCAACCCCCGGTCAACTACCCTGGTGCCACCATGCGCAACTTCATCAACCGGTACTCCGGCATCTCCCTTGCGGTCTTCCTCTTCCAGGTGGTGGGCGCGTTCATCATCGGCGCGCTGAGCCAGTCGCGGTGGACCCCGGAGTCGGGCCTCGCCAAAGACGAGGTTCCCTCGGTTCTCATCGGCGGCTTCGCAGCCGTCCTCATCGTTGCGCTGTACCTGACCTTCGCCTGGATGCTGCGCGTCGTGGGTTACATCCGCTACGAGCGCTTCGCCCCCGTGAACCCCACCTGGTGGCGCAACATCCTCATCTTCGAGGGCCTGTACGCGGTGTTCAACCTCGTGATCCTGTGGATCGCCGCGGAGCCGTCCAAGGACGGTAACTTCGCCCTGGTCTTCCTCATGCTCGGCGCCGCCGCCGTGTCCGTCTACTCCGTCATCTTCGTCATCGTCGCCTTCCTCAAGACCCGCAGGTCCAGGGCCGACGACCTCAAGGAGGACTGAGCCGTGAAGTGGTTCGCTGGCGCCCTGGTCTTCTTCTCCGAGCTCGGCATGTACGCCGGCCTGTTCTGGTGGGGCTACACCGGCTTCTCCGGATACTGGGGCTGGCTTGTGGGCCTGTCCGTCCCGTTCTTCGTCTCGGTGATCTGGACCCTGATGCTGTCGCCCAAGGCGCCGCGCTCTCTTCCTCACCCGGCCAAAGAGATCGTCCGCCTCGCCTTCCTGCTCGCCGGCGCCGTGGCCGCGTGGATGGCCGACGCTCAGGTCCTGTCGATCATCACCGCCGCCTTTGCGCTGGTAGGCACCGCAATGGGCTACCGCTGGCCCTTCGACGAAGAGCCAGCCGCAGCGTCGGGCACTGCGACCACCGAACCTTCTGCGGAATGACCGGCGGCCGCCTTGTGTTGCGGCCAACATGACAACTCTGGGAATCATCGGAGCCGGCCAGATCGGCTCGAACGTCGCGAAGGCCGCCGTTGCGGCCGGCTACGACGTGGTCATCTCGAACTCGCGTGGGCCGCAGACGCTCACCGATCTCATCGCGGAGCTCGGCTCCAAGGCTCGCGCCGCCACCGCGGAAGAGGCGGGTGCCGCGGGCGACTTCGTGCTCGTCGCCGTGCCGCTCGGCAAGTACAAGAACGTTCCGGTTGAGCCGCTCGCCGGCAAGGTCGTCATGGACGCCAACAACTACTACCCCCAGCGTGACGGCCGCATCGAGGCGCTCGATCGCAACGAGTCCACCACCTCGGAGCTGCTGCAGGCCCACCTGCCCACGAGCAAGGTGGTGAAGGCTTTCAACAACATTCCGGCGGCGGACATCACCAAGGACGGCCTGCCAACCGGGGCGGAGAACCGCCGCGCGCTGCCCATCGCCGGCAACGACCCTGAGGCCAACGCCTATGTCGCGGACTTCCTCGACGCCATCGGCTTCGACTCCGTCGACCTTGGCCCGCTGAGCGAGTCGTGGCGAGTCGAGCGCGACACCCCCGCCTACGTGAAGCGCACCACCGCCGCGCAGCTGCGCGAACTCACGGCGAACGTGGAGCGCGTCCAGCAGATCTAGTCGGACGCGCCCGTGCCCGGGTAGTACTCGTCCACCGCCACGGCGAAGTCGTCGAAGGTGGAGAACACGAGGATGTTGCCATCCGGCTTGCGCAAGAAGTAGATCCAGTCGCCCTCGGCAGGGTTGGCCGCGGCCTCGAGCGCCTCCGCGGACGCCGCGCCAACCGCCGTGGGTGGCAGCCCCTCGTACATGAAGAGGTTGTACGGCGTGTCCACGGCCCAGCCGTCATCGCCCACGAGCTGCTCGTCGGCTCGCAAGAAGTAGGCGAGTGGCGACTCGATCTCGAGCCTGATGCCCTGCTCAAGCCGATTGTGAATAACAGTCGAGACCATCCGCTTGTCGACAAGCACGGGCGCCTCCTTGTCGAGAATCGACGCGATGATGACGGTCTGCTCCCACTCGCTGCGAGGGATGCCGAGCCCCTCCAGAGCTGCGACCTGCGCACCAACCACCTGCGCCGCGGCCGCCTCGAGCGAATCGTCCTCGCGCACCCGATACTCGCCCGGCGCGACCCACCCCTCAAGGCTGCCTGCCGACTCAAGCGGCAACGCGGCTTCAAGCGCGGCCGTCGCCTCCTCATCGCTCACATCGAAGATCGCCGCAAGATCGCGCGCCACATACTCCGCGCGCTCACCCCTAGCGACGTAGAGCGTCCCTCTCAGTTCCGCATTCACATTGCCCGACGCTGTGGGCGCCGGAGCCGACGAGGTGGGGTTGGCAGGGGGAACAGCCGAGTCCTTGTCGAGAAAGTCGAACGCCGCGAAAGTCACCGCAGTCGCTGCCGCAACGCCCACGACGGAAGCGCCCGAGGTGCGGACCACCCGGTGGCGGCGCACCTTGCGTGTCAGGGGAGAGTGGTCCCGGGCAAGGCCCGTCTCGCTGAACCGCGCGGCTCCCTGCTCGCGCAGGCTCTCCATGAGGTCATAGGCAGTGTTCATGGCCTGCGTCCTTCCGTGACGGGAATGGTCTGATGTTCGGTGAAGTCGACGTCCAGGTTGGCGTCGCGCAGCTTGGCGACACCGTCGGCGAGGTAGCGCTTGACGGTGCCTTGGGCGAGACCCAGCTCCGCGGCCACCGAGGCGGTGGGCAGGTCCTCGAGATACCTCAGCACCACGCACGCCCGCTCTCGAGGCGGCAGTGTCAGCAGCGCCGCGCGCAGGTCGGCCGCCTCCGCTGACGCGCCTGCATGATCGGGCGCAACCGACTCAACCCCTTCATCGGTGACGGTGCGAGGCCGGGCGGCGGAGCGTCGGCCGGAGTCGATGAACGCGCTCGTGATCGCGCGCTTGACGTACGCATGGGCGGAATCCAGGCCGCGAGACCCTCGCCCCGTGCGAAAGGTGCGCAGCAGGGCGTCTTGGAGCAGGTCCTCAGCAGCGTGCGCGGATCCGGTGAGCACGTAGGCGTAGCCGAACAGTGCCGGTCCGCGCTCTCTGAGGAGCGTGTCGAGGGTCGTTGCCCAGTCGCTCATGGGTCCAGTGTCCCTGTCATGCAAGCAGATACGCATTTTCACAGCCTGCGGTTGGGTGTCAGTTCTCCCGCGTACCCTTTTCGCCATGGAGCTGCCCGCCTACACGCTCACGCGAAAGCGCATGAAGAACATGCGCATCCGGGTGACGGCGCCGCACGGCGAGGTGCTCGTGAGCGCTCCGCACCACGTGTCGAAGAAGGCGATCGATCAGTTCGTCGCGAGCCGCGCCAGTTGGATCGCGGCGGCGCAGTTGCGCGCGCAGGCAGCGCCCACTCCGCTCACCACGGGACCGGAGGCCGACGCTGCTAGGGCCAGGCTCCGAGAGCTGCTCCCCTCGCTCATCGCCTATTGGAGCCTCGCGATGGGCGCCGACGAGCCCACGTGGACCATTCGGCGCATGACCACCCGCTGGGGCAGCTGCAACGCCGAGCGCAAGCACATCAACATCGCGCTCGAGTTGGGGCGCAAGGATGAGGAGCTGCTCGAGTACGTCGTGGTCCACGAGATCGCGCACCTGTTTGTGCAGAACCATGGCCCGCAGTTCACGGCGCTCATGAATCAGTACCTGCCCGAGTGGCGCTCGCTGCGCGCCAGGCTCAACGGTCGCTGAGCGTGACCTGCTCCGTGATGTAGTGCGTGAGCGTCTCACCCAACTGCACCAGGTAACTCGCGTCGCCGCTGGGGCTCTCCTCATGGATCCGCGCCCACACGCTGATCTTGAGCGGGGTGCGGTATGAGGCGGCATCGGAGAGCGGTCCCTCGCCCGCGAGCTCATTCGCGACGATCAAGCCGGAGAAGCGCTCGCCAGGCTTGACGACGGTCGAGTCGTCTCCCGAGTCAAGCAGTGCATGAACGGTGCTCTGATCGAGCCACATGGACGGTCCAACGAGCGTGCGCGAGTACGTGGCGAGAGGCCCGTCGCCCATCTCCGCGGGAGCCGTCTCGACCCACATGAACACGGACTCGGTGTCGATTTCGATGGGCTGATCGGACGTGTTGACCACGCTGAACTCGAGGCTCAGTCGTGCTTCAGGGGACTGGGTGATGGAGATGTTGCTGCGCATGTCACCGGTCGCAGGTCCGCGCTTGAACCACACGGGAGCGCAGTCTTCAAAGGCGATGGCGTGGCTCACGGTCGGGTCGTTGACGCGCGCCACCGAGACGCGGGGGTCATCCGTGGGGCTTTCGTGGTTGCAGATCATCCCTGCCACCGAGTTCTTGCGCACCTCCCCGTGCCGGCGCGGACCTGTTTGGGCGGCGAGTTCAAGGGTCGCCCACGAGTTGTCCTCCGCCACAACCGTCGAAACGGGCGTGGAAGCAGGTTCAAGCGGGGCAGGCAGGGGACTCAGCGCCTCCGCGCCCCACAGCATGCCGGTCATCACCGCGACCGAACCCAGCGCGGCGAATCCGGTGAGCCGGGCGCGGTGGCGACGGACGCGTCGGGCAGCGGGCTCGATGACGTCGACGGCGTCGCGAGCCGCGAACGCCTGTCCCGCCTCCCGTGAAGCCCGGTCCAGCGCCTCCTGAAGTTCGGTGGTCATCGCCCCGCCTCCTTCACATCAACGATCACAAACGTCTCCTGCTCTTCCACGGTGAGGTCCTCAGGCGAAAGCCCAAAGTCGCCATGGGTGCGGCTGAGGGTGGCCACGCCGTCCGCCAAGTACCGCCGCACCGTGCCCGGCTGCAGCCCCAGCTCGTTCGCGATCTGCGTCGCGTTGAGCCCGTCGAAGTAGCGCATGATGACGCACGTGCGCTCCCTTGGCGGCAGGCTCAGCACCGCCTCATGGAGGGCATTGCGGGTGGCCGACGCTGCCGTGGCGTCGGGCTCGCGCGCATCAGCTGAGCGGTGGTCCGGCTTGGGCCGAGTGAGTGCGTGGCGATGGCCGTCGACGAGCGCGGTCTGCATGGCGCGGCGCACGTAGGCGTGCGCGGCATCGAGCGGCATGTTTGAGCGAGCATGGCGGAACGCGCGGTAGAGGGCGTCTTGCAGCAGGTCGTCGGCGGCGTAGTGGTCGCCGGTCAGGACGTAGGCATAGCCGTAGAGCGCGCTGCCGCGCTCCCTGACCAGGGTGTCAAGCGTCTCTGCCCACGAACCCACCGGTTCTGCCTCCCTCCGCCAGTGTCTCACTGGCTACAACGCAGGGCGAGGGCAAAGTGTGGGGGTGGGTGGGATGGACAGCAGTGATACCACAGTGGTATCACAGTGGTATGGCAATGACACTGCGCACCACTCAGCAGCACGATGACGCGATCGCGCGCCTCGCGGAGCGCGAGGGCATCTCCAAGAACGAGGCAGTCCTGCGTGCCGTGGAGCGCGCTGACCAGGCGCTGAGCATCGATGAGGATGTCATGGCCGCCTACGCCCGTGCGTCAGTCGAATATCGCGAGGCACTCGACCGGCTTGGCTCCGTCTAGACCATGGTGCGGTATCTCGAGTACCGCCACGTCGTGGCGATAATTCAGGCTGAGGGGATAGGGCCAATTCGTGATCCGGGACTCTTGCAGTCGGCACTAGAGCGTCCAGCGACCACACTGATGGGCGCGGACGCATATCCCGGCCTCATCCTCAAAGCGGCCGCGCTGCTGCACTCGTTGTGCCTCAACCACCCGCTAGTGGACGGCAACAAGCGTCTGAGCGCGATTGCCATGGTGATATTCCTGGACATCAACGGCCGCCGCAGCATGCTCACCAACGACGAACTCTTCGACCTCGTCATGGCCGTCGCTTCCGGCGACTTGCGAGACGTGCCCCAGATCGCGGCGAGAGTCCGTACGGAACTGAGGGAAGCGTCGGACCGGTGAGTTGTGCCACAATAAACGCGATGCACGCCTCGATCATCATTCCGTAGCGCGTCGGTGACCCCCGACGCGCAGCCTCCCGCACCCCTGGGAGGCTTTTTTGTTGGGAAAGCCGGGCGCTCAAGCCGAAGGAGCAAGTCATGACGGATCTCACCGTTGAGGTCTACGACACCACGCTGCGCGATGGCGCGCAGCAGGAGGGCATGAATCTGTCCGTAGCGGACAAGATGGCGATTGCCCCGCTGCTTGATGAGCTGGGCGTGGGCATTATCGAGGGCGGCTGGCCTGGAGCGGTTCCCAAGGACACCGAGTTCTTCGCCCTGGTCAACAAGGAGTTGACGTTCAAGAACGCGCAGTTCGCGGCATTCGGCATGACGCGCCGTGCGGGCTCGACGGCCGCCGCTGACCCGCAGGTGCGCGCACTGGTCGACTCCGAGGCGCCCATCATCACACTCGTCGCCAAGACCGACATCCGCCACGCGGAGCGCGCCCTGCGCGTCTCCGGCGACGAGAACCTCAAGATGATCGAGGAGACCGTGGCATTCCTTGTGGGCGAGGGGCGTCGGGTTGTCCTCGACGCCGAACATTTCTTTGACGGCTACCGCTTCGACGCGGAGTACGCCGTGCGCGCACTGCTCGCCGCGGAGGCCGGGGGAGCGTCGACGCTCGTCCTGTGCGACACGAACGGCGGCATGCTGCCCGACGACGTGGCTGGCATTGTCACGGCGGTGAAGGGCCGGACGTCGGTTCAGTTGGGCATGCACGCACACAACGACTCGGGCTGCGCGGTCGCCAATTCGATGGCGGCGGTCGCGGCGGGTGCGACGCACGTGCAGGGCTGCGTCAACGGTTACGGCGAGCGCACGGGCAACGCGGACATCATCGCGGTCGCGGCGAATCTTGAACTCAAGCGCGGAGCAATCGCGCTCAAGGGCAATGGGCTCGCGGAGGCGACGCGCCTCGCGCCCGCAATCTCCGAGATCA
>CALALQ010000108.1 GCA_937925595.1 uncultured Demequina sp. | reverse complement strand
AGGCCGCCCCGAGGAGCAAGCCAGATCAGATGTCACCTAACGCTGCGGCAGACCCGACTTTGACGCGACACGTGGCCCCCGATTCCGATTCGACAAGAAAACTTACTGGAACATAACCAACGCATCCTGCGCGCGCAAACTCATGCCAAATAGGTCACACTGTGTAACCTCAAGGAGTTCCCCATCAGTTACCCGAAGAACTTCTGCATCAGTTACCCTCAGGGTGCCAATCGTCACCACATCCAGGGGGAACCCTTTATGCGAGCATTCTTGATCTGCGCTGTGATCGCGGCGGTCCTATCGGGATGCACGCATGACAGTGTGGAACCCACCGCCCAGCCCACCGTCCCCGTATTCGACGCCGCCGAGTCATGGGACGGCGCAAACTCCCCAGTACTGGACTGGAGCACGGCACAGCGCGACACATTCATGCGCCAATACGACGAGACCGTATCCGCCGCGCTCGCGAAGGCTGGTCTACCCAACGACCTACCACCTGACGCGACCGCGATCGACAGCCTTCAGCGCGCTGAAGCAATTGGATCGGCCGTTCCTCGTCCGGCCCGCGAGATCGCGCTACTAGTCACTGTCGACGACCGCACATCCACAACTCTCGATGGAGCCGACGAAGCCACAGCACTCGACACCGCGTGGAAGGTATGCGCTCGGCTAGCCCAAGGCGAAAGCTACCAAGACCTCGTGTTCAAAGCCTCCGCGACCTTCGAAGCGAGCGCCCGCACCGCCAGCGACACCAGCGAACTCGCGGCCGCGCTTTACGCCCCCATCATCTGCCCCGAACACGCCCCCGACGCCCTCACGACCATCGCCGGAGTCGACGGACCGGACGCCCTGCCGTAGTCGAGCGCTACAGGCGCAGCGCCCCAGCCACCGCACCAACCACCGCGTCAACATCCGCGTGCGTGTGCGCCGTGGACAGGAACCACGCCTCGAACGAGCTCGGCGGCAGATACACGCCGCCATCATGCATCGCGTGGAACAGCCTCGCGTACGCCGCAGAATCCTGCGATCGCGCCGCGTCAAACGTCACGGGCGCTTCGGCCAGCCCCAAGAAGAACGAGGCGAGCGTGCCAGCGCGCCCCACCGCGAACGGAACCCCAGCGTCGGCCAATGCTCCGCTGACCCCGGCAACCAGAGCGTCGGACAGCGACCCAAGGTGCGCGTACGCCGCCGTATCCAGCAGTTCGAACGTCGCGAGGCCCGCGGCAACAGCCACCGGATTCCCGGAGAGAGTCCCCGCCTGGTACACGGGCCCCAGCGGCGCGAGCTGCTCCATGAGATCGCGCCGGCCAGCGACCGCGGCGACCGGCATTCCGCCGCCAATGACCTTGCCAAACGTCACCAGATCCGGCGTCCAGGGCTCCTTGCCCGACGCTATGGCAACGTCCCGCTCGACCCCCCAGTACCCAGCGGGTCCGGCACGGAAGCCCGTGAGTACCTCATCGCAGATCATGACTGCGCCCTCATTGCGGCACAGCTCGGAGATGAGGCGATTGAACTCGGGCGGCGGCGACACCACGCCCATGTTCGCGGGAGCGGCCTCCACGATCACGGCGGCGATCGCCGCGCCGTGCTCCGCGAAGGCGTCCGTGAGCGCGGCCTCGTCGCCATAGGGCAGCACGAGCGTGTCCGCAGCGACGGCCTTGGTGACCCCGGCAGAGTCCGGCACGCCAGCCGTCGCGAGCCCAGAGCCCGCCGCGACCAGCAGCGCGTCCGAGTGCCCGTGATAACACCCTGCGAACTTCACGATCATGTCGCGACCCGTGGCCGCGCGCGCGAGCCGCAGCGCGGTCATCGTCGCCTCTGTACCCGTGGAGACCAGGCGCACGCGCTCTGCCGGCGGGTAGCGTCGGCGAATCTCCTCCGCGAGTCCCACCTCCGCCTCCGTGGTCGCTCCAAAACTGAGGCCCTGCGCGGCCGCGCGCTGCACCGCCTCCACCACCGCGGGGTGCGCGTGCCCAACGATCGCCGCTCCCCACGAGCAGACCATGTCGACGTACCGCGCGCCCGCCTCGTCCGTGACATACGCGCCAAAGCCAGAGGCGATGGGCACCGGATGCCCGCCCACCCCGTTCCACGCGCGCACCGGCGAGTTCACCCCGCCGGGGATGATGCCAGCGGCGCGCTCAGCAAACTCGGAAGCCGCGTGCGTCACTGCAGCCACTCACTCAGCTCGATCGCCGCGTACGTCAGCACAATGTCCGCCCCCGCGCGCACGATCGACGTCGCGGCCTCAACGTGCGCCGCGCGCCGGTCAATCCAGCCGTTCGCCGCGGCCGCCTCGATTTGCGCATACTCGCCACTCACGTGATACGCGGCTACCGGCACGGCCGACGCTGCGGCAACGTCCGCGAGCACGTCCAGATACGGCAGGGCCGGCTTGACCATGAGGATGTCCGCGCCCTCGGCCTCGTCGAGCGCGGCCTCGAGCAGTCCCTCGCGACGGTTCGCCGGGTTCATCTGATACGTGCGGCGGTCGCCCTCGAGCTGGCTTTCCACGGCGTCGCGGAACGGTCCATAGAACGCGGACGCGTACTTGGCCGCGTACGCGAGGATCGCCACGTCGTGCCGCCCGGCGCCGTCGAGCGCCTCGCGCACAGCGGCGACCTGGCCGTCCATCATGCCGCTCAGCCCCAGCACCTCGGCCCCGGCGGCGGCCTGCGCTAGCGCCATCTGCGCGTACACCTCGAGGGTCGCGTCGTTGTCTACGGTGCCGTCCGCGGCGAGCACCCCGCAATGGCCGTGATCGGTGAACTCATCAAGACAGAGATCCGCCATCACAACCAGATCCCTTGCCGCGGCCTCACGCGCCACGGAGATTGCGCGATTGAGGATTCCCTCGGGAAGAAGCGCCTGCGTACCGACAGCGTCCCGTGCCTGCGGCACCGCGAAGAGCATCACTCCGCCAAGCCCGGCGCGCGCCGCACGGCGCACTTCCTCCGCGAGAGAGTCCAAAGAATGTTGCGAAACCCCTGGTAGGGAGTCGATGGGTCGCGGAGCCTCGAGGCCCTCACGCACGAACACGGGCAGCACCAACTGGGCGGGAGACACTCTCGTCTCCGTCACGAGCCTGCGCAGCGCGGGCGTTGCCCTGAGCCTGCGCAGCCGGAGCGGGCCTGTCATGCGTCCTCCCTGGTGCGTAGAGCGTCGGCCAGTGCCTCCATGAGCCCCTCATAGGTGGGATTCACGGCGACTCCGTCCACGCGGACCCCGGCGGCCCTCGCCCCCGCGGCCGTGGTGCGGCCGATCGCAATGACAAGTGTGTCAGGGGTCGCGTGCGGCGCATACCTCTCGGCGACCGATCCGGACGTCAAGAGCACCGCGTCGTACTCCCCCGCCGCGAGCGCCGCAGCGGTCTCCGGTCCGATCCCGGGGCCGTCAACAACCCTGTACGCCTCGACTTGGGTCACGTCCCAACCCTTGCGCGCGAGACCCCTCGCGAGCACCGGCGACGCGAGATCGCCGAGCGGAACGAGCACGGCGCCGGGGCCCTCGGGCAAGTCCTGGACGATGCCTGCGGCGTCCTGTCGTGCGCTCGGCACGAGAGCGACATCCAGCCCGACGCTCGCACACACTCCGCGCGTCGCGTCACCTACCGTCGCGACCCGGCTCAGAGGGATGGGTTCGCTGAGAGAGCGGCCGAGCCCGGCCGCAGCCCCATGCATCGCGAGGACGGCGTTGCGGCTCGTGACTGCTAGCCAGTCGAACCTCCCGTCGCACCACTCGCGAGTGAGGTCCGTGAGGCGGTCGGGCTCCGAGGACTCGGTGATGGCGATGAACTCCACCTCGTCGACGGTCGCTCCCTGGGCGCGGAGCCGCTCGGCCAGGTCCCGGCGTCCGGCGGTGACCGGGACCAGGAGCCTGCGACCGGCGAGGGTCACTTGCGTCCCATCAGCGACGACGCACCCCGCCCCAGAAGGGCGTAGGCGGCGCGCCTCCCATGAGAGACGGCGTCCTCCGCGCGACCCGAGGCGGTCTCTGTGAGGGTCAGGGTTCCTGCAGTGTTCATCACGCGAACGGTGAGTTCCAGCACGCCATCCGTGACTGTCGCGATCGCCCCCACCGGGGCGCTGCAGCCGGCGTCGAGGACGCCAAGGGCCGCGCGCTCGGCCGTAACGGCGGCGCGAGTCTGAGGGTCATCGAGGGAACGGACCAGGTCCGCGAGCTCTGCTGGCGCTTGGGTGGAGATCTCAACCGCGAGCGCTCCTTGGCCCGGCGCCGGGAGCACGTCCGCAGGATCGAACAGCTCGTCGATCTCCTCGGCACGGCCAAGGCGGTTGAGGCCGGCAGCGGCAAGGACCACGGCGTCGAGATCCTCCCCCACTCGCGACAGACGAGTGTCGACGTTGCCGCGAATGTCGACGGTCTTGAGGTCGGGACGCTGGGCGAGGATCTGCGCCGCGCGGCGCGGCGAACCGGTGCCGACCACCGCGCCGGAACGCAGTCCCGCAAGCGTGTGTCCGCCGGCGATGAGTGCGTCACGAGGGTCCTCGCGAGCAGGAATCGCGGCGAGTTCCAGGCCCTCGAAGGGAGCCACCGGCATGTCCTTGAGCGAGTGCACAATGACCTCGCACTCCCTCGCGAGCAGCGAGGTGCGCAGCGCGGTGACGAACACGCCAACCTCGCTCAGTCCCACGAGTGACGCTCGCGACACGTCCCCATGTGTGGTGATCGTGACGAGCTCCACCTCGACCTCAAGCCCACGCTCCGCGCCCGCGGCAACCAGAGCGTCGGCCACAAGGCCCGACTGCGTTGTCGCGAGGGCCGAGCCGCGAGTGCCGAGGCGGATCTTCATCAGTCTCCGCTCGCCGGGCGCCGGGTGGCAGCGATGAGCGCGGCGGCCGCGCCGCCGATGACCACGAGACCGAGCGCGCCGAACAGCCACGGCGAGACGCCGCCGTCCTCGTCTTGGCCCGTCTCAGCAGTGGGCGTCACGGACGGGCTGGGCACGGGCGTGGGGCTGGGGGCCGCCGTCTCGCTTGGCGTTGGGGAAGGGGTGGGGCTGGGCTCGGGCGGCGGCGCGAGCAGCGTGACGGTGAACTCGCCCTTCTCGGTGTGGCCGTCTACGGATGCGTTGCGCCATGTGATGGTGAGCTCACCCGGCGCGAGCGCGGGCACCTCGGCCTTGAGCACGTTGTCCTTGGGGCGCGTGACGTCGAGCTTCACCTTCTCGCCAGCGCCGTCAACGATGGTGATCGAGTTGCCGATCTCCAGGAGGTCCTCGGAGAACTCGAGGCGGATGGTATCGAGGGTGTCGACGGTGGCTCCGTCTTCGGGATCGGAGGACAGCAGGCTGGAGTGGGCAGAGGCGGGCGCGGCCACCGCTGCGAGCAGCACCGCGACGAGTCCCACCCCCAAGACACGACGAATCAAGGCGTAAGAAGGCATGGCGACATTGTCGCATTGCCGGGGACCAGCGTCGGGCCGCCAAACCCACGCGCCAAACCGCGCGCCAAACCGCGCTCCAAGCCCAGCCCCCCGCCCTGCGTCCGCACGGCAAATCCCCGCCGCCCCCTGCGTCCGCACGGCAAATCTCGAAAATCGGGCGCGAGGCGGCCGCTCGGGCCGTCCTCGGCGGAAATGCCGTGCGAAC
>CALALQ010000107.1 GCA_937925595.1 uncultured Demequina sp. | reverse complement strand
GGGCCGCAGCTGGCCCACCCTCATGGCGAGCGTGCCGGGGAGCGCGAACACCACCTGCGCCAGGCGCGCCTTCTGGCCGCCGACGCCGGTGGCTGCCTTCCCGAGACGCCTGCGGCAGAGGGTCAGCCCCGAGGCCGCGAGGCTGACCCGGTTTGCATGACGTTAGCTACGGTGAGCGTATGGGTGAGCGATCGCGCGTCGAATAGCTTCGCGCTTCGAATATGGATCTGAGACGGCGACGATAAGGTTGTCAAAGGTCTCCCCTTTGAGTCGGATTTGAAGAGCGGGCGCGCCGGGGCGAGCAAGTACAAGACTGCGTTCGTGCAAGCTGCGCCAAGTACCAATCTTCGATAGGCCCGGCACCCATATGCCGGGGGCTCTGATGCCGGTCACCGCCAGAGTCGGCATCACCTCGGCTGAGATGACAGAGGCAAGCGGGACCCTCACGTTGCCTCGCAGGGCAGCTATTCGCTCGGCTAGCCCGAGCTCGATGACGATTTCGTGCTCAAGCACGCGAATTTGAGCCATTCCTCTTTCCTCCCCTGAAGCCCAGTTGCTGAGACGAGACCAACGTTATCAAATGTGGTAATGTTCTAGCTCATGGGAACAAAAGCCGGAGTTGCCGAGGCAATCCTCCATCCGCAACGCATGTCGATTCTGCGTGCCCTCGGCGCTGGCCCGCTCACGACGAGGCAGCTGGCGGAGGCACTTCCCGACATCCCCCAAGCGACGCTCTACCGCCACATCGCGCTGTTGCATGAGGTGCAAGTGCTGACGATCGCCTCTGAGCGACCAGTTCGAGGAACGATCGAGAGAACCTACGCCCTCGGCAGCGACACCATCTTGAGCGCCCATGACCTGGCCGGCGCGAGCAAGGAAGACCACTTCCGGTTCTTCGCCACCTTCGTTGCCGGGCTTATGGCCGAGTACGGGCAGTACCTCGAGCGCCCCTCCGTTGATCTAGAGCGCGATCTGGTGGGGTATCAGGAGCACGTCCTGAACCTGACAGACGACGAACTTGCCCAGATGATTGGCGAACTCGGCGCCGTTATCCGGTCGCGACTCAAGCAGCCGCCCGCAGCGGGCCGCAGACCGCGACTGTTCGCAACGATCACCATGCCCGCAGACCGTATCCGGAGGAAGAAGCCATGACCGCCACGACGCCGGCCCTCGCATCACGCAGGATGCGCTTCAGTGCCGCCGCGCTCATTCCTGCCCCGATCATCGCCTGTGCGCTCGTGCTCACCTACACCGGTGGAGTCGACGTGATATCCGCAGTTCTAGGGGCTGTCGGATGGGTAGTTGCGTTACTGCTCAGGCAGCCCGTCGCGGTCCTCGCGAGCCGTCGAGCGAACAAAGCGCGACCGGCGGCAGTTGTTGGTTGGTTCTCAGGTCCGGCCGAGGAACTTGTGCGTCTCGGTATCGTACTGCTTGCAATCCGCACAGTGGACGAGGCGGTCTGGGCCGGTTTCGGTTGGGCGGCAGTCGAAGTGCTGCTTATCGCAGTCAACACTCTCGCAGTCGCCAACCTTCTCACAAAAGACGACCCGAAGTCGCTCGAAGCGCGAGCGATCCTGGAAGGTCACGGGATGCTCACCCAACATCACCCTGCGTGGGGCCTTTTCGAGCGGCTGAGCGCAACGATGCTGCACATCGGCTTCACGCTGCTGCTCTTCGCCGAGCCCTGGCTCGTGCTCCTCACTATTCCCGCGCACTCGTTGATCAATGTGTTTGCCGTTCGGATGGCGAAGAAGAACATCGCGCTCACGGAGAGCGTCCTCGCCGTCACCTCCATGTCGGTGCTGCTGTTGGGTGTAGCGGCGGCCCTCCACAGCCAACTCTGAAAGGAGTCACTCCGCGCGAGCTGCACGGACGGCAGGTTGCACTGTTTCTCATCCTGAAGAATGCCCACCTTCGCCATCTCGACAGCTGTGCCGTGAGACGACCAACCCCAACCCTGCTACGTCGTTGATGAACTCCTAAGCGATCCCGGCCGTCCGCCTTGGGCTGCGGCGCGTGGATCGTGATGAACAATCGGTACCGAAATCCTGGCCAGGCATCGCCGCTTCCCGGGGCGTCGGCTTCCGCAGTTGAAAGGAAACTCCGTGCTCAAAGCGACCGCCCCGTCCCCTCCTGATCTTCGCACCGCGACCACTGTGATCGGAGCGATCATCCTTGCCAGCGTCGGTGCGCTAGCGGGATTGTCATGGAGCGGTACCGGCGTCACCGGCACCCACGTGGTGGAGACGACCGTTGAGTTCGGCAACTCTTTCGGCATCACCCAAATGGGCGACATCGCCGGGGAAGCAGGCCTCCTCGCTCTGCTGGCCCTCACCGGCATCATCTACTGGCGCTCGCGCCGCTCCCTACCGGCCATGAGCAGATTGATCACCGGAGGCATCGGAGTTGCGGTGGCGTACGTCACCAGTGAACTGCTCAAGACCGCTTTCAAGCAGCAGAGACCCTGCGCGGCACTGCCCAACCTCGTGATCGAGCACTGCCCACCAGCAGGGGACTGGTCGCTTCCGAGTAACCACGCAACGATCGCGTTCGCGCTGGCTACAGCGATCGCGCTCACAGCCGCAGCTGCAACTGCAGCGGCACTGCCGCTGGCTCTTCTCGTGATCAGCGCCCGAGTTGCCGCCGGCGAACACTACCCGCATGACGTGATCGACGGGGCGCTCCTCGGGGTTCTAGTCACGCTCACGATCACGGTGCTGGTCACACCGCACATGCTGAAACTGCTACGCCGGCTGACAAGCGTGCAGTTCATTGCGCCTCTGATCAGTACCGCCGGTCCTCGCCGGCGTTAGGCAGACTTGTGGGAGAGCAACTACCGCGTCTATGGAGTCCGCAAGCTATGGAAGGCCGCCCGCCGGGCGGGCATGGTGATCGGTCTGGACCAGACGGCCCGGTTGATGCGCGCCGCAGGGCTCGAGACGGTCGAAGCGGGTGAAGACCACCCGGCCCGATCCGACCCTGGCGAGGCACCCGGATCTGGTGCGCCGGGAGTTCACCGCGACCGCGCCGAACCGGCTCTGGGTGACGGATCTGACGTTCGTGCCCACCTGGGCCGGTGTCGCCTACGTGTGCTTCATCGTCACGCGTTCTCGCGCATGATCGTGGGCTGGCGGGTCGCATCGCACATGCGCACCGAGATGGTGCTCGACGCGATCGAGATGGCCCGCTGGTCGCGCAGTCGCCACCACGACGACCTGCGGTGTCATTCCGACGCAGGATCTCAATTCACGTCGATCCGCTACGGCGAACGGCTCGTGGAGATCGGCGCGACCCCGTCGATCGGCACAGTCGGCGATAGCTACGACAATGCCCCGGCCGAGACCGTGAACGGCTACTACAAGCCGAACTCGTCCGCGGAGCCGCACAATCCGGGCCGTGGAAGACCGTCGAGGATCTCGAGCTCGCGACCCCCGGCTGGGTGCACTGGCACAACACGCAGCGGCTCCACGGCTACCTCGGCGACGTCTCGCCGGTCGAGTTCGAGAACGCGTTCTCTGCTGTCCAAGCCGACCGCGAACTGCTCGTCGGAATCAAATTGCGCGAGCTTCCATCAAACCCAGGGCGCTTCACCCATCGTGGGGATGACGGCAGGGATCGGGATCCCCCGTTCGAAGTCGGTAGCGCTCACCGCTGTCCGTGATGGTTGCGCCGCCAACGGCTCAGGCGGCGAGCAGCGACGTCGGGAGGGACCGCTGGATGAGCTGCTCATCCGTGGAGTGACGGGCTCTTGGAGGACTTGCCCACCGAACGTCCGGTCACGATCCTCCGCCATGATTTGGCTCTAGCAGTACGGAGAGCAGCTCGCAAAGTGCGGCTGTTGCTCCATACACGAGGGCGGGCACACGGAGATCGGCGAGCCACAGGAGCACGGCGGCCCCGAGGAAGACGGTTAGTTCGGCGATCACCCGCCAGGGCGCGTTAAGTCGGGTGTCGGAGTTGGGTGCCATGAACGCACTCCAGATCACGACAACGAGGAGTGGGGCGAGTATCGCAGCTACTACGCGCCATACCGGGTGCGGGACGAGACGGAATGCGGTGTACGCGTATGCGGCGACACCGGCGAGTTCAAGCATGAACTTCAACGCCAGGTTTGTGGTGACGAGTGTAATCACGACCGCTACCCGATGGCTGTGGCTGGAACGAGCGAGTCAGTGAGACGGCGCCGGAGATGCGCGCGGCGTATTCGTAGATCCATGGCGTCTCCAAGACGTATCGGATAGGGGAGCGTGGCGGGAAATCCGCCGGGCATCTGGGATGCCGGAGCTATGCCTGCAAGACGAGCAACGCCATCTGCATGTCGAGCGCGAAGTGCACGATTAGCAGGTAGGGGAGGATGCCCGGGCGCTTCCTGAGGACGACGGACAGGAGGAGCGCGAAGGGAAGGAACATCGCCGCTCGCCAGAGGATGAAGGAGGGGTTGAAAAGCAGCGGGAGGGTGGCGTGCTGGAGGGCGTGAAACACTGCGGGCACGAGAACGACCGTCCATGCGGGCGCTTTCAGCGCAGCCAGTCGCGGCTGCACGTATCCGTAGTACGTGGGCAGCTCAGCCAGCGCGGTTGTGAGGGGGAACAACAGGATTGCCAGTACCGCCGCCCAGACAGGCAGGGGCTGAACGAGCATGTTTAAAGCCTCTTGCGCGTCGCCGAAAAGGAGGGTCGCCAAACCGATGTTCGGCAGCGCGGCCAATGGCACCGCCAGCACGAGCGTGACCAGCGCGACGCCCAGATCGCGGCGAACTGTGGCCCTTCTTGGAAGGTATAGCGAGCGAAGGGACGACCCGTCCTGCCGCAGGTAGTACGCAAGCATCCCGAGGTTGACGAGGTTCGCGGCTGAAGCGGTCAGAGGCCACCACGCGGCGGACGCAGCCCACGCATCAGGGGTTCCTTCAAGGGCGAGCGCTGCGGCGATCGCCGCCTGGAACGCGGCGAAAAGGCTGATCCTAAGCAGCAGAAGCTCGATCAGCCGCCTAAGGGGCACGGGACGTGTTTGAGGTGCCCGAGTGGGCGCAGTGATCGTCATTGGGGTCCTCCAAAGTTCTGGGGTGATTATGAGTTGTTTGCGGGTGTTGGCTGGCTCTGCTCGAACAGTTCGACTGCGGTGCGCCAAGCGGCGTCTATGTCGGCCTCCGGCGGGAAGCGGCCGGCGAGCTCCAGATCAACCAGCCCATGAGCCAGCGCCCACAACGCCCGGGCGCGGTCTTGATCGCCCGCGACCGCAGCCAGCACGGGCTCCGCCGCTGCCTCCTCCGCCCCTGGCGCAAGCAGATCGCGATGCAGCGGGACGCGAGTGAACAGGTTGTACTCGGCCGGGTTGGCCAGCGCCCAACCGCGGTAAGCGTCGCCGAGGGATCGGACGCCGGGCTGAGCGCGGCTGAGCGCTTGTCCGAGACTTCGCAGCGCTCGCTCCTGCAGGCCTGCGATGACCTCATCCTTCCCACTCACGTGCTTGTAGAGGGAGGGCGCGCGGATCCCGAGCACATCCGCTAGCTTCCGCATGGAAAGCTCTGAATGTCCCTGCTCAATAAGAATCCGTGACGCGGCATCGAGAATTTGCTCTTTCCGTGTCATGCCGCTGAAGCTCTTTCCTCGGCTCGAGCGCGCAGAGCGCGATTCATCACTTCGAAACCGGACTCTGTTCTTCTCAGCGTCTCGGACATGAACGGCACGAGAAGCCCTGTGAAGGTCTCCGAGTGCATGAACAAAGTCCCTCTGCCCGAGTGCTCCACACGGAATGCGTGCGACCCGTCGAAGATGCCGGGAACCCCGACCGAACCCAACCAACGCAGCTCGCGACCCTCCTCAAGGACGGTGACCCGAGGGCGGAACCGCATCCCTTTGCCGCCAGGTGGCCGCACCTCTATGTCCAGCCGCTGGCCCAGCGCGATCTGACCGTTCATACGCGTGATGAACGGGTTCCACTCCGGGTAACGAGCATTGTCCATAAGTACGCCCCAGACTTCGTCCGGAGGTGCATCGATGACTGTGGTGGTCTCAATCTGCCGCATCGCGAACTCCTATGACTAACGGTGTTAGCCATCATAGGCTAACGGTATTAGCTTGTCCAGTGGTGTTTGGCCATCGTGAGCCATCGTCGATTAGGACGAGCGCTGCGCGGGTCATCCGGATGAAGTCGCCGGCGTCGGAGGCGTCGATCGAGGCCGGAACTGCGCAGCAGGAGCCACAGGCCGACGCGCAGCGACAGCCGGTCCAGGGCCGACAGACGCTCGGGTCGCGAGCGGAGGTCGCTCAGGCGTTGCTGAACGCGGTCGAGAGACCGCACGGGCATGAGGGTGGTGTTCATCGTGGTCTCGTTTCGAGCGGGATGGATGGGGCGTGCCCGGAGGCGGGCGGGTCGCGGGAACGCGACGGCGAGGGCGTCCGGGAGGACGTGGCGGCAGACCGTCGGCGCGGCCAGGAGCATCGTCGATGCGAAGCAAGTCCGCATGAGTCATCCGTCGAACTCAGTCAGGGGATACGACCTGACGCGGGCGCTTCCGCTCACCGGCTTCCACGACCGGCAGCTGACGAAGCAGGATCAGCAGGACGATGAGCGCGATCATTACCGCCCAGCCGCTCACTCCTAGCAGCCCCGTCACGGCGGCATCGATAGGACCGGCGGAGGCCAACAGCACTCCGAGAGAGGCGACGCCGTTCATGAAGCCGTGCGCGATCGCGGCCGTCCACACGGTTCCGGAAGCGAGTGTGAGCCAGCCGAGCAGCACCGACAGCAGCATGCAGAAGACCATCATCAGGCCCAGTGCGGCGACTGGGTTGTGTCCCGGGTAGTTGTAGCCGAGCAGGATCACGGGCGCGTGCCAGAGGCCCCACACGGCGCCCGTGATCAGCATGGCGGGCCACTGTCCCAGCGGAAGGAGCCGCGTCTGGAGGAAGCCGCGCCATCCGATCTCCTCGCCGAGTGCGGGAATTACGTTGAGGATCGGAGCCACCAGCATCGCTCCGATCTGCAGTGCAACGAGGGCTTGAATGGGCACATCCGGCAGGGACGCCCCTGGGACGGCGGAGACCGCCTCGCGAGCGCCGCTGAAGTGCTCGAGGTCGAACCGATACGCTCCCAGCGCTGCAGCCACAACGAGCGATCCGAGGGTCGCAACAATTGGCCCCAGCCAAGCAATCACTGCGTACGGCGCCCACCTGCGAAACGGAAGGCGCGGTTTGAGGGAAGTTATTTCAAGGAAGCGGCGGTCCTCCCTATTGGTCAGGTGCACGAGGCCCGCGGCGAATGCAGGGATGAACATCATCGCCACGAGGAGAACAGGTGCGCCTGGTGTGCGCAGACCCTGACCACTGACCCAAAGGGGCGAGGCGACCAGCCACGCGCCGCCGAGGGCCAGCAACAAGAAGAGCGCGATGGGGCGCGCCGCGATTGAGTGCCTCATGAATGATCCTCCGATTGATTTTGGGGCCGGCCCGAGCTTCCCCGCCCGGGAGAACTCCCGGCGCATAAGGGCCTGGCGGGCGGTAAGCCCGACAACGAAAGCCGCAACCCGTCGGACGACCAGGAGCCTAACAGTGTTAGCCTGATTCCGCTAACGCTGTTAGCCTTGGGCCGGCCCAGCAAGTGCCCTCGTCCCTTCTATGGAGTAGGAGATCATGCGCGCATTCACCGAGAACGACATCCGCGCTTCCTTCGTCAATGCCTCTCTGCGGGAACGAAACGGTCTGATAGTTCCGTCGCTTACTGAGATCGAGTGGGACAGGTTGGACTATTTCGGCTGGCGCGATCCGAAGCAGCCGCTCGCCGGCTTCATCGTCGTGCCAGTGGAAGACGAGCTCATCGGGATCCTGTTGCGCCAAACCGAGCAGCGCGTGCGCGAACGGGCACTGTGCTCGTGGTGTGAAGACGTCACCTTGCCCAACGAGGTCGTCTTCTTCGGCGCGAAGCGCGCGGGCAAGGCAGGTCGCAACGGAGACTCCATCGGAACGCTTCTGTGCGAGCGCTTCGAGTGCTCGGCGAACGTGCGACGACCGGTGCCGCCCGCATATCTGGGGTTCGATGTAAGAGCCGCACGCCTGCGCCGAATCGAGACGCTGCGTGCGCGGGCCCAGACATTTGCTCGCGACATCCGCGATGGCGCCTGAAATCTGCGCCTGAGCCGCGACGCGAAGTGCGGCGTGGAATCGCATCGGCGACCCGCCTAAGACTTGTGCCGACCGGGGGCTTCGCCGGCTATCACGAGGACATGTCGGTCTTCTGCGGTTTCGTCGGCGACTTCCGTCGCCTGCTTGGCGACGGCATTCTTGGCAGAAAGAGCCTGTGCTTAGTGCCCGGGTGCGGTGGTGACTCCGCGCACGTGCAGCAGTCCGAAGAGGGCAGAGGAGAGCAGTACCGCATGGGTGCGCCTCTTGCCCCCGCGAGTGCCCCTAGCGTCCGACGTATTCGGCG